>CANIHJ010000032.1 GCA_947467385.1 Deltaproteobacteria bacterium | reverse complement strand
TGACGCTCCTCTCCTTGGCCGAAAGCAGCCCGGACCAGTGGCAGCCCAAGGTGCTCAAGTCGGTTGCCACAACTGGAGAGGGAGTGTCCGAGGTAGTGCAAGCGGCCCACGCTCATCGGGCTTGGTTGGAGTCGTCGCCGCGCGGGCGGGAGCGGCGCGTCAAGGTGGTGGGCCAAACTATCTCGGTGCTCGCAGCTGAGTGGATAGCGCAGGGTGCGCTGAAGGGCTCCGAGGCGATAGTTGCGGCGTTGGCCCAAGAGTGCGTGCAGCGCCAGCTCACCCCGCTTGAGGCTGTTGAGAAGGTCGTGGCATGGGCGAGCGGAAAAAAGTAAGCATACGGCTATCGCAGCAGCGAGGCTTCACCGAGATCGACTGGCTTTCGAGCCGGCACACGTTTTCTTTTGGCGAATACTACGATCCGAGAAACATGGGCTTTCGCTCGCTGCGCGTCATCAACGACGACCTGATTGCGCCGGGCCGAGGCTTCGGCATGCATGGGCATCGTGACATGGAGATTATTACTGTCGTCCTGCAGGGCGCGCTTGAGCATCGCGACAGCCTCGGGAATGGCGAAGTGCTTCGGGCAGGCGAAGTTCAGGTCATGAGCGCGGGGCGAGGCATTCGGCACAGCGAGTTCAACCCGTCGGCGACCGACCCAGTGCACCTTCTTCAGATCTGGATCGATCCCGCGCGCACGGGCCTCGACCCTTCGTACGCGCAGCGTGAGTTTCCGCCTGAGGCTCGGCGCAACACGCTGTGCCGAGTGGCTGGGCCGCCTGACGGCCGGGATTCGGCCCTGCCTATAGGGCAGGATGCGTCACTTTTCTTGGCGACGATCGAGCCCAAAGCTGATGTTGAGCACCGGCTCGCGCCGGGCCGAGCAGCATGGATCCATGTGGCTCGCGGAGCGGTTCTGCTCGACGGGAAACACCTCCTGTGCGGCGGAGATGCCTGCTCGCTGGAGGATGTGGAGGATGTCACGCTCACTGGACAGGATCCGTCAGAGGTTCTACTTTTCGACCTCGGCTAGGAAGAATGCCCCGATAGCGGCCTGCGAGGGTCTTGGAAGGCGCGCTATCGGCGCGGGAAATGCGGGCGATGATTACCGCCCGCTTGGAAACGTTGAGCACACCAGCGCCACCCGAATCTGCTCGCTGCACTTGGCGAGGGCTTCGTCGCTGAGTGGCTGGTATGGCGAGAGAAGGCGACCTTTCCGCCGCAGCTCGGCATAGCCTTGTGGTGATGACACTTGCTCGATCGGCTGTCGCAGGTGTAGCGGCGCGCACCCGACCGGGTAGCTGCCGACGGCGATGCGGTAACGATCTGTTTCGGCGCCCACATCATCTTCGGTAGTCCGGTGAGCCCTTCGAAACGCGTGTGCGACATCGTGCAGCGCGCTGCATGCGCTGACGGCCATTCCCCGCGACAGGATCGCCTCTGATGCCGAAGGAGCCTCAGATAGCGTCAAGCGGCGCAGGTGCTTAGCGTTGTTGCCCTCGGAAGCAACAGGAAACTCGAAATCGCTTGCGCGCTGTGCCAGAGCCATACAGGTTCTCCCCAAAGAGCAGGCACATTCACATTCCCCTTCGATGAAGGTAATTGCAGAGCACACCGCCATTCCGGCCGGGATGAGCAGGAGTCAGAATGAGCAGGCTCTCCGCGAAAGTGCGCCACACCGCGGATAACGGAAATTTCTACAGCGCGCTGGCCTGCCCTATGCTATAGGACTGGAATGATTCAAGGTCATTCAAAAGTCACGCTAGGAATCGACATTGGCACGACCAAAGTCGCCGTGTCGCTCGTTGATGCGGAAACCCGGGACGTTCTGGCCACGGGGGCGCTGGCGCATGAGAGCGACGTGCAAGGGCTTCCCGTTGGGCGGAGCGAGCAGGTTGTCTCACGAATACTTGCGACTCTCGACAGCTGCCTTGAGGGTGTTGCCCCCGAACTAAGGCGACGAGTGCGGGGTATCGGCGTGACGGGCCAGATGCACGGCGTGGTGCTGTGGAATCCAGCCTCTGGCGACACCTCGCACCTCTTCACGTGGCAGGATCAGCGCTGCCACGAGGAGGACTTCCTCCGACGCTTGCGGGAGAAAAGCGGAGACGGCGCAGTCCAGAGCGGCTTCGGAGCAGCGACGATCGCGTGGCTTGCGGCGCACCAGCCTGAGGCGCTCAGGCGATATTCATGTGCAGGCACTATCCATGACTACCTGGTAACGCTCATAACGGCGAGCCCAAAGGTGGCAACAGACCCGTCGGATGCGGCAAGCTGGGGGTTTTTTGACCTGCGCAAGGGCGCATGGAGCCTTGAGGCTGTGGAGCGAGCAGGGGTACCATCCTCGCTGTTGCCGGAAGTCCGCTCGGCAGGAGCGCGTGTCGGCAATCTTCAGGCGGGGCTCGCGTCGCGCTGGGGCATTCCGGCAGGGGTGCCTGTCGGCAATGCTTTCGGAGACAATCAAGCGTCGCTCTACGGCTCCCTGACGGACCCGTCGCGGCAGATGGCGCTTACGATCGGTACTGGGGCACAGCTCTCTGTTGTTGTGCCCCAGCTGCCTAAGGAGCTGCCCTCCCCGAGGCAGCGCTACGAGTTTCGTCCGTATGTCGGTGGCTCCTTCATAGCCGTTGCCGCTTCGCTCACCGGCGGGCGAGCCCTAGCCGCACTCGGCAGGGCGCTTGAGAGCTTCATGCGGGAGATGGCAGGCGGCTCCGCCCCGTCGCTCGATGCGATTCAAAGCGCTATGCACGAGCAGGGGCTAGTGGCGGTCGACACCGACTTGCGGGCCAATGCCAGCTTAAGCGGAGAGCGAAGCGATCCGAATCTCAGGGGCTCCTTCACCAACCTTTCGTTCGACAACTTCACTATCGGTGACATGACGGCAGCCCTGTGTCGAGGGCTCGTCGAGGGGCTGCGCGACGCCTTGCCGAGCGAATTTCTCCAGGGCCATCGCGAGGTCGTTGGCAGCGGAAACGCCATTCGGCGATCGCCCCTCATGCAGCAGGTGATTCGCGAGGCTTTTGGCTGCTCGCTCGTCCTCACGGAAGGCTCGGAGACTACCGCATCGGGAGCGGCCCTCCTTGCGAGCGCAACCCTCTAGCTCGAGGCTGATACTCACGGCACTAAAGGGCTTCGATCGCGTCAGAACTCACGGTGAAAGCGGCTCAAGCAGGGAACCACGAGTGCTTTGCCGAGTACGTTTTCCGGGCCATGCTGCGAGAGCTTGCTCTGGATCTTCCCCGAGATTGAAGCGTCGTTCTCGGCCTTTACGATCGTGGGCCCCCTGCCAGCGCGAAGGGCTGAGAGGGCACCTCCGGCGCTGTTCTCGAAATGGATCATGTCATCTGTGTGCGGCAGCGTTTGCGGGTTTGCATTGCCCGTGACTATGCGCGCCTTGAGGAGGCGCCACGGCAGGGGCTCCGGCTTATGGTGTCCGGCCGGAACGCATCCAGCGAACACGAGCCCATCGAACTTCCCAAGTATCCGAAACTTGATCAGGAGCGGCTCAACGAACGACCTTGCGCTTGACGTGCACACCCCCTGTTGAATGCCCATGGCTTCGAGTGAGTCGATGGTCTCGCGCACGTAGCTGTACATCTCAACCTTGACGGGGCGAAGCAGGTTGAGGCGCTGCGCCTCAGAGGCGTTCTCCGCCGTGACTGTACCGGGTATCTCAAGCCTCGGCTTTACGCCAGGCTCTGGATCTGAGGTGAGCGAAACGTTTGTTTGGTAAAACCGCGCCAGCTCATCTCGCTTCGCCGAGATAGCTCTTGCAACGGTTTCGGCCGCATCGCCGCGAAATGGCACCAAGGACCGGAGCGACGCGGCGAGGGCCGACTGGAACATGTTTTCGCTGTACTCGCGCAGCCCACTCGCTAGCTTGCGGTTCGTCTCATCTGCAGGAAGGTTGAAGGCAGAGCGAAAAAGATCGCTGTTCCAGGCACGGTCGGAGATCGGCTGCCCTCCCCCTAGTTCGGTTAGCGCGGCCCTGCAGATGGCTCGGTGTAGGCGCTCGGTGTCGGCGATGGTGCCGTCGAAATCCCAGCCTGCGTAGCGCACGTTGTGCTGCTTGACGAAATCTTCGATTGGGCCCGGACGCGAAGAGTACGAGATCGGCTTAGCCGATGGGGACGGGGTTCTCATGGGGGTACCACTCCATATCAGCGCACAAAAACTAAGGCGAAGCCAGAAGCTCCTGTGCGATGGTTTAGTTTGTGTTGTGGCCCATGAAAAGTTGGGCGGGGTTCCGAAGGTCCGGCAGAAGCCTGGACAGAATAAGATTGAAGCGCGTCCCAGAGTCTAAAGGAGCACGCCTGCTTAGTCTAGGGCGAAATGCGGAGCCTGTCGGTTTTGGGCTTTTTGGGAATGCTACGGGAGTGTCCGCCAAAAAGCCCGGTTATGCTCGGGACATACGGGGAGGCCACCCCAGTAGGGCACGGCTGACTGTTACTTGCTCAGCTCCTTAATGATGATGTTCGCCATGATCTCGCTCGTGCCTCCTCCAATCGGCATCAGCCGGAGATCTCGCCACCAACGCTCAGGAAGAAACTCGGTCGTATAGCCATATCCTCCATGCACCTGGATCGCCTTGTCTGCTATCCAGACGGCATCATCGCACAGCATCCTTTTCGCCATCGCCACGAGTGTTCGGCAGTCACCACCCGCGCACAGTACGTCGAGCGCCCTGTGGGCAAGGCTCTCGCCTAAAAGGATCTTGCGGCGCATCTCGCTGATATAGCGCTGAATCACCGGAAAGGACTCGATCTTCTTGCCGAATGCCTCGCGCTGGCCCGCGTACGTAATGGAGGACTCAAGGCACTGGCGCGCTCCCGCAAGGGACGTGAGGGTGAGCATCAGCCGCTCCCAATTTAGGTTAGAGGCGGCTTGGGCCCACCCCTCGCCTAGCTTCCCAAGGATGCACGAGTCGTCCACCTCCACATCCTCAAAAACTAGCTCGGCCGTGTCAGAGGCGTGCCAGCCCAGCTTGTGAAGCTTCTTTGAAACCTTGAAGCCTTTGCTCTTCGTGTCGACGACGAAGGTCGTAAAGCCGCCGTAGCCCGCTTTGGGATCGGTCTTTGTGAGCACGAGGATAAAATCCGCCCGAGCGCCGTTCGTAATGAAGGTCTTTGAGCCGTTGATGACCCAGCGATCACCGCGCCGAGTCGCTACGGTGCGAATGCGCGCCAGGTCGCTCCCCGCGCCGGGCTCCGTGAAGGCGTAGGCCCCGATGGCCTCGCCTGCCACTGCCTTTGGCAGCCACGCGCTTTTAGCCGCAGGCGTGCCGAAGCGCTCAAGGGCATGGCTGATGACAAGCGAGTGCATGTTGACGGCGACGGTCAACCCAACGGATGCGAGCTCTCCGAAGACTTCACACCACGCTCCGGCTAGCTTGTAGTCACCGCCGCTCCCGCCGTGCTCCTCTGATATCAGGAGCCCGAGGTACCCCTGGCTTCCCAGGGTAGTGAAAACGTCATTAGGGAAGTGCTCCGCCTTCTCCCAAGAGGATAGGTGTGGAGCCAATTCGCGCTCGCACAGCTTGGATACCGCATCGATAAAATTCTCGTGCTCAGCGTAGTAGGGGGCAGCCTTCATTGAAGCCTCTCAGCTATGATCTCAGCGATATCCCGGACATCGAGCCGCTGCTCATTTCCGGTCATTTTAACCCCATCCTCCATCATCTGCATACAGAAAGGGCACGCAGTAGCGACCGTCGATGCCCCTGTGCCGGCAGCTTCAGTGGCTCGAATGGAGTTTACCCGCTCGCCGATCTTGAGATCCATCCAGAAATGCCCGCCGCCGGCGCCGCAGCACAGCCCCTTCTCCCGGCTCCGCTCCATTTCGATGATCCGTAGGCCCTTCACCGCCTTGAGTGTTGAGCGCGGCGCATCGTACTCGTCGTTGTAGCGCCCGAGGTAGCAAGGATCGTGGAAGGTAACATCCTTAAGGTCGCCGTCCTTGAGCAAAAGTTTATCCTCAGCCAGGAGGCGCTTGAGGAGGACGGAGTGATGAATTATCTCCGGTTTGCGGCCCTCGCCGAGATTCCCGAACTGCGGGTACTCGTTCTTGATAGTGTTGAAGCAGTGCGGGCAGTTGGCGACGAGGAACTTAAACGAAACTGACTTGAGCAGCTCAATGTTCTGCTTAGCCAAGGTCTGAAAGAGGTTCTCCTCGCCGAGCCGCCGCGCGGGATCTCCGGTGCAGCCCTCAACCGAACCAAGCACGCCGAAAGAGAGTCCCGCCTTGTGCATTATCGACACAAGCGACTTTGCGATCTTCTGCTTGCGCGGATCAAACGCCGACACGCAGCCGACCCAGTACAGGTAGTCCACTGAGTCGCCAGGCTTGAGCACAGGGACGTTCAGCCCCTCAAGCCACTTGATCCGGTCCTCCTGGGGGCCGTACGGATTGAGGCGGCTCTCAATTGAGCGCAGCGTGCTCTGGGCCTCGTGCGGAAGCTGGCCCTCCATCATCGTCATGTGGCGCCGGTTTCCGACGATCTGATCGACGTGGTTGATACCCACGGGACAAGCCTCGACGCATGCCATGCAGGTGTTGCAGCTCCAGAAAGCGTTCGGATCAATGACATCCCCAGATATCTTGGCATCAGCCGAGCCACCCACGGTGCGAACCGCTGCCTGCACGTTCGCATGCGAGGAGCGAAATGCGCCCGCGCTGTCATACCCGTTTTCGGTTGGCCGAAGGTTGTTAAAGGGCAGGAGAACCGAGCGCGAGAGCGAGGCGTCGAGCTTCTGGGCGATCTTCGGCAGCCGGGAACTAGAGAGTTGGCCGTTTGCCTCAAGAGCCAGGGCATGGTTTCGCGTGTCGAGAATGATCCACTTCGGCGACAGGGGCTTGCCTGAGAGGTATGCAGGGCACACCTCTTGGCAGCGGCCGCACTGGGTGCACGCGTCGAGGTCGAGCAGCCCCTTCCAAGTGTAGTCCTTGATGGTGCCGAGACCAAGCGAGAATTCCTCTCCGCTCTCCATCATCTTCTCAAGGTCTCCGATGAAAGGCAGGGCCCCCTTCGGCCGGGCTGTCGGCGCAAAGAAGAGGTTTAACGGGCTCGTCATCATGTGAAAGAACTTTGTGTAGGGAAAGAGTGCCACAAATGCGTATACCGTCAGGGTGTGGAACCACCAGGTCACGAAATGCAGAAGCTTTGCCTGCGAGTCGGGGAGAAACCAGCCGGCTTTTGCGAAGAGCCAGCCAATTGGGGAGTAGAGTGCCCACGGGTCATGCGTGACGTGGATGCGAAGGCCCTCAAGGACAAATCCCTGCACCACGAGGACCGCGAGCATCGCGAGGATGAACACGTCATTCGGCGAGTTGCTGACGGCATCTGCATGCTCAATAAAGCGCCTGTATCCGAAGTACAGGATGCCGCCGAGCAGCAGGATGCCGAAGATGTCGCTAAGCATCGTTACGTACAGGTAGAACTGGCCCTGGTAGATCTTGATGCCGAGATCGTGGTGGATGAAGACCATCGTCGTGGTGAAGAGCAGCACCAGGAACCCAAGGTATACGAGCAGGTGAGCGATTGCAGATCCGCTGGGGCCGCGAGCCACCTTCTTGTGGAACACGCCACACTGGATCAGGTTGTCGAGCCGCCACATCCAGTGGCCCGAGTACTCGGGCGAAGGGGTACCGCTGCGCCACAGCTCAGCCCGCCTTAACACCCCGTTGAGCCCTATAACCAGCGCCACAACGAGCAGCCCATAGAGGCCCACAACATTAGGCAGGGTGTTGACATTCCACATTATTTCGCGTGTCGCATTCATGACGCTAAACTAGACGCATCGGTTTGATCGCACCAGCGGTCTTAATGGATCAGAGGGGTAGTAACAGGGGGGCTGCCTGATGGTTGTTATAGCCGTGAGCGTGGTCTCAGGCAGACGTTAGCAGCCTTATTAAGGCGCCTAACCATCTGAAATGCTGTAGTTTAATTACCTGGTAAGCATTCGTTGACACGCCCCTCCATGGACCCAGACAATAAAGAGATAACCTATGGGCATTGTGCCTCCCGCAATCCGCAACACAAACCTCCCCGTTCGCCGGCTCCGGAACAGGGCTCGTTCAATTTCTAACGCTCGCTAGCAAGGCAGGTATCGATGAATGTGACTCCTGAGAGCGCATGGATGCTTGCAGTCGCCGCTGTTCCGGTTGCCGTTGCGTCGGTGTGCTACATCTTTTTCATCGCGGCCTCACTCGCCATCGCCCGCAGCCGCACGGCACGGCTGGAGGAACTGAAGGAGCAGTGCCCCCGCGCGGGGCGGGCACTGGCGATACTTGCCCAGCCCGATCAGTACTTGCTCTGCACGCAATTTGGCCGGCTGCTTTCTTCCATCTCCTCTGGCTTCGCTCTCGCCGTGTTTGTGCGGTCGGCGGCTTCTCTTGCCAGCGCAGAGGGCATTGCGCTGCGCTCTCTATCGTTCGCTTTCGTGGTAGCCGTGGTTGTGGCAGTGCTCTCTGGCCTGCTCGTTCTTGTGCAGGTTGCGAAGGCCGTGTCGCTGCAGCACCCAGAGAAGACGCTGTGTGGGGTGGCATGGCCATTGTCTGCCGTCTTTTCTGTCTTCGGCCCAATCCTGGTGTTCGCTCACAGGACCGTAGGGCGCGTCCTCAACCGATTCAACCTCGAAGTCACAAATGAGCGCGAGATTGCGGTGTCAGCTGACGACCTGAGCGAGATCGTCAAGATGAGCTCCGAAAAAGGAACTATTGAGAGGGAAGAGCAGGCCCTGCTTGAGGGCGTTGTAGAGCTATCCGACCGGATTACGCGCGAAGTTATGACGCCGCGAAGTGAGGTGGTATGGGTCGGTGAGCACGTGCCCGCCACAGATATCGTGAATATCTTCACCCACGAGGGTGTGTCACGCGTCCTCGTGTGTGGGCGGGATCTCGACGATGTGCGCGGCATGCTCTTGGCCAAGGACCTCTTTCCGTTCGTCGGCCGCTCGCTCGCTGGTGTTGACTGGCGCACGTACGTGCGACCTGCACATTTTGTCCCGGACACCAAGCCCGTAAGCGAGCTTCTGCGAGAGCTCAGGCAGCAGGGGATACACCTCGCGGTAGTCCTTAACGAGCACGGAGGCGTTGATGGCATCGTGACCCTTGAGGACCTCGTGGAGGAGATCGTCGGCGAGATTTTCGACGAATTCGACTCGCCCATCGAGCGCGGAAAGCTTGCGATCATGCATCAGGGATCGCTCTTCGTCGATGGCATCCTTTCGATTGACAGCCTCAAGGCTGACTACAATGTCGAGGTGCCGGAGGGCGACTACGAGACGGTAGCGGGCTTCATCATGTCCCACCTCGGACGCTTGCCGGGGGAGGGCGAGTCCCTCGAGTCTGGGGGATGGGTCTTCCTGGTCGTGGAGGTTCATAAGCATCGCATAGCCCGTGTCGCGATTAAGCCCAGGGAGATGCCGGCACAACCCGATGCCGAAAAACCTGAATATATTCAGGCTGGTAATGCCACTCCTAGCCGGCGCAGATAGCATACGGCTCTCGAACCCTTTGCTCTTTTCATTTCATCTTAACTCGTTGGAAGGGGGGCGAGCGACTTTGGCCTGGTGTCGGTAAGCGCACCCGAAGCCGTCCTTCCGAAATGTGCAGTGGTCAGAGACGCTACTGTTAAGAGGGATCTGAATGGACAGCGATACGCCAACATTGACGCGTGATGTGGAGCCTCAGCGCGAAGAGGCAACGTCTGGCCAAGCCGCGGCTGAAGTGCCGCTCGGATCTCCGGCAGCGGCCGGGTCTCCGGCGGCTGCCGTCGCAACCGGTGGCACGGTGACTGATGGGCCGCGGGTCGAGGTTAGCGCTGCAACCGTGACGCGCATGATGGGCATAGCCACAACCGCCGACCTGCGGCTGCTTGAGAGCCGGGTCGATCTCCTCGCTTCGAAGGTAACAGGGCTCCTCACAAAAGTTGACCGGGTGCTTTCAATGTTTGGCAGCATACCAACGTCGAGCGACATCGGTCGGCTTGAGATACAGGTCGGCGCGCTTAAGACCATGCTGCGCGAGCTCCTGGACGTGAGCGATGCCGGCAATGCGCAAAAGCGGCAAGGCGAAAGCAAGGAAGCCGCAGAAGAGCAGGGGCGCAAGCTCCGCGAAAATATCCGCTCAAGTTCCAAGTAGTGCACGGCTGTACTTACCGCAAGGACACAACGCTATGGCACGCCCGAAGAAAGACGCAGCTATAAACGACACGTCAACAGGGGCATCCCTCGCGGGGCAGGTTGAAAAGACGCGTACGCGATCAAAGAGCTATACCCTGGACCTGCGCATCAAGAGCCCGGCGTCACGAGGGTACCTCGGGATTGACGGACTCGACTCTGCGCCTGCGATCGTGCGCCTGGCCAAGGTGAAGGGCCTTGACGTTATTGCTATTACTGATCTCTTCAGCGCGGACTTCGTTGACCGCATGGTCTCGGCCGCCAAGGGCTCACCGTTGACCGTCATTCCAGGGGTGTCGATCCGGTGCCGCGTGGGAAATTGCGACGATGTCGTCATGTCATGCCTCTTTGAGGAGTCAACCACGGCGGAGCGCATCAATGCCTTCCTGCGGGCTCTCGGCGTACCGAACAGCGAATCTGCCAAGCGCGACTATCTTGTGACCAGGCCGCTCACCGAGATTCTCAAGGCGCTCGACGAGTTCGGCGGAATCGCTATTCCAAGCCGGCTCGACAAGACTCCGAACCAGAAGCTGGTCATCCGTGAGCTGGTTGAGACGTACGGATTCCGGGCGTTCGACCTCGCCTACATGGACTCAAGCGAGTACTTCAAGAAAACCTGGCCCAAGACGCAATTTCACCTCTTCACGTTCTCGGACGCGAACGCCTTGGCGCAGATCGGAAGCCGGACGGCCCGAGTCAAGCTCCCCAACCCCGGTTTTCAGGGGATTAGGCAGATAGTGATGCGCCAGTCGTAGCTTTTGCCGCCTGATTTGCGCCCTCGAGCACTTGCAACCTTTCGCACTCCGCTGGACAATGCTGGCCATGGCATTTTGGCTCGTCAAAACCGAACCCGACGTGTACTCCATAGACGACCTCAAGAGGGACCGCTCGACGGACTGGACGGGTGTGCGTAACTACCAGGCGCGTAACTATCTGCGTGAGATGAAGATCGGTGACGATGTGCTGGTGTACCACTCTAACGCAGAGCCGCCGGGGGTGGTTGGCACGGCGGCGGTGCTCAAGGCTGCCGCGCCGGACAAGACCCAGTTCGATCCTCGCAGCGAGTACTTCGACGAGAAGTCAACGAAGGAAGCTCCCCGATGGTTCTGCCCCGAGATTAAGTTCCTCAGGAAACTTCATCGTATCGTGCCGCTCGAAGAGCTGCGGGCGGAGAAGGGATTGAGCGGACTCCTGCTGCTTCAGAAAGGCAGCCGGCTGAGCGTTATTCCGGTTTCTGAAAAGCACTTCACGTCGATTGTTTCATTAGCAGAGTAGCGCGGGTCCTGTGGTAGAGAGAATTACGATAAAAACGGCGCAGGAGATCGAGCTCATGCGCGAGGCATGCCGGGTAACCGCCACTATTCTGGACGAAGTCGAAGCCGTTATCCGGCCCGGCATTAGCACCGAGGAGATCAATACCTTTGTGCATCGCCGGACTGCGGAGATGGGGGCCATCCCATCGCCGCTCAATTACAAGGGGTTCCCCAAATCGGTATGCGTCTCCCCGAATGACGTCATCTGTCACGGCATTCCCGCGCCCTTCGTCATCCTTAAGGAGGGTGACATCGTGAACGTCGATGTCACCTCGTTCAAGAACGGGTTTCACGGCGACTCAAGCCGCATGTTCTTTGTCGGCGGAGAGGATGCGTGCTCGCAGGAGGCGCGTGACCTCGTCCACACAACCCGCGAGGCCCTCATGCTTGCGATCCGAGAGGTTCGCCCCGGGAAACGGATCGGGGATATTGGGGCCGCGATCCAGGAATTCATTAAGGGAACAAAGCGCGGCTACGGAATTGTGCGCGAGTACACCGGGCACGGTTTGGGCCGCGAGTTTCATGAGGCTCCCCAGGTGGTGCATGTGGGCAAGCGCGGGACCGGCGACCTTATTCGGCCAGGAATGACGTTCACGATTGAGCCGATGATAAATGTGGGCAGCCCGAAGACAGCCCTTTCAAAGGTGGATGGCTGGACGGTGCGCACAGCGGATGGCCAGCTTTCGGCCCAGTGGGAGCACACGGTTCTCGTCACCGAGAGTGGACACGAGGTCATGACCGCCAGCCCCAAGGGGCTTTTCTAGCGGCCGGACTCTCTTTTCTAGCAGCCACACCCTGCTGCGTCCCAGCGCGATCTACTCTTCTTCCGCTTCAGGCTGCGGCTCCGCAGCCTCCTCGTCATCCGAGGAGGAGTCCTTAAGGAGCGCGAACCGCTCCATGCCCCTCGATTCAACCACGAGCCGGATGCCCTTCTTCGCATCGGCCTTCTCCATGGTTGCCTTAAACTCGCTGAGGCTGGTGACCTCTGTGCCGTTAATGCTCACGAGAATGTCGCCCGGTTGTAGATCGGCTTTGGCCGCCAGTCCTTGCGGCGCCACCTCCGTTATCACCAGGCCCTGCGTTTTGGAGGTCTTGAGCTTGCTCGCATCGCTCTCTTCGAACTCCTCAAGTGTCAGGCCAAGCTCCTCGTTCTCGCCGGTTGGGGTGACGGCCGGCTCATCCACTTGGGTCGCGAGCTCGCCGATTTCAACGCCCAGAACGTCCTTCTTGCCGCTTCGGATGATGGTAACGTCCAGCTTTGTGCCTGGCTTAATTGCCGCAACAGAGTTGCGGAGCTGGTTAACGTTCTTGATTTTCTCCTTGCCGAGCTGAACGATAATGTCGCCTTGCCTGAAGCCGGCCGTCTTCGCGGGACCCTTCGGATCGACGTGCCCGACGAGAGCGCCCTCTGTGCCTACATACTTGAAGGATTCAGCGAGGTCCTCAGAGAGGTTTTGGATTCCGACACCGAGCCAGCCGCGTGTCACCTTGCCCTTGGTAATGAGGCTGTCCATGACCTGCTTCGCCATGTTGATTGGAATCGCAAACCCGATTCCCATGTAGCCGCCCGACTTCGAGAC
The DNA here is from genome assembly GCA_947467385.1 of Deltaproteobacteria bacterium. Taxonomy (GTDB): domain Bacteria; phylum Bdellovibrionota_C; class UBA2361; order UBA2361; family OMII01; genus OMII01. Next base: position 3,323 of record CANIHJ010000032.1, on the reverse strand, counting down.
GATTGCCGTGTTGATCCCGACGACTTCGCCGCGCAGGTTCACGAGCGGTCCGCCACTGTTGCCCGGATTGATAGCAGCATCTGTCTGAATGAAGTCCTCGTATTGGCCGGCCGAGAGCGCGCGCCCCTTTGCTGACACGATGCCTGCCGTGATGGTATTGTCTAGGCCGAACGATGCGCCTGCAGCCACAACCCACTCGCCGATCTTGAGCTTGTCGGAGTCTCCGAGCTTGGCGAACTTGGGGAGGTTTTCCTTGACTTTGATCTTGATGACCGCCAGATCGGTGCGCGGATCGACTCCGACCACCTTGGCCTTGACGGACTTCTCGCTGCTCAAGCGGACGTTCACCTCATCGGCCTCGCCGATGACGTGATTGTTGGTGAGGATGTGCCCTTGGTCATCGACGATAACGCCGGTGCCCAAGCCCCGCTGCGGGGTCGGAACCATCTTGTCCATAAAGTCCTCGCCAAAGAAGTCGCGCAGGGCATCTGAGCCCTTGGGCGCCTTGCCCTTCTTTGGCTTCGTTTCTGTGGAGATAGTGACAACTGAGGGAGTGATCGTCTCGGCAACGTGCTCAAATGCCTCGGAGAGCTCTTGCGCCAGCTGCGAGCCGGGCAGCACCGGGGCCTCTTCAGCCTGTGCGGCTGGGAGAGCCATGAGGGAGAAACAGAGGGCTGAAAGGAGGAACGGAGCTGGGCGGGAGGGGATCGTGAAAAAAGGGCCAAGAGTCCGGGACATCTGCATAAGAGAATCTTCTTAAAAACAGCGCGTTGGTGTATCGGTGGTGTAGCATGAAAGACGGCATGCCGAAAGAATTATTCAGGAAAGTTAGGTGCCTAAGCCTTCTCATATTTTGTATCTGCACGGCCTAGGTGGATCGCCCCGGTCGTCCAAGGGAGTCCTCATCAGGGAGCGTTTCCTCCGTCATGGTCTCGGTTCAACCTTGCCGGATCTCAACATTCCCTCTCTCGCCCGGCTCTCGCCCACGGCGATCGTGGCCCACGTCCAAAAAACGATCTCATCGTTGCGCGACCATCAGATCGCCCTTGTGGGCAGCAGCTTCGGCGCATTTGTCGGTCTGCATGCGCTCGCTGGGCTTTCGAGTGAGGAGCGCTCCTCGGTGGTCGCGGCAGCATTCCTTGCGCCCGTCTTCGAGCCTCGAGATCCGCGCAGTGCGCTTCTGAGGCCTGAGTCGGAAGCGGTGTGGCGGAGAGAGGGGACCCTCCCGCTCCTCGACCTCTCGTCTGACCAGATGGTGCCGGTGCACTATCGGTTCGTGGAAGAGCTCGCCGGCTTTGATTCGGGTGCGGTTGATCTCGATCTTCCAATGCTCGTTGTGCACGGCATTCGTGACACCATCGTAAGCGTCGATCAGAGCCGCCGATTTGCGGAGCAGAACCGATCCGTGAGGCTAGAGACCTTGGACGACGATCACAGGCTTCTTGGCGACAGTGAACGCCTTTTGGCTCTCGTAGAGGATTTTCTGCTGCAAAGCGCGCCGGAAAACCCCAAAACGGGCCCGTAGCGCGCAAATCCCCCCTTTCTTGCCCCCTTAGGCATGAGATAATTGATGGTATGGCTCCGATTCCCCGCTGGCGATTTCTTGTCTACCTGGTGCTCATCGCCTCGTTAACCTATGCGTTGGTCGTGGCGGCTTCACACCAGTCGGCTCGCCATGCCTTCCAGGGGCGGGGAGTCCAGAGTGAGCAGGGTAGTCTCCAAGGGGAGGGGGCACAGCGGGAGCCCTCCTCTGCTTCGCTGCTTTCCGCACAGAAGACAACGGCTCCGAGCGATGTAGACGAGGATGACGCGCTGCTTGAGCTTAATTCGCTCAGCAACGACGACGCTGGCCCGCCGAGCGAGGAGAAGCGGGCAGCGATGACGCCAACGCCGGCTGTAACGCCTGCGAGTGCCGCCCAGTCAGACGACGGGATGATCTATGGGGCACGGGATGATGCGCGCTCGATATTTTCCGGAGCCCAGCAGCCAGAGCCGGGGCTCTTTGGTGACGGATTCATAGGCGGCGCTCGGAGTAATTCTGGCGGCATGGGAGGCGGAGCGGGCGATCCGATGCAGCCAGACCCTACTGCTCCCCCGAACGACTCCGGAGATGGATGGGTGTCCGGGCAGGCACGGGGGTACACGATGATCTACGGGCTTCAGCCCCAGGCGCGAGCGGTGGTGGAGGCGAATGTGAATGCGCTGCTCTCGGCGAGAATTCGCGAGCCGTACATCGGAGTGCTTATCGACGGGACCTTTACCCAAGACTTCGACTACCTCAAGAGTGTTGTTGCGAGGCTTTCGGATGAGCGAAACCTAACGCTTGTCTTATACCTAACCAACGGACCGACGCAGAGGCTGGGGAATCCTCAGCAGGTCGCCGCGCCCTTCCTTGGCATACCTCCCGCGGCGTTCCGAGCGCGTATCATTTTTGAGACAGACCTGCGCACCCAGTTCTCGGCTCTTGCAGCGCAGGCCCGAGACATCTTTCAGTACAGCCGACAGCAGAATGCGGCTAACCAGCACTTTGTGAGCGTAATGCTGGAGGATACCTTGGATGTCGATGCGTACCGGTCGATGCGCCAGCTTGCAGCGCAGCAGCTCGATGACCTGGCCGGCTTCATCCGAAGCACGTGTGTCGGTTGCGGAAATCCGAGAGATAGGGTTGATGACCGGTTAGCCGCGGACACTGCGGGCGATCCTCGCGAGGAGCATAGTCTAGACCGATTTAACGAGCTCAGGAGAGGCGATGGATTTGCTCTCGACGGCGTTGGTTTCCAGTATCCGGGCGAGGTTTCGCCGAAGGGAATCTCATCCGATCGCCTCAAGCAGCTCGTAGCGGACGGCTACGCAAAGGGGCTGCGCTTTTTTGGCTTGTGGAGGCATAACTGGCAGGGCGCGGAGCTCAGTTCCAAGGACAATCAACATCCGAGCCTGCGCAACTACGTCCCCTCAACGCCGGAGCAAGAAGCTTTTGAGATAGAGATCCTTCGGCAAGGGCTCATACCCGAGCCCACTGATGATGACGAGCAAGACAGCCAGGTCATAATGAGGTAGATCTTCGGCATGATACGAGACGTGCTTGATTCGCTCCGTGACGAGCTGCGCGTCGCTGTTGAGGCGGCGACCATCGGTGTGTTCCCCCTTGAGGGCGCGCTTGAAGCGGCGATCGGCCGAAAAAGCGTGACGCAGGCGGCGATCGGCAGCATCGCGGCTTCGAGTGATCGCAAAGCGCAGGCGCTTGACCTGCTCATGCTTCTTGACAGTACTTCAGTCGGCGCGTCGCTCGCCGTGAAGCGCGTAGCGCAGCAGGGCGATGACGT
>CANIHJ010000031.1 GCA_947467385.1 Deltaproteobacteria bacterium | reverse complement strand
GAGACACCTCCGTGCGCTATCCTCCGGGGCTCTTCCCTCCGTCGATGCCGAAGCTTGCCAACGTCTTCAGGGCGTAGGCGCACACCACCACACCACTCGTGCGTTCTCCGGTACGCTAGGGGGACGTGTATCTTACATTCCCACTGTGTTTCTCACATAGCCCTCCGCTCGCAGCCGTTAGGGGACGATTAGCCTTGGAGTTGTATGGGCGCCGAGCCTGGAGCCGGGCTACAGATCAAAAACATAGCCCTCCGCTCGCAGCCGTTAGGGGACGATTAGCCTTGGAGTTGTATGGGCGCCGAGCCTGGAGCCGGGCTACAGATCAAAAGCGGTGAGGCTCTCAGCAGCCCTCTGGCAAAACTCTAGCACTGGCTGGGCATAGATGCCCCCGAGCACCACCGCTGCCGCGCACACAACGAGCGCGAGGCGCGTGAGAAGCGATACCTCTATGCGCTCCGTTGACGTGCCAGCCTGGAACAGCATCGCAACTGGCACCCTAAAGTAGTAGGCGCACGCCAAGGCCGAGTTCAGGACGCCAATGATGGCGAGACCGTACAGCTCAGAGTGGATCGCCTCAGAGAAAACCAAGAGTTTGCCCATAAGGCCGGCCATGCTCGGGGGAAGCCCCGCCATGCCGAGGATGAATATCGTCATGCAGCCGGTTAGCAGCGCGCTGCGCTTGCCGAGGCCGCGCAGGTCTGAAATGTCATCGGCATCAGGACTAATTATCGAGAGCACGGCGAAGGCCCCGATCGTCATGGCGCAGTAGGAAATAAGGTAGTACGCAGTAGCCGCAACGCCAGCTGCAGGGCTGTGGGTCGACACCAGACCAATCAACATGTACCCAGCCTGGGCAACGCTTGAGTAGGCGAGCATGCGCTTGACGCTGCGCTGCTGGAGCGCAGCTAAGTTTCCAAGCGTCATGGCGAGTACGCTCATAACCCACAGGGCGCTGTTAGCCCACGCCGCGGGATACGAGAAGCCAAGAAACGAAACCTTGATGAGCGCCGCTATCGCTGCGACCTTCACTACGCAGCTCATAAAGGTCGTCACCGAGGTCGGCGCACCCTGGTACACGTCTGGCACCCACAGGTGAAACGGGGCGAGCCCCACCTTAAACGCCAGGCCAACGAGCATCATGAGGAACGACAGAATAACGAGAGAGTTTCCGATCGGGGCCGGCCCCGCAGAAACGATCGAAAGGGTCCCCGTCGCGCCGTACCACAACGCAATACCGAGCAGCAGGAACGCAGAGCTAAAGCACCCAAGGAGGAAGTACTTCATCGATGACTCAGCCGAGGAGGCAACCGTCACGCGCGCGCCGCACAGGCAGTAGAGCGCCAGCGACGAGACCTCCACGCCGATAAACAGGGTCAGGTAGTCAGAGGCGAAGATCATAACCAGCGCACCGCTTAGCGCCGTAAGGATCAAAAAGTAGTACTCGTTGATCATCTCGATCTTCTCGCCGTCAAGCGAGGCCCGGGTGGCGACAAGGCTTAGGAGCGCCCCACCGACTGCCGCGAGGCCAAAAAGGCGCGAGAAGCTGTTCACGATAAGGCCGAACTCTCCGGGGGCAGAGTCCGGAAGCCTGCCAACGAGCACCAGCGCTGCTGCAACCAGAAGCAGCGCCACAACCGATGCAGTGCGGGTACGCTCAAGGAGCTTCCCCGTGACAAGGTACACGAGGCTTCCCACAGAGAGCGTCAGGATCGGTGCGAATGGGACGATTGCGTTCATAGGGAGTTACCTTGCCGTGCCTTCCTGCTTGCCCGCGAGGGCGATGTTCTGTACGAGGCCTTCAGACGATTGAGTATCTGCCGCGTCGGCTGCGCTGCTGGCCCTCGGCCGCATCTGCGCTCGGGGGTTCGCGAGTCCGCCCTCTGGCATCTTGGCGAGCTGCTGCTCAACAGCTGGCGCTATCGTGTCGAGGGTGCTCTGCGGAAAGACACCAAGAAAGACTATGGCTGCCGCAAGCGCTGCCGCCACAACAACCTCTCCTCCCCGCATATCAGGGATCGAGGCCGCACCCGAGCGCTCACGCTCAGGGCCGAACATCGTCTTAAGGTATGCCGTAAGTGTGTAGACCGCCCCGAGCACCACGCCAACGAGGGCGAGCGCCGTCCACCCCGGAGCACCCTTCCAGGAGCCGATGATTATTAGGAACTCGCCGACGAAGCTGCTCGTGAGCGGCAGAGCCACCGCAGCGATGCTGAACACCATGAGGAAAAAAGCGCTCACGGGGATCTGCTGGGCAAGGCCGCCGAAGCTGTCGAGGTCACGCGTCCCCTCCCGTTCAATCACTTTGCCGAATACAAGGAAGAGCGCCACAGTCACAAGGCCGTGGCTGACCGCCTGGAACACAGCGCCGGTGATAGCAAGGTCAGACGCTACCCCGATGCCGAGAATGCAGAACCCGAGGTGCGAGATCGAGGAGTACGCAAGCAGCGAGCGCACATCGCGCTGAACCATCGCAACCATCGCCCCGTATACAACCCCGATAGCCCCGGCAGCCGCCAGGTACGGCCCTGCAAGCAGCATAAAATCTGGGAAGAGCGGGAACATAAAGCGGATGATGCCGTAGACGCCCACCTTTCCAAGCAGCGCAGCCGTGAACGCTGCAGTGCCGTGCGGCGCCTCACGGTAGGTCTCCGGCAGCCACCCGTGCAGGGGTACGATCGGGGTCTTAACTGCGAAGGCAACGAGGAACCCAAGCCCTGCCGCGATCTGCTGGGTGGGGCTTAGGGCGTTGACCGTTGAAAGGGAGAAGAGATCGAACGTGAACTTCGTTCCACCAGAGCTGTGGCCCAGCGCCTCTGAGCTCACCCACGTGACATACAAAATAGAGAGGAGCATCGGCACAGATCCCACAATCGTGTAGAGCAGGAACTTAAGCGCCGCCTGTAGCCTCCGCGGCCCACCCCACAGCGCCATCGCAACGAGCACCGGCAGGAGCATCAACTCAAAAAAGCAGTAGAACACAAAGAGGTCTGTCGCAAGGAACGCACCAAGCACCGTTGATTGGCCAACCAAAAGCAGCCCGTACCAGCTTGGGCCGGCCTCCGCTGGCCTTGAGGACCACGCGATTACAGCCAAAGTCACAACACATGTGAGGAGGCAGAAGACAAACGAGAGCCCGTCGAGCAGGAGATTAAGGTTTATCCCCAAGCTTGGCAGCCATGGCCTGGTCTCGGATACAGAGAGCACGACCCGAGGGTCCGACACGCCCGCTTTTGCGATGGCGAGCAGCAGCACCAGCGTCATGGCTGACACAGCAAGGCTCCAGGCGCGGCACAGGCGGGCCTGCGCGTCGCGCTCGCGCGCAAACCACGGTCCATAACAAACCACGGCGCCGATAACCGGGATAAGGATAAGGAAGCTCAAGGGAGGAAAGCCGGTAATCATCTCTCTGTTACCTCACCTGGCTAAAAACACTAAACAATGCTGCTGCGGCAAAAAACATAAGAAGCACATACGTTGTCACCTGCCCGGTCGTCATTCGGCACGTCAGCTCGCCCACGGCCTGGACAACGCTTCCCACCGCTCCGCCGCTTCCCTCAACGATGCGCTGGTCGATAGCGCGGTAGGCAACACCCGAGAGCTTATCTACGGGGCGCACCACTGCAATATCAAGCAACTCATCTGCGTAGTACTTGCGCTCAAAGAGCCTCTCAAGAGGCGAGAAGATGGCGCGCAGGACATCTTTTTCCCTGGGAGCCAGGATGAAGAGGTACGCCGCAAGGGCGATGCCAAAGATACCCGGAAGCGATCCGATGAAGATACCAAAGAGCCCCCCCGACTCATGCCCCACCGAGGTAGGAGGAAGCGGGCCGGTTACAAAGTCCGTAATCGGGTGCACGAAAAGGAACCCTCCAACCACCGCAAGCACGCCTAAGATTGCAACCGGGGCCGTCATCACCACCGGAGCCTCATGCGGATGCCCCTCGCCACGATACGAGCCGAGGAAGGTCATGATAAACGAGCGTGCCATGTAGAAGGCGGTGCACACTGCGATTGCAGTCGCCAGGCCGCCCACAAGACCGATGTAGGGGTGTAGGAACGGATTGGTGGTTGTTGAGATGGCGCCAAAAATGGCGTGCTTTGAGTAATACCCCGCAAACGGGCAGATGCCGGCGATGGCGAGGGTCGATACGCCATAGCACGCGGCCGTAATCGGCATCTTCTTAGCAAGCCCGCCCATGCGGCGCATGTCCTGCTCGTGATGGCACTCGTGGATGACGGAGCCAGCGCTCAAGAAGAGGCAGGCTTTAAAGAAAGCGTGCGTCACGACATGGCACAACGCTACGGAGTATTGCCCTACCCCAACCGCCAGGAACATAAACCCGAGCTGGCTCACCGTTGAGTACGCAAGCACCTTCTTGATGTCGTTCTGCGCGAGCGCCGTCGTTGCGGCAACCGCAGCGGTTGCAAGCGCCACCCACAGAATAACGGCCGGCACGGCTGGATCGAGCTCAACGACGCCATGCATGCGCCCCATGAGGTAGATACCTGCCGTGACCATCGTCGCGGCGTGAATCAGCGCCGATACCGGCGTGGGGCCGGCCATGGCATCTGGAAGCCAGGTGAAGAGCGGAATCTGGGCCGACTTTCCGGTAGCGGCAACGAAGAGCGAGATGCCTACCAGAAACGCCAAGCCAGCCGGAACGCGCGCAAGCACCGACTCCTTGCTGAGCTCAACGACATCAAGCGTTCCGCAGTACGTAAACAGAAGCGCCATGGCGACAATGAAACCCACATCGCCGATGCGGTTCATGACGAACGCCTTGCGGCCAGCCTTGGCGTATTCGGTGTTGGTGTACCAAAAGCCGATGAGGAGGTACGAGCAGAGCCCTACCCCCTCCCAGCCGATAAAGATAACCGGAAGGCTCTTTCCAAGAACAAGGATAAGCATCGCCGCGATGAAGAGGTTCAGGTACGCAAAAAATCGCGCGATGCCCTTGTCGTGAGCCATGTAGCCGGCCGAGTACACATGGATGAGGAACCCAACGCCGGTCACTATCAGGCACATCACCGCCGAGAGCGAGTCGAAGTAAAGATCGATCGGGAGCGAGAACGGGGCGCCCTGGAAGGATACCGTGAGCCAGGATGAGAGGCTCGACGTGAACGCCGTGGTTGGGCTTACCTCCCGCCACAGCAAGACGGTGGCAACAAACGACACCAGCACCGCGCCCGACGCCACGATTCCCGCCAGCTTCGGGACACGCCGGCCAAGCAGGTACGACAGGATGCTCCCAATAAGGGGAGCCAAGACAACGAGTGATAGCCGAAGATCTTCGCCTGCCATGTTCCCTACCATTTGAGCTGCGCTGCGTCAGAGGTTTCAACCGACACCAGGCTTCTAAAAACCGAGATAATGACCGCAAGCCCGATCGCCGACTCGGCTGCCGCTATCACCATCACAAAGAAAACAGCCACCTGACCGTCGAGGTTGCCCTGCAGCTTACTGAAGGCGACGAAGGCGAGGTTGACGGCGTTGAGCATCATCTCGATGCACATAAAGACCACAATCGCGTTGCGGCGGATGCACACCCCGACCGCCCCGATCGCGAACAGCACAAGCGACAGCCCGATGTACGTTACGATAGAGCTCATTGCTTTCCTCCAAGTCCACCCTCGCGCGGCCCGATAACTATTCGCTTGCGCTTCGAGAGCATAATCGCCCCCACGATGCCGATCAGGAGCACAAGCGACGAGAGCTCAAATTGCACGATGTAGCGGCCATAGATCTCCTGGCCGATCGCCTTTACTCCCCCTTCAGACTTCCACAGGTTTTCCTGAAGCGTCATGAGCGAGATGTCTTTGAATTGGGCGACAACGGCTGGAAAGACCGTCGCAACAACCGAGAACCCAACGCCAAGAGCCACGAGCGGCTTCACGATCCCCAGCTTGCGGCCCGACTCAGACTTTAAGTTGAGCAGCATCAGCACGAAGAGCACCAGCACCATGATCGCACCGGCGTACACAACGACCTGAGTTACCGCGAGGAAGTGCGCGCCGAGGACTGAATAGAGCCCCGCCATCGCCAAAAGCTGCACGATAAGCGAGAAGGCGCTGTAGAGCGGGTTGCGATTGAAGACGACCCCAAGGGCCGCAGCGAGCGCGATGGCAGAGAAGACGAATCCCATGAAGGTCATAGCACCACCTTGAGGATAGCCGTGATGGCGAGGTTAACGAGGCTAATCGGTAGCAGAAGCTTCCAACCCAGGTTCATGAGCTGGTCATAGCGAAAACGCGGAAGCGTCCAGCGAATAACGATCTGAAGCACGCAGAAGAATACGACCTTAGCCATGAGCACCGCATGTCCAATCAGCGAAGCCCACCATACGCCCTTAGGCAGCTCGACAAACGGAATATCCCAACCGCCAAAGAACAAGAGCGCCAGAAGAACCGCAAAGAGCGCAATCTCGGCGAACTCCCCCAGCCAGAAGAGAAGGAACTTCATGCCGGAGTACTCGGTGAAGTAGCCCGCAACGAGCTCCGACTCAGCCTCTGGAAGGTCAAACGGCCCACGCTTTGTCTCGGCCATTCCGGCCAACAGGAGCACAACGAAGCCAACCGGCTGCATTACGATGCCCCACGCCGGAATGAATCCCCACAGAAGCTTCTGCTGCTCCTCTACCATCGTGTAGACGTCCAGCGTTCCGTACACGACTATCAGGGCGACGAACACAAGGCCCATCGGAAGCTCGTATGAGATCATCTGCGCCGCTGCGCGAAGCGCTCCGAGAAGCGAGAACTTGTTGTTGCCAGTCCAGCCGGCGATAGCCACGCCGTACACAGCGACCGATCCCATCGCAAGCACAAAGAGTATGCCTGCGTCGATCGGGGCAACCTGCGGATGAACGGTGTGTCCAGCAACCGTGAAGTCAGGAGCCAGCGGGAGTACGGCGAAGGCAAGCATTATCGGAAGAACCGCAATCACTGGGGCCAGGGCGTGCAGAAATTTCGACGCCCCCTCTGGCACGAAGTCCTCTTTCCAGAGCCCCTTGAGGGAGTCGCAGAGCAGCGTGTTAATGACACCGAGCCACCCAAGAGCGCGCACGAATGGCAGCGCGGGCTTCAAGTACCAGCGGTCAGACTCAACGAATGCCCCGGCACGGTTAGCGCCGACGCGGTCCTGGATGAGTGCAGAGCCCTTTCGCTCAAGCCACGTGCAGAACGAAGCGAGCCCAAGCGCAAGGTTTAATACGAAGATGACCTTAATGAGGAGGATTCCAAGTTCCAACATATCTTCCTTACGCTGCCGGAGACGCCCCTACCGGCTCGCCCGAGGGCCGGCTTGGGCCGTCCTGCTTGTCGGCAACGGCCAGCTGCACCCCACCCTGCTTAATCTTTGCGATCGTGAGGCCGTGCGTCGACACGAGCGAGTCTGCGCTCAGGTACCACCTCGTCAGCTCGCGGTCACTTATCTCCTGCACGTTAGCCGGGATGAGCTTCGCCCCAGCGGCCTCACTTAAGAGAGCTATGTAGCGCCACTCTGGAACGGTGCCATCCTTAAGCGGCACCACCGCTTGCGTGTACTGGGTGCGAAGCGCGCGGTTCACGAGCAGTCCAGACTTCTCAAGGATGCTGCGCGCCGGGACTACCATCTTCACTGCCGCAAGGAGCGGCGATTGGCGATCAGAGAGAAGCGCCACTGAAGTCTTGGCGCCCTTAATGCCGGCGAGGAGTGCTGCGTCGACATCCTGTGCAGCAACTGCCCTGTCGCCCAGAATGAGCAGGTGCTCGATCTCCTTCCGGCGGATCTTGCCGAGAACCTCGGCGTACTCGCTCTCTGGATCCTCGCCGATGAGCCCTGCGACCTGCGCGCCGCGGAAGTTGCTGGCATAGTCGGGACTCACGAGGATCTTCTCAACGTCGTTGAGCTCGCGGCTGCGGTACGAAACGACACCTCGGCCAACGGACGATGCGCGACCAAGCAGCTGCTTGACGAGGTAGTACTCCTCAAGGAGCAAATCGGGCGATGCGAGGATCGTGAGCGTCTTGACGTTCCCCTTAAGCGCATCGATCGAGTCCTTGATCGATGCCGGGGCAAACCCAGCATCGGTATTCGTGTACGGCTCAAGGATTCGCTGCTGAGGAAGAAACCGCCCAAAGCCATAGCGACCCTCGTCGCACAGCCACTCCTTGTTGACCGCCTCGTTGCGGCGGCCCTTGACGTGAACGACCTGCCCGTCGCGCTCGGCGACCTTGACGTTACAGCCCGTAGAGCAGCCGGGACAGATCGAGTCGGTCTGCTGCGTAAACCATATGCGGGTGTTGAAGCGCCACGCACGGTGCGTGAGCGCCCCGACGGGGCACAGGTCAACAACCGACCCCGAGAGCGCGTTGTTGAGCTCACGGCCAGGGCTGATGGCGATGACCGACTGGTCCCCGCGGTTGAGCATTCCGAGCTCGGAAGTCTTCGTTATTTCGTCGCAGAAGCGGATACAGCGCGTGCACATGATACAGCGCTCGCCATCGAGAATGACGGTCGGCCCAAGCGGCAGCGCCTTGACTTTGTGCACCTTCTCTTCGAGAAAGCGGCTTGATCGCGCGTTGTACTCGAAGTGATAGTCCTGCAGCTTGCAGTGCCCGGCCTGGTCGCACACCGTGCAGTCGAGCGGATGGTTGATCAAGATAAACTCAAGGGTCGCCGCCTGGGCGTCCGCAACGTCCTTGCTCGTGTGGTGCGTTGCGACCTCCATGCCCTCGGTCGCCATCGTATTGCAGGCGATCGTCATCTTCGGCTGGCCCTTAACCGAGATCTGGCACATGCGGCAATTGCCCGCGATGGAGAGGTCCGGATGGTAGCAGTAATGCGGGATGTCGATCTCGGCCCTCTTTGCGGCCTCGATAATGTTCGTTCCCTTGGGAACCTGGATCTGCTTGCTGTCGATCGACAGGGTCACCAGCTCAGGGGGCTTTGGGGCTGCTTGTTCAGACATGCGAACGCTCTACGGTCAAATAATCTCGGACTTAGGGCACCCTTCGAGGCCAGCACCCAGCTCATCACGAACGGTTGAGAAGCGCAGGTCCGGCTTCTCTTTCTCTATCCGGCTGAGAATCTTGGTGAGCTTCTCGTCGGTCAGGTTCTCAAAGAACACGTCGTTGATCTGGCACATCGGGGCGGTGCCGCACGAGCCCAGGCACTCAACCTCCTCAAAGCTCCACATCCCGTCCTTTGTCACCTCGCCAGGCGCGAGCCCCAGCTTCTTATAGAGAAACTCAGACACCTTGCGGGCTCCGCTCAGCGCGCACGGAAGGGTGCGGCACACCTGGATATGGTATTTGCCGACCGGCTTCTTGTAGTACATCGTGTAGAAGGTCGCGACCTCCCATACCTGCACCGGCGGCATCGAAAGCTTCTTGGCAACCCACTCAACGCCAGCCTGAGTGATGACCCCGAAATGCTCCTGCGCGATATACAGCAACGGCATGACCGCCGATCGGCTCTGCGGATACTGCTTAATAAAATGATCGGCTCGCTTCTCAAGCTCCTCGGGAAGCGAAACGGGCCCCTTGCTCGGCAATATGCCGCGCGTGTTGATGTGAAACACCTGTCCGTTATCGGTCACACTCACCACCTATCATGTTAACCATCCCGAAGGTCGGAATGAGGTCTGAAATGTTTGCGCCGAGCAGCATCTTCCGCATCGATCCCATGTGGATGAAGCTCGGCGCGCGCACGTGCGCCCGGTACGGCTTACCCGTCCCGTCCGACACCACGTAGTACCCGAGCTCCCCGTTTCCGCCCTCGACCGCCTGGTACGCCTCGCCCTTGGGCGGCTTGACGCCGTACATGACGAGCTCGAAGTGGTTAATCATGCCGTCAATCGAGTTGTACACCTCGTCCTTCGGAGCGAGCGCGATGTGCGGATCCTCGACGATTATCGGGCCCTGCGGCAGCCGTGTGATGGCCTGCTCGCAGATGCGCAGCGACTGCTCCATCTCGGCAAAGCGCACGAGGAAGCGGTCATAGTTGTCACCCTTCGAGCCGAGCGGCACCTCAAACTCAAACTCCTCGTAGCTAGAGTACGGGAACGCCTTGCGCACGTCGTAGTTTACCCCCGAACCGCGCAACATCGGACCGGTGAGGCTATAGCTTATTGCCTCCTCTGCCGTGAGCACGGCGATGTCGCACATGCGGTCGATGAAGATGCGGTTGCGGGTCATGAGCCGATCGCTGTTGACGAGGTGCGCGCGAACCTTCTTGAAGGCCTCCGCCATCTTCTCGGCAAAGTCCGGCGTAAGGTCATCCTTCACGCCCCCCACTCGGCCATACGAAACCGTCAGACGCGCGCCTGTAACCTCCTCGATCAGGTCCCACAGGAACTCGCGGGCCTCCATCATGTAGAGCATCACGGTAAACGCGCCGAGCTCCATCGCTGAGGCGCCAAGGCACGTGAGATGATCGCTCACGCGCGAGATTTCAGAGAGAAGAACCCGGATGTACTGTGCGCGTTTTGGCGCCTCGATGCCGAGAAGCTTCTCAACCGTGAGGCACCAGCCAAAGTTGTTTATCACCGGCGAGACGTAGTTGAGCCGGTCGGTGTACGGCATGACCTGGTTGTAGTCGACCGTCTCGCACATCTTCTCAAAGCCACGGTGCAGGTACCCGACATCGACATCAGCGTCGACGATCTTTTCGCCCGACAGCTCGGTCACGATGCGGATCGTGCCGTGCGTCGCAGGATGGGTCGGCCCCATGCTGACGATCATCGTCTCTGAGTGCAGGTCATCACCAAGCGCACGGGGACGGGCGCTCGTGGTGAGCCCCCCTACCCCGACGTCGATCTCCAGAAGCTTGCCGTCTGACATTATCGCTACCTCGCCTCCTGCTTGGTGTCGCCGCTTCCCGACCGGCGCGAGCGAATCGTCACCAGGTCGGGCCGGTGCATCTGGCGAGCCGTGTTCTCAACTTCAGGCATGCGCAGCGGAATGCGCGGCTGCTTGGCCTGCAGCGGATAGTCCTTGCGCAGCGGGTGCCCAACGAACTCTTCGTACATAAGGATGCGGCGCAGGTCCGGATGCCCGACGAAGCGGATTCCGAACATGTCCCACACCTCCCGCTCCAAAAAATTTGCGCCGTTCCACAGCGGCGTGGCTGAGGCTATCTCGGGGTTGCCCTCGCCGACGCTCACCTTAACCGTCAGGCGCCACAGGTTTGTCAGGCTTAAGAGTTGGTACACCACCTCGAAGCGGTGCTCGCGCGCATCCATCCAGTCAACAGCGGTCACATCAACGAGCAGGTTGAAGCAGAGATCGCTCGACTCTTTGCAGAGCTTGAGGAACTCGAAAATATCGGCTGCTTTTATTCGAGCGACGAGATCTCCCCGCTCAGTTGAGAGGTCGAGGTCTGCCTGGGAAAGGCGCTGTCCGCACGCGGCGGCGAGCACCTGGCGTAGCTCCTCTATGGGGCGTGCTGATGTGACCATATCGCACCTTTTGTATCGTAAGGAGTGCGAAGTAGCAACCGCACAAAAGGCAAAAACTTGTGTGATTTCTGGAACATCCCCATGACCGCTACCATGCAGCGCAGCACTTGAGGGCGCCCCTGTTTAGGACTGGCTTTCCCAGTTCTGCCCGCGTCGTTCAGAGCGCGCCGCATCCCCGCGCATTTGCGTATTCCGGGTTGCGGAAGTATACTCCTGACTCTCCGCTCTGGGGACTTTTTGACATTACCGGGAGATTAGTCAGCATGGAATCAGCTACCGCTTCGAAGAAGAAGAGACTAAGCCCGTCATCGATGAGCCAGATTCAGATCCTTAATGCCCTGGTGTCAAACGGCTCTGCTACTCCTGAGCCGCGTCGGCTTCAGATCAACGAAATCGCCGAGCTCAGCGGCCTTCGCGATGAAAAGGAGACTCAGCGCTTCCTCTTTATCCTTGAGGGACAGAAGCTCGTTTCGCCCTTTCCAGAGGGGGACTTCACCTCAAAGACGTGGCAGATAACAAACCAGGGCGTTCAGACCCTACGCCACATCTCTTCGACGACAGCTAACTAGCCGTTAGGGCTTTTTTAGAGTTGCTTTTCAGAGTTGGGCTGCGTGGCAGCTCTGTACTTGGGGTTCTATCCCTGCGCTCTGTTCTTAGGTTTCTGTCCTTAGGTTTCTGGCCTTAGGCTCCGGCGTTCGGCTCAGTCGCTAGCGCTCAGACCCGTG
Source organism: Deltaproteobacteria bacterium (assembly GCA_947467385.1). GTDB lineage: Bacteria > Bdellovibrionota_C > UBA2361 > UBA2361 > OMII01 > OMII01. The sequence goes on along the minus strand of CANIHJ010000031.1, from coordinate 4,615 downwards.
ACCTCACGCTCTGAGCAGCTCACGTGCAATCACAATGCGCTGAATCTGGCTCGTTCCCTCGTAAATCTGCAGCAGCTTGGCGTCCCGCATCAGCTTCTCGACCGGATAGTCCTTGGTGTAGCCGTACCCACCGTAGATCTGCACAGCATCCGTGGCAACGCTCATCGCCGTGTCGGCACTCATGCGCTTGGCCATACTCGACTCAAGCGAGGCCGGTTTGCCCTGATCGAGCAGCCATGCCGAGCGCATCGTCAGCAAGCGCGAGCTCTCGATCGCCGTCGCCATGTCGGCAAGCATAAATTGTATGGCCTGAAACGAGCTGATCGGACTGCCGAACTGCTTGCGATCCTTGGCATACGAGACCGCATGCTCGCACGCCGCCCGCGCGATGCCGACCGCGATCCCCGCCGTCATCGGGCGGCTCGCATCGAGGGTCTGCATGGCTATCTTGAAGCCCTCGCCCGGCGCGCCAATCATGTAATCCTTGGGCACCTTAACGCCGTCAAATGTGACGCTGCAGGTGTCGGAGCAGCGCTGCCCCATCTTGTTCTCATGGTGCCCAACCGTAATGCCCGGTGTAGAGCGCGGAACGGCGATACAACAGATACCCTTGTGCTTTTTTGCACGGTCTATCGTGGCGAACACCGTGTACTGCGAGGCGTAGCCAGCGTTAGTGATCCACTGCTTCGAGCCGTTGATAACCCAGCTGTTCCCGTCGTCCTCAACGGTTGTCTGAAGACCCCCAGCATCTGAGCCAGCCCCGGGCTCAGTGAGACAGAACGAAGCAAGAGCACCCCCCGTGACGATCGGCTCGATGAAACGCCTCTTCTGCTCTTCGGTACCCCCGATGCGGATGGGTGTGAGGGCGAGATCATTGGCAACCATCGACGTGGCGAAGCCCGAGCAGCCCCAAGCTATCTCCTCGATGACCAGGCACGCGTCAAACATAGAGAGCCCTGAGCCGCCAAGCTCAATCGGCAGCGTCAGGTTAATGAGCCCAAGGCTGTGCGCCTCGTTGATTAGCTCCGCCGGAAAGCGCGAAGCCTCATCGAGCCCAGCAGCAACCGGACGGATCTTGTCTGCAGCGAACTTATGCGCGATCTCTCGCAATGACTCCTGCTCTGGGGACAGTCCAAAAAAAGAAGACACAGACCTCCAAAGCAAACGAATCTAGCAAGGGACCCCTTCGGCAGGGGCCCCCCTCACCTACTTGGCGATCCGGGCCGTTGGCTGGTTCGGATTCGTCGGGGCGCCCGTCGGAGGAGTCGTCGCTGGCTGCGTCGGAGTGATGGTCGAAACCTCCTTCTCAAGCGACGTCGTCAGCGTTGACTTTGAGGCGCCAAGCGCCGTCGAGAGCACGATAGCAGCCTCGTCGATGCGCGGCCCGAGGCTATCAATCTTAGCGCGGTACTGCGGCACAAGCACCTCGATCGCCCCAACAACATCGCCGTTCGGTCCACGAACTACCTTACTGATCGAAACGACGTCGGCCTCGATGGCTCCACGGTCGATGATCTGTCCGGTTGAGCGCAGCTCGTTCAGCTGGCTCCTGATTGCGGCATCCTGCACCGTATTGCCTGCGAGCACCTCGGTGAGTGCCACGTCCGAGAGCTGCGCCGTAAGGAGGCGGCCCGCTGCATTAAGCTTGGCCGGAAACGACACAGCGATGCGCGGCGCTGCCTTCACTGGGCGCTTCGACTCGATGCTGATCGGGAACTGGACCTGTCCGGCCTGAAGCACAGCAAGGCTGACCGTCTCGCCGATGGCATCTGAGAGCTCGCGCAGGATCGGAGTGGCGCGACCGACGAGCGTGCTCTGGGTAATATACGACTGGCCAAGCTGAAGCGCCTTCACGCCAAGGCGGTAGTCCTCGGTGTCCTTGTTCTGGTCGACGTAACCGCGAAGCTCAAGGGTCGCGAGCAGCCGGAAGACGTTATTCTTGTGAAGCTTGAGGCGCTTCGAAAGCTCAGTTACGCCAACCTCACCGGCGGCCTTGCACAACTCCTCAAGGACGTCGAGAGCATGAGAAACTGATTGAATCATGTAGTTAGACTTCTCGCGCTTCATAGAATTACATCCCCTGCTTCGTAAAAGTAATTTTGAAATCCAGCACGCGGCTTCACTGCCCTAGCGCCGCGCTGCGCACCTGCCTGCCCCTTCTTCCCGAGCCCTTACATCCGGCTCACCGCTCGCAGGATCCAGCGCATACCACCTACGCGCGCCAGTAAAGAGCCGCAAAACTGCTGAGACTCACCCACAAAAGAGAGGACCTAACAGACTCGCAATGCTGTTCTATAGCCCTATGGGCGGTGTATAACAGGGGGATCAGCAAAACGCAACGCACTATTTTCAGGGGGTTAAAAGTGAGAGCAACCGCGCCATCAGCAGCCCCGCGCACAATTGCAAACGGCAAGACCTAAAGACGGCCCAGCAGAAGGGTCCTGACCGAATACAGGCCGGCTTTTTTGCCGATCAGGCGCTCAGCCAACGTGACAGCACCCGCTCCAAATACACGCCGGTCGCTTACCTTGTGTGAGAGCTCAAGCCGCTCGCCGTCGCCAAGGAAGTAGACCGTGTGATCTCCGGGCACGTCCCCTCCCCGCAGCGAAACAACCCCAACCTCATCCGGCTGCCGCAGGCCTTCACGCCCAAAAACCGCGCGCTGCCCCTCGCTCATAACTGCGGACACAAGGGCTCGGGCCGTGCCCGAAGGCGCGTCCCGCTTCATGCGGTGATGGATCTCCATCACCTCAACGTCAAACGCCGCGCCTGAGAGCTCCTGCACCTGCTCGGCCGCAAGGGCTAAGAGCGCGGCGCCAAGCGACGTGTTTGGCGCAACGAGAATCGGGATCGTTTTTGCCGCCGTCTCGATTGCAGCGGCCTGCTCCGGCGAGTGTCCGGTTGTGGCAACAAGCACCGGAATATTAAGGTCGCGGCAGCGCTCAACAACCTCGACCGACGGCTCAGGCGCCGTGAACTCGATCACTGCGTCACATCCCCTTAGGTCGCCCAGATCGCCCGAAAGAAGCACACCGCTCTCTACAACAGCAGAGCCGATCCGCGAAGAGGTCGGCGAAACGATAGCTGCGGCGAGCGCTGATGTCCTTGAGCCCAGGAGCGCCTCAATAACCTTAGACCCGGTTCGTCCGGTCGCCCCGACGACGCCGATGCGGCTCATAGCAAGAACTCCCGCTTAATCACTTCGCGGCTCGGAGCCGAGAGCGGCACAAGCGGTAGGCGCACCGTTGGCTCGGCGATGAGGCCCTTGAGCGCAAGCACCGTCTTTACTGGCACGGGATTCGACTCAACAAAGAGGGCGCGAATCTTCGGAAGGATAGAGATCTGGATGCGGCGCGCCTCATCGACTCGGCCGTCGAGGTAGCTCGTTGCAAGATCAACGAACTCCTTCGGAAGCGCATTGGCAGAAGCCGAGATGACGCCGGTGCCGCCATACGCAAGCACGGCTAGTGTCAGCGAGTCCTCGCCCGAGAGCATCTGCACCGAAGTCGGCAAAAGGCTCATGGTATCAGCCACAAGATCAACAGAGCCTGAGGACTCTTTGATGCCCACGATGAGCTTCTCCTTGGCCAGTGCCGCAAGGGTCGCTGGCGTGAAACCGACCCCGCTTCGCCCCGGAATGTTGTAAGCGACAAGCGGCATGGAGGGAACCGCCCTGTGAATTGCGCGGAAGTGCTCGAGGAGCCCATCTTGAGAGGGCTTGTTGTACGGCGGCGCGGCAACGAGTATTCCGTCACACCCCAGCTCTGCCACGAGCATCGCCGTTGCAACCGCCGTTGCCGTAGAGCTCACCGAGATGCCAGCGATGCACGGACAGACACCGCGCGTCCGCTCACGAACCGTCCGGACAACCTGCACGTACTCATCCGGCGAGAGCGTCGCCGCCTCTCCAGTTGAGCCGCACGCAACAAACCCCTGCACGCCAGCGCCGAGCTGAAAGTCGATCAGCTTCTCAAGCGAGCGCGTATCTACAGAGATGCCGTCTTTGGTGAACGGAGTGACCAGTGCGGTAAACACTCCACGGAGATCAAGCGGGGATGCGGTCATAGGAAGCCCTCCTCAGCGAACGCCCTCACGCTAGCCCGTTGTCAGGCGAAAATCAAAAGGATCAGACGCGCAAGAACCTCGGTCTATTGGGGGCCGGCCGCCGCGCCGCCGGCAGCTTCGGGCTCCTCGGTCGCCTCAATATCCTTGGCGGCCAGGAAGATGACGTCACTGTCGGCACCCTTGTAGACAACCTTCACGACCTGCGTGACCACTCCCTCCACATCGCCCTGGTTTATCGGGAGCACCTGGTAGATGTAGGTCTTGCCGTTCTTGACCGAGGTGTCGCTAAAGGTGAAGTGGGTCAGATCCTCAGGTAGCTTCACAGAGCGGCCAATCTTGCCCTGCTCGCGGGCCTCCTTGCGAAGCTCCTCACGCACTTCAATATGCGTATCCTTTACAAACGCCACGTCCGTAAACTCGATCTCCGGGTTGGTCTCATCGCCGCGCTTCGCTATCTCCTTGCGCTGGACGGTGTAGCCGTCGATCGACTGAAGCTCTTTGCCGCGGCGGTCCTTGTCGGATGCGTCCCAGGAAAAGTTGACCGAGCCGG
>CANIHJ010000030.1 GCA_947467385.1 Deltaproteobacteria bacterium | reverse complement strand
TGCAGGGCCTCTGCACTGCGCTGAGAGTTGCTCGCAGCCAGCACTCGTGCCGCTTGGGCCGAGGCGTACGCCGTTGCCACATCGCCCTCAACGAGCGAGATCCGGGCTAGATCGAGATGCCCAGCTAGCCAGAAGGGATAGCGACGCAGGATAGCGCGCAGGCGGGCCGGGGTTCTCTCAGCGCCGTTGCCGGAGGAAACGCGGTAGAGCTCTAGCAGCGCGGAAAGGAGCCGATGCGAGGGTGCGGCGGTACGAGGCACGTTTAGTGCGAGGACTCAGCCGATGGGGAGGAAGCCGTAAGCTTGGTCGTCTCCTCCTCAAGAACGAGCGGCAGGGTCTGCCGGTCATCCGTCACGCGAGCCGGAAGGGATGCCTGCGCCAGGCGCAGGTTGTGCAGCTTCTCGTTGTGAACCTTGTCACGAGCAGCGGCGCCACCCATGACCGTGTTATCAGCCCAGAAGAGAGTAAGGCTCAGGATAACCGCTGCCCCACCGGCCAATACGAGCCACTTAAAACCGTCCTGAACTTCCTTTGCTCTCAGATCCATACGAGTTCCTTATCTAAACGCGCGCTGAGTATACCGCGGCACGTGATTCCTGCAAGGCACCAGGATGATGCGGCGCATCGCGGAGCTGCGCCAATCATAGAGCCGAGGCTAGTCTTAAACCATAGTTGTATCAGTATCTTGCGGGGATGCGATGCTGTTGGTGCGAGCAAGCCACGGCAAGCCCCGACCGCATGCCGGGGCGCGGCGCTAAAGCGGGCCGAGGGCACTTGAGATACCGCACATCTCCACGTAGTGTCGACGCGGGCGAAGGTTTCTCACAAAAAGGTCTATCTCTATGATGTTATCGAACGAAGACATTAAGCGGATTATTGAGAACGGGCAGCTTAAGGTCACCCCCTTTAACGACAAGTGGCTGCGCTCATCAGGCATCACGATGCACCTGGGCGAGGAGCTGCTAAAGCCCCGCTCGGGCTTTGTGGTCGACGTGCGCCAGCCCACGCCGCCGCCGTATGACGCCATAAAGATTACGCTCGATAAGCCATACTCGCTTGCGCCCGGAGAGTTTCTTCTTGGCCACACATTCCAGAACGTCACGGTTGGCGCAACATTAGGTTTCATGATTGAGGGCAGGAGTACCCTTGCGCGCGTGGGTCTCACGATCGTCCAGACCGCGATGATGGTGTACCCGGGGCACAGCGATCGCCCCGTGACCCTTGAACTTGCAAACCACGGGCCCAACCCAATACTCCTCTATCCGCGCATGAAGATCGCGCGCGTTGTGCTCTTTGAGCTCAAGAGCCCTAGCTCTGAGCGCTATGATGACCGCGGCAAGTACCGCGATCAGCAGTCGGTGGGGCTTCCGATCTTCAACGACGAGATCATGTCCGACGACGAGATTCGGTAAGAGAGGGACGTGGCACGCGAGGGGACACAGGCTCAGTCAGGCGTGGCGCATCTTCCGCTCTCGGTGGCGATTGCGGCAGCCCTGCAGGTCGCTGAGCAGCGCGGAGAGCGCGTGTTTATCGTGGGCGGGGTGGTGCGCGATTTGATGATGGGGCGCGGAGTCGGGGACTACGACCTCGACCTCGTTGTTGAGGGCGATGGGCTGGCGTTCGCGCAAGCGCTGCAATCCCTGTTTCAGTGCACCCTCAAGCAGCACCAGCCGTTTTTAACCTCCAAGCTCACGCCGCCCTTTTCGTATGAGGGAGGGGACGGGCCGCTGCTTAATGAGCTCGATGTCGCCACCTCGCGCAGCGAGGAGTACTCATCGCCGGGAGCGCTTCCAACCGTGCGGCCGGCCCCGATTGAGCAGGACCTGTGGCGCCGCGACTTTTCGGTGAACGCCTTGGCCCTGCCGCTCCTTGACTATGCAAAGCTGCGCTCGCACGAGCTCACGCCCGAGCAAGCCATTCCAGACATCGTCGATCCGTGCGGCGGCCTGGCTGACCTGCGCTCAGGCTCCTTGCGCGTGTTGCACCCCAAGAGCTTTATCGATGACCCCACGCGCCTCTTTCGCGCCGTGCGATACGCCGTGCGGCTAGCGTTTGACTTTGATCTCGGCACCGTTGCCGCGCTGCTTGAGGCCGTTCGGGGAGGCGCGCTTTCGACCCTCTCGCCGCGGCGTGTTTGGAACGAGGTGCTCACCGCGCTCGATGAGGAGCGCCCGGCGGAGGTGATTGAGGAGTTCTCGGCACGGGGGCTCTTTTCGAACCTGCCGGTTGTGAGCCCGGAGCGGCTCGACGAGGTCACGCAGGCCCTCGCCCGGCTTGAGGCGGTTCGGGAAGAGCTCGCTGGAGAGCTCTTTTTGGTCGCCGCCAAGCTCGTTGTGCTTGCGGCGCTTGTCGAGGACGGCAGGGAGGATATCGTGGCGGCTATTCATGAGGGCAACAAGGTCGCCAAGCGCGCCCGTGCGGTCGTGTCCGCCGTCGTCGCGCACGAGCCGCCGAGCGATGTGCCGGAGCTCGTTGCGGCGTACGCACTTTCGGGAAGCGATGACATGCGCATGGCGCTTGAGTCCGCGCTCCAGGGGGGAGGAGACTAACTGTGCTGAACTCACTCCTGCATGATGCGGTTAGCCGACTCTATCCCGGGATAACACTCTCAGCGGGCGCACGATTCCTTCCGATGCTCGACCTTGCGCGTGGCGAAATAAGCTCCACGGCCGCGATAGAGATAGCGCGCGCCATGCGCGAGAACGCGCAGGCTATCGCCAAAAAGCTCACACCAAGCCTCGCCCCGCACTCGTCGGGTGAGTGGCGTTCCGAAGTGGGCTACCTCGTGCTCGCAGGTGCCGATGCGCTCACGCTTGTGCCCGAAGCGCTGACGGTAGCGGAGGCGTTTCCTCCCGCTCCCTCGTCAGTCCCGCTGCGCGACGTGGTGTGCCTTACCCCGGACGTCTCGTCTCCGCTCTATGCGCGCCTGCGCCTCCTTGCGCTTGCGGGGCTTCAGGCGCTGCTTGCTGTGAGCTATGAGGGGCGCTGCCGCGTCACGGCCATTCCGGATCGGCCCAAAGTTGTGGCCTCTCGCGCAGAGGTTATCGAGTGGCTGCGCGATTCAGTCAGCCGGGTGGTGGCAGAAGAGGGGCTTTCGCGGCCGACGGTTGAGGGAATGCTCGATGGCGTGTCGGCGGGGCGCACGACGGTCGTGACGGCCCACCACTATCACGATACCTTGAAGGCCTCTTCGAAAGCGTACCTGCAGGATCTCAAGGCGCGTGACGTCATAAATTTGCGGATACCGGCCGATGGCTGGCTCCTTAGCCGTGAGCGGGCCCTGACGGAGCTCCTCTCGAGCTCCTCGCTCCGAAAGGTACTCAGCGAGCTTAAGGGTGAAGACGCCTGGATGCGGTGGCTCTTTCACGCCGCATGCTCGACCCCCTCCGGCGACCTCGATCCGATGGTTGCCCTATTTGACGAATGCGCATCGCCGCTGTGGAGCGTGCGCACCCTGGTGCAGCGCTTTGGGCAGCTTGCGGGGGGCATTGAAAGCGGGGTAGGCCGGGATGCCCTTGCGGCCATAAGCCGGCTCGACGAGCCCAATCGGGCCCTTATGCTCCGGGCGATATTCCTTCCGATGTGGAGCGCTCGCGCCGTCGCAGAGGGCGAGGTAATAGCCTGGATGAGTGTGGTTGAGGAGCTTTCCGCTCGGGGGCATGCCCTCCTTAACCGCCCCGACACCCGCCTGGGGCTTCTCAAGCAGCCTTATTCGGCTGAATTGATGCAGATTCTCGCTGGTCTTCGATTTGGTCTATCCAGTATACTACCGGTTGTTTCGGAGGGCTCATGCAGGGATCACACGCACACGACACCAGGATAAAGGGCGGCGACAAGGGTGAGCCAACGGGGCGCGGCCTTTCTGGCTGGAGCCTGAGCGGCAAGATGAAGCCCTCAAATGATAACGGGAGGACTCCGATGGCAGGCAGAAGGGCTAGCGGCGACAGGACGGAGATCCGGCTTGGGCCTGTGCAGGTTTTTGTGTGGCTCGGTTTTTCTCTCGGCTCAATCGTCGGCGCGTACGGGCTGGGGTTTGTGTCGGGCAAGACCGTCGGCTTTGAAACGGCGCGCAACTCTTCCGGCGCTGAGGTTGCCAAGCTCGCAGTGTCCGAGGTGCTCCCCGACCGGAATGACAACAGCCCATCAGGCATCTACGACCGCCTAAACGCTCCTGCGGTGCTCAAGCAGGAGGAGTCCCCAACCAAGGGCCACGGCGCAGCCGGAGCTGCAGGCAAGCAGGTAAGGGATCTCACGGCCGAGAAGGTCAAGGAGATCCAGGCGCAGCAGGGCGAGGCTGCCAAGGCTGATGACGCCGAGTCGTCGCTTCAGCAGATAGAGGATATCTTCGCAGAGGATGGCCCGACGGCCTATTCGCCTGAGAATGCAAAGAACGTTCGCATGCTCGGCGGAGATACTGGTGCTGCAGCGGGAGCGACCGATGCTGCCGCAAATAAGACCGTGGGTTCGCTTCTTGATGAGCGCATGAACGAGACCAAGACCGTCGACAACGGCGCGGCGCTTGAGGAGAAGGCTTCCGGAAAGGTCATCGGTGACGTGGCAGCCGCTACTACTGCCGGGGCAGCCGCGGCTACGAAGATATCCAAGTCTGGCCCGCCGATTGAGGCGCCGTCGGCTCGCATTGCTATTACCAAGAAGCCCAAGGCCGGCTATTACGCCCAGGTGAATGCGCCCGACAATGCGCAGGAGGCTGAGAAGTTCGGCCGCAAGCTTCAGGAGTCCGGGTTCCCCGTGGTGATTGAGTCGGCCACCTCGAATGGCAAGTCCTTTTACCGCGTTCTGGTGGGGCCTGAAGATAACAAGGTTCAGGCAGAACGGCTCCTTGGGCAGCTTAAGGGCGAGAAATACATCACGGCTAAGCCCTTCATTAAGTCGTTTAAGTAGCTGTAGCTACTCAGCAATGTTCCGTTTCTGGCGCGTCTGCGCCGAAACGTTCAGCGCCCAAACAACCGTGCCGATAACTGATTCAGGTCAGAGCCTTGCGCAGATAGGTATTGTGGAGGCTTATGGCGTCGCCGCTCAGGAGGTATCGTGCCCCTGTGCGCAACGCGGATTGTGGATCGTTCATGGGGAATCTCGGCGAACAGAAGGCGTTTAACCTGACCTCGCTCAGGTGTGCTGCGGGCACTGACGTGGGCATGCGCCGCGACGAGAACCAGGACTGCTTCGGCATCTTTAAGGGCGATCTTTTTACGGGCTACTTCGTTGCGGATGGCATGGGCGGCGTTCATGGAGGCGCCACGGCATCGCGCCTTGCGATCTCGACCCTTGAAGATCTCCTTGCCAAAAGTGTTGGTGTCACTCCAGACGGGCTCATCGCAATCGCGCGTGAGGCCAACACCCGAATCTTTGAAAAAGGCAGCAAGGACCCGACGCTGGCCGGGATGGGAACTACCCTTGTGGGGCTTGTGTTCAACCCGGAGGGGCTCATGTGCCTCAACGTTGGCGACTCTCGCGCCTACCGCGTGCGCGGCAACTCGATCCAGCAGCTTTCGGAGGATCACACCCTCGTTCGGGAGCTGGTGCGCTCTGGCGCGATCGACCTTGAGGAGGCAGAGCGTCACCCCGTTTCGCACATGCTCACCCGCTCGCTTGGCCCCGTGCCCGAGGTGCAGATCGAGGCGAGGTTCCTAAATGAGCAGCCCGAGCTCGGCGACATTTATATCCTGTGCAGCGATGGACTCTACAACCTCGTATCTGAGCCGGAGATGCTGGGTGTGGTCCGGCAGAACCCCCTTGATGACGCCAACCAGATCCTGATTAACCTCGCCAACCAGCGCGGTGGACCCGACAATGTCACCGTGCTCGTCATCTCCGTAGGAGAGCGGATGGGGCGGGGCCGCTCGCAAGCGTACCGGACGGCGCGTGACAGCGCGGCGTCGCTTTCGCAGGAGTCGACCCACACCGATCTGCCAGAGCAGGAGGGGCGTGATGTGCAGGGCACAGCGGAAGCCGAGGAACGCGAAAGTCGGCCGCCGCCGGTGGAGGAGCCTCGAGATCAGCGCGAGCACAAGCGCAAGCTGATGGCAGACCGCAAGCGCGCGGCGCCCCCGAGCCGCGGCATACCCGTTCCGCTGCTGGTTGTCGCTGCGCTGCTGCTTGGCCTTACGGCTGGCGACATGGCGCGCAGGTTCGGCGTCAACCTCGGCTCGTTCTCGTTTCAAGGCTCCGCTGGGAACAATGCAAGTCCGCCAGGCGCGCAGCCGTTGACCGAGCTCTCGCAGAACCTCGACATCAAGCCTGGCTCGGCCAGCGCCGAGGGGGGGCTTCCGGAGATCGCCCGGCAATTCGACATCTCCCGTTACGGTGATGCTGCTGCCAAGGGTTTTGATGTGGACGGCCTAAGCTCAAGCCGTGTGGTACTCCAGCGCGCCGTCGCCGGTCTTGAGCAGCAGCTTGCCCTACTGTCGTCTCCAGTTGGCCCGGAGAACGAAACCCAGCTACAGGTCGCCAAGGCTCGGCTGAGCCAGATTACCAAGGACTATGAGGAGCTTCAGATTAAGGTCGCAACGGCAAGCCACGGCCTGGCGCAGTGGTCTGCGCGGCGCGCAAAGCTCGACGAGCCCGGTGCGGACATCTTCAAGTCTGCCAACCAGCTCAAGGCGGCTGGCGCGTGCCCGGATAGCACACAGCGCAAGCTCGACCGCATCGCGGAGGTGTCGAATAAGTTCCAGGAGATTGAGGGCTCGGTTGAGGTGAGCCCGGATGACTCGCAGCTTGAGCGATCGCTTCAGGAAAAGAACCTTGAGCTTGTGCGGCTCAGGTCTGAGCTCCTCGTTGAGCTGCGCGGCCTCTACGACCGGGTGCTCCTGAAGGTCAACACCGAGAGCGAGAACCTCAAGATGCAGCGTGACACCCTCACCGCCCAGAAGCAGGCAACTGAGAGCGAGATCGTGCTGCGCGAGGCGTTGGGCTCGGGCGATCCGATTCGGCGCAGCGCCCTGCGAGCCTCCCTTGAGCGGCAGCTTGAGGACACCCGCGCCACGCTGGCAGCACTGCAGAATAGGGGCCGCTAGGGCTCCTGCCGTTCCGCGGATTCAGAACGCCGTGCCTGACCCCAGAACGCGCAAGGGGCAGCGCAATCCCGTGGGCGGGCGGCCCGCCAAAAGCCTGCTCTGCTCTGGAATCCCGTCCCATACCGGGGTATCCTCAGGCCGATTTCGTCTCTCGGAGGTGATGGCCATGAACAAGTACGCGCTCCTCAGTGTCTCAGACCAAACCGGGCTTCCTGAACTCGCCGCGGCGCTGCACAAGGCTGGCTATGTGCTTTTGGCGACCTCCGGAACGGGCAAGTGCCTTGAGGCGGCCAAGGTGCCGTGGAGCTCCGTTGAGTCGTACACGGGGCTAGCCGAGCTGCTCGACGGGCGCGTAAAGACCCTCCATCCGAAGATCCACGGCGGCATCCTGGCGCGTCGCGACTCGCAGAACCACCTCGCCCAGATGGAAGCCGCCGAGATCGGCCCGATCGATGTCGTTGTGGTGAACCTCTATCCGTTCCTGAAGTATCTCGGCACTGAGCGCGCCAAGGATCCACTTGAGATGACTGAGCTCGTCGATGTCGGGGGACCGACAATGATCCGCGCTGCTGCAAAGAACCACCGCTTCGTGCTGCCCCTGATCGATCCGACGGACTACCCCGAGGTGATTGCGACCCTGGCGTCGGCGAAGGCGGGCAGGGACCCATTCCCAATTGAGTTCCGCCGACACCTGGCGGCCAAGGTTTTCAAGGCGCTCTCGCAGTATGACTGCGCCATAGCCGGATACTTCGCGGGCTTGGCAGAGGGCGACAAGCAGGAGCCAAGCAGCCTCCCCGCGAGCTTCGAGGGCTCTTTCGTTCGCACAGCGGAGCTGCGTTATGGCGAGAACCCGCACCAGAAGGCCGCGCTCTACACGCCGCAGTCTAGCCAGCTAGCATTCATTGCGGGCCCGCAGTGGAAGCAGCTTGGCGGAAAGGAGCTCTCGTACAACAACATGCTCGACTTCGACGCAGCGCTTCGGCTGCTTGGTGATTTGCCGCAGGACAAGCCAACCGTCGCGATCCTTAAGCACCTCAATCCATGCGGCGTCGCATCGGGCCGCACGGTGATCGACGCCATCAAGCGCGCCAAGGAGTGCGACCCGCGCAGCCACTTTGGGGGAGTGCTCGTCTCAAACACAACGATCGACAAGGAGGCCGCCGAGGAGATTCGCGGGGACTTCGCCGAGATTGTCATCGCGCCGGGCTTCAGGCCTGATGCGCTTGAGGAGCTGCGCATGAGCAAGAACTTGCGCATCCTTGAGGTGTCGCGGGCGGCGCTTGCGGGCTATGACGTCCGCACCGTTGCGGGCGGCTTGCTCGTACAGGAGCCAGACGTCGCGGCATCAACGATGTCGCACGCAAAGCTCGTTTCCAATCGAACCCCGACTGACGAGGAGCTGGCCGATCTCGACCTCGCCTGGCGCGTCGTACGGCACGTCAAGTCAAACGCGATCGCGCTTGTGCGTGACGGGCTCCTGATCGGTGTCGGCGCCGGCCAGATGAGCCGCATTGACTCAGTTGAGCTTGCGCTCAAGAAGGCCAGGTCACACGGGCACCTCCTCGACGGCGCGGCGGCCGCCTCCGATGCCTTCTTTCCGTTTCCGGACTCAGTGCAGACGCTTGGCGATGCTGGCATAACCTGCATCGTTGCTCCGGCCGGAGCGCGCAAAGACGAAGAGGTCAAGCTCGCCGCAAACGAGAAGGGCGTGAGCCTCTTCTTCGCCGCGAATCGGCACTTCCGCCACTAAGCTCAATCGCCACGAAACAAGCAAGGGGATGCTTATGAAGGTGCTCGTAATTGGAAGTGGGGCTCGGGAGCATGCGATTGCGTGGTGTGCAGCGTCGTCACCGCGCGTTACCAAGGTCTTTTGTGCCCCCGGCAATCCGGGCGTTGGTGCAGTCGCGCAGCTCCTGCCGATAAAGGCAACCGATACTGAAGGGCTTCTGAAGGCCGTGATCGATCACCAGATCGGCATCACGGTCGTTGGGCCTGAGGTTGCGCTTGAGGCCGGGGTCGTTGATCTCTTCCAGGCCAACGGGAAGGTGATAGTGGGTCCGACGAAGGCTGCCGCGATGCTTGAGTCTTCAAAGGCATTCGCCAAGGAGGTGATGGTCGAGGCCGGGGTTCCGACCGCTAGCTATGAGGTGTTCACCTCGCGCAAAGACCTTGAGCAGCACTGCGCCACCCAGGGCGCGCCGCTCGTGCTCAAGGCCGACGGCCTCGCATCGGGGAAGGGGGTCTTCGTAATCGAGGAGGCTTCGCAGTTCGCCCCTGCCATCGAGGCGCTTTATGAATCGCTTAAGGCCGAGCGCGTCGTAGCAGAGGAGTTCCTGCGGGGCGTTGAGGTGAGCTGTATCTTCGCCGCAAACGGCTCAGAGGTTATTCCGCTCGCCCCAGCGCACGACTACAAGCGCCTCTCAGATAACGACCAGGGCCCCAACACAGGCGGGATGGGCTCGGTCTGCCCAACCCCGCGTATCAGCGAGAGCGAGCTGGCGTGGATTCAGGAGCACTGTGCAGCGCCGATCTTGCGCGTCATGCGCGAGCGCGGCGCGCCGTTTCGGGGCTTCCTCTATGCCGGGCTCATGGTGCCAACGGATCCTGCCAAGCGCCCAAGCGGCATCCGGGTCCTTGAGTACAACACCCGGCTGGGCGACCCAGAGTGCCAGGCCATCCTGGCGCGGCTCGCCAGCGACCCGATTGAGCTCTTTGAGTGGATAGCCGGGGTGTCCGACAAGCGGCCACAGCTTGTCTGGAAGAGGGAGGTTAGCACCTGCGTGGTGATTGCCTCTGATGGCTACCCCGAGGCGCCAGTGAAGGGGGACGAGGTGCGGGGGCTGGAGTTTGCTGCGCTTGTGCCGGATACGGTCGTTTTTCACGCTGCCACAAACACCGATTCTCATGGTAACATCGTTTCCGGCGGAGGTCGCACGCTGACGGTTGTTGGGTTAGGATCTGACTACCAGGCGGCCCGGGGAGCAGCCTACAAGGTCGTTGACCTTGTGCAGCTCCGGGGACGGCGCGTTCGGCGCGACATCGGCTCATAGCCTTAAAGGGCACCTTCGATGTTTAAAGCTTTTTGCATAGCAGTGGCGATGGTTGCTTGCCTCGTGGCGACTGAGGATGCGCATGCCCTTGAACTGCGGGTTCTCGATTCCGCAGGGCTCGTGCGAGCGGTCCGTGTGGTAAAGGGCGCGGCTACCGCCAAGATCACCCTTGAGGGGAAGCGGCCAGAAGGCGGGAGCTGTGTTGCCACAAACGTGGACGGCTTGGCCGCCGAGAAGCGCGAGCCGGTATCCGCGCAGGGTGTGTGTTTATTTAAGGAGCTGCCGGCCGGATCGTGGCAAGTAACCATTCCTGGCAAGGTTCGTTGGCGCGTTGAAATCGATGAGTAACTCGATCCTTTCTCTCTATTCCGGCGCGCTCGAGCCGGCCAATGTTGACACGAGGCCCTTCGCAGCGCTTCCGAACCGCGCCGAGTGCCTGCGCGCGGTTGAGGAGCGCAAAAGCTTCGACCTCGTCATCTGCGGCGGCGGGCTTACCGCTGCAATGGCGGCGCACCAGCTCGCACTTGAGGGCATCCGAGTGCTGGTGCTTGAGACCGGCTACTTCGGCGTGCGCGGCGTTTCGTGGCGCACGACCTTCGCAGCCACGCTGGCCCGCCATCCCCTGAATGTCCTTAAGGGCTACTCCAGCATCAACAAGTTTTCGCGCGAAATAGCCCCGCACCTTGCGACCGTCACCACCGCCGACCCGCACGAGTACGTCACGTGGAGAGAGCGGCTCGGCGCCTCGGCCCTCAAGCGTGCGTGGCGAGACACCTCCGGGCGGCTGCCCGGGGTCAAAAACGCCTTCCCCGATGTTGATGAGGTGCTCCTTACGCGCGAGCTTATTCTTGCAGCCCGGCAAGAGGGGGCTATTGCCCTTGCGCACGTCGAGCCTGTGTTCGCCGAGCCGGAGCGCGAGAGCGGATGCTACACGATCGCCTTCAGGGATCTCTCTACCCTCAAGCAGTACGAGGTCACGGTGGGTGGGATCCTTGTGGATCCTACCGATGGGTTTATGGCGCCGACCCGTCTTGGGTCAGACATCGTCAAGGTCCCAGAGGTCCTCCCAACCACGATTCACCGCGTGTATCGTGTGAAGCCGAGGACCCTCACCGCCGGCAGCCGATTTGCGACATTCGAGCTTTCTGACGGCTCAGTCGTCACCGTCTCGCGCATCACCGAGGGCGTTGTCGAAGTGGTGATTTCCTGCGCCTGGCAGCTTCTTGCGGGAGAAACCGCCGAGGCCGTTGCGAAGGACGCCTGCGAGCAGGCCGGCTGGAGCATCAACGCCACCATAAGCCAGTGGGCGTCGGGCCGCAGGTTCTCAGGCGCCTGTGGCGTGAGACAGGTTGGCGGGATCTTTCTCGTGCAGGAGCGCGGCCCGTGGGATGCCTTGAGATCTGCCTCAACGATCGTCAAGACCATGCGCACACTCGCCGGTCACGCGCGCGGAGCGCGGCCGTTTACCCCGCGCGTCCTGCCTGGCATTGAGCGTGCCTGTGAGCTCGATGCTTTCCGGGCGCTTGCGCGCTCGCACGGCATCTCAGAAGCAACCATCGAGCTTGTCGTCCTTCGATGGAAGGGCAGGGTGCGCTACATAGAGGAGTTTCCTGAGGGGCTGGTTGAGGTCGTTCCAGGGGTTCTGCGCGGTGAGATAGACCTCGCGGTCTCGTCTGACCACGTCGAAAGCCTCGACGACCTGTGCTTTGGCGCTCTCAAGATTCACTACGTGCCGGGATGGCAGGAACTTGTCACTCCGCTTGCCGCCGAGCTCTCGCGCGCACGGCAGGCAGCAATCAGTGCCGACGCCATTCAGGGCTGCGTGCAGAAGCGCAGCTGCTGATCTTACGGGCGAAGCACGATTTTGCCGAACTGGGCTCCGTCCTCGAGGCGCTTAATCATCTTAATGCCCTCGGAGAGTGGCGCGACCGTGTCGATCGGAACCTGTATGCGGTTCTGGAAGATAAACTCCATCGCCTCGATAAAGTCCTGGCGGCTTCCCATCGTTGAGCCGATGAGCGACACCTGCTTGGTGAAGAACAGCCGGTTGTCGAACGAGAGCTCGTAGCCCTTGGTGTTTCCGACCGTCACAATCCTACCCCCGCGAGCCGTGGCGCGAAGGCTCTTGGCCATCGTGCGCGAGCCAACGTTGTCCACAACGACGTCAACTCCGCGGCCCTTGGTAACCTTAAGCACCTCTGTGTGCCAATCCGGGTTTGCCGAGTAGTCGATAACGTGCCCCGCGCCAAGTGCCGAGGCCTTAGCTATTTTATCTCGTCCCGACGTGAGCGCGATGACCGAGGCTCCCGCAGATCGCGCAAGCAGTATTGAGAGCGAGTTGACCCCGCCGCCTGCGCCAACGACGAGCACGCTCTCGCCAGGTCTAAGAGCCGCGCGCTTAAAGAGCATGCGCCAGCAGGTGAGGCCAACCAAGAGGGGAGCAGCTCCCTCCTCAAACGAGACCGCATCCGGAAGGCGAAAGAGGTTTGCGATCGGAACGCAGGTGAACTCGGCTAGGCCGCCGCGCATTTGCTCGCCTAGGATCTTGTATCCGGGGCTCAAGCTGTCCTCGCCCTTGCGCGTCCACTCGTCCTCAACGGTTACGATGCCCGGGTTGACGATGACGCGTGTGCCTGGCGTCCAAGCTGTTCCTGAGCCGTTTACCGAGACGATCTCGCCCGCAACGTCCGAGCCTGTGATGTGGGGCATATCGAGCCTTAAGCCCGGCCAACCGCGGCGCACCCAAATGTCGAGGTGGTTGAGCGCCGCTGCGCGCACTCGCACGAGCGCCTCGCCCGACTTCGGTTCCGGCTGCGGGAGGTCCGCATACTTGAGCGTGTCTATCTCGCCGTGCTGTTCAAAGAATATAGCTTTCATGTTCCCTCGGCATCTTCTGGCCCGAACAGATAATCACCGCGGGGCTACGCCAGGCAAGGGAAAAAGGCCCCTATGGCCGGCCCAAAATAAGGGAGTTCCATCCCCCAAGAGAGAGCTCTCGCTCAAGCCGCCAGCCCAGGCCAGCGCAGAACGCTTCGGTCACCTGTCCGCACACCAGCTCCGTGATGCCCGACAGGATGAGGAGGCATCCCTCACGGGAAGCCAGCCGCGTTATCTCGCCCGACATGCTGATGAGAGCCTCGCCGTACACGTTTGCCAGAATGAGCGGGAACGTGCCCGTGATGGACGCAATCGGGTCTGTCGATACGGAAACGAGCCCTGTTGCGCCGTTGATCTCGACATTGTCGCGCGCGTTGGCAGCCGCCATGGGGTCGATGTCGATAGCGACTACCGGGGCTTTAAAGAGCTTGGCCGCCGCAACCGCAAGGATGCCGCTGCCAGTTCCGAGATCGAGCACGCGCGTAACCGGCTGGGGAGGGGAGATCTCGCCCAACACCGAAAGAATCGTGTTCGTGGTGGGATGGTGCCCCGTGCCGAAGCCCAGGCCTGGAATGATCTTCAGCGCCCCGGGCGGAACCGGGCGCGGATCGCTCATCGATTCAACCGGCACAACCTGAAATGCACCGGCCGTAAGCGGCTCCCACAGCTCCGGGCACGCAGCCGTCCAGTTCTGCTCAAGCACCTCTTCTTGGGATATGACGTCACAGCCAAGCTCCCGCGCCAGCAACGCAAGACTGCTCAGGTTCTCAGGGGAGCTCCCCTCAACGAAGCACGATATCTCTGGCGGCAGATCGATTGCGGTACCGGATGCGCCGCGCTCGATCAGCTCTGCACAGATTGAGTCGAGGCCGTCGTTGTCGATCTCTTGGTTAAAGGGCAGGAGGGTTAGCTTGTACCACGCCATAGGTGTCCGTCGTTTCGCCATCAAGCAAAACGCCCCGTGCTCATTGCGAGCAGCGGGGCGTTTCATTCCGGCTTAGGCCGCCCTTAGATCGACTTCTTGATCTTTTCGACCAGCTCGTCCTTTGGCACCGCGCCAACAACGCGGTCAACTTCAACTCCGCCCTTGAAGATGATCAGGTTCGGAATGGCACGCACGTTGTACTGCGAGGGGCTCTTTGGGTTGTCATCCACGTTCACCTTGTAGATGGTAACCTTGCCGCCAAGCTCGGAGGCGATCTCCTCAAGCACCGGAGCGATGCTCTTGCAGGGGCCGCACCACGGCGCCCAGAAATCTACGACAACCGGCGTAGCCGACTTAAGCACCTTGTCTGCGAACTCTGCGTCGCCGATCTCTGATACGTGAGCACCCATAATGAAACTCCCAAAAAAACGCGTTGAGGGTCTAGCTCCAACCACCCGCGGGGTTGCGCCCCATAAGGAGGGCAGGGTCTAAACCGGGGCAGGAGAGCCTAACCTTACAGCCCCGGGCCACAACATCAAGCCACCCCGAAACCGGGCCAGCTCCTGTGCGCCAAGGAATTATTAAACACCACCCCAACCAAGTAAATCCCCGTTTCTTAACTCTTCAAGGCAGGGCCCGGCGCGGGCCGCTCAGGCTGCTCCGGGCCCTAAAAAAAGCAACTTTTCGGCCCAAAAACCGATTTACCCCCTAACTTATATCAGCACCGTCGAGAGGGCGGCCAAAAGCCTCGCCCCCGACCTGAAGTTGCTTAAACCCTGCTGTACCGCCCAAACCGGGAGAGAAAGGGGGGGGGACCTTCCTAAGCCATGGGAAAACCTGGTTAGCTTTAAGTTGTTTGAACCTAAATCGCGATTTCCGGCTTCATATGTTTAAGAGAGTTAAAGTCCAGCTCGGTACCAGCCGCACAAGGCGGAAGGAATCGAAGCGGGACGGGAGAGAAAAGACCTATGACCGAACGACACAACGGGCGCCCAGCGATCACGCAGTCTCCGTACCCGGTTCTTGTAGTTGATTCCTACGCACGAGGCATATCGATCGGACGGATAGACCCATCCGGGGCGGGCCTTGACCTTCAGATTGAGGGCGAACGGAAGACCTCAATACCGTTAAGAAGCCGATACATTATGCGCTCTGGCGAGCCTCTGGCTGACCTGGAGCGGCACCTCGAAAGGCTCTCCGAGAAGGGGGACCTGCGGCGGGCTACCGTCATCTTTGGCGTGACCACTGACCCGTTTCACCCCTTCGACGAGAAGTTCGCAACCAGCATGAAGTTCCTGGAGCTCTTTGATCGCTACCAGCCAGGCCGGCTCGTCATTCAGACACGCTCGCCGCTGGTCGTTATCGGGCTTCCGATGCTCAAGCGCGCTCGCGAGACTACCTGTGTTACGGTGGGCATCGAGACTCCGCTTGAGCAGATCCACCGCCGCTATACCCCCGAACTTCCCACCGTCGACGAGCGATGGAAGACCGTTCGGGCCCTGAGGCGCTTTGGGCTCAGGGTGGGGATTCAGGTGTCGCCGATCCTCCCCTACGGGGACTGGCGCAACAGTGCCAAGGCCTTCGCCGCGGAGCTGTGCGAGAACGCCGACTACGTCTCAATCCGCTCGGTCCTGCAGGCCAGCGGCCCTGGGCGCACGAACTCGCCGCTGGCGCGAAAGCTCGCCCAGGACAGGCAGTTCTTCTGGCTGCGTCACGACTCGCACCAGCCCCTAGTGGAGGCCGTGCAGACTATGGCCGAGGAGCGGCTTGTGCACCCGGCAATGATGGCTCCGCCGGATCCGCAGATTAAGCTCTTCGGAAGCGTCTAGGGGAGGCGCATGAGGTTGCGCAAGCGGGGGACGGTGCCCGAGAACAGTTTCGGGTGCCGTTCCCTCGTTTTTTGTGCCCGGCTACGGACCTCATTTTTGGCTCTAGGGCGACCCGCGACCATAGGCTACATTTCAGGGGATGTTCAATGGGGGCCACGTATGAGGGTAGCGATAGTAGGGGGCGTGCGCACGCCGTTCGTCAAAGCAGCCGGGGTGTTGTCGAGGTACTCGGCGCTTGAACTTGGCCAGCATGTCGTGGTCGGGTGCGTTGAAAAGCTGGGGCTCGATGCCGCCCGCATCGAGGAGCTCTACTTCGGCACGGTGCTGCTCGACCCGCGCTACCCCAATCTGGCCCGCGAGATCATCCTGCGATCCGGGCTGCCCAAGTCGATCAACGGTCATTTTATCGCCAATAACTGCATTACCGGGCTTCTTGCGGCCAACGCCGCCTCTGACTCGATCCGTGCGGGCCGTATCTCGTGCGCGCTCGTGGGTGGCAGCGAGTCGATGTCGCAGCCGACCTTAACTTTTCCGCGCAAGGGCGAGCGGTTCTTTATCTCGATGGCGAAGGCCAAGACCCTCGGACAGCGCCTCGCCATGCTCTCAAAGTTCCGGCCAGGGTTCCTGGCGCCTCAGGCGCCAAGCCCCAAGGAGCCCTCAACGGGGCTCACCATGGGCCAGCACTGCGAGCTCATGGCGCAGGAGTTCCAGATCTCCCGCGCCGACCAGGACGCCCTTGCGCTACGCAGCCACGCCAACGCCGCCATCGCAAAAAACGAGGGGGTGCTTGCCTCGCAGATCCTTGCGCTTGGGGATGTGGCCGAGGACAACCTCATTCGCCCGGACACCTCAATCGAGAAGCTAGCAAGCCTTCCGCCCGTTTTTGACCGAAGCGCGCGCGGGACTATCACGGCCGGAAACTCAAGCGCGCTGACCGACGGCGCGTCGGCGGTGTGTCTGATGTCCGAGAAGGCCGCGCGCGACCAGGGCCGAGATATTCTGGGCTTCATAGAGGCGATTCAGTTTGCGTCCGTCCCGCCCGGCGACGGGCTTCTCATGGCTCCGGCGCTGGCGCTGCCGCAGCTCTGTGCCCGGGTGGGGTGGAAGATCTCCGACATCGATGCGTTTGAGTTTCATGAGGCGTTCGCCGCCCAGGTGCTGTGCAACATGAAGGTGTGGCGTGACGGCTGGTCGCGCTATCCGAATTCGCCCAAGCTCGGCGAGATCCCCGAAGAGAAGATAAACATCTTCGGCGGCTCGATTGCCCTGGGGCACCCCTTCGCGGCAACGGGAGGGCGGCTCCTTATTAACGCCTGCCAGGCAGTGCGGGCGAGGGGAGGGCAGCGCGGGGTTATCAGCGTGTGTGCCGCTGGTGGTGCTGGCGCTGCGGTTGCGGTTTCTGTGGAGTAGAGCCGCCTCATTCATCCTCTTACCCTTAGGCTTACCCGTACCCTTACCCCTACCCGTACCCCTGAACGTGCACGTGAACATACCCGTGAACGTATCCGGGAACGGGTACGTTTACGTTCACGTTCACGGGGAGGGGGAGGGAGAGGGAGGATGGGGAGGGGGATGTGCTCGGGCTCCCTTATCCTTACCCTTACCCCTACCCGTACCCCTGAACGTGCACGTGAACATACCCGTGAACGTACCCGCACACGGGTACGGGAAGGTTCACGTTCACGGGGAGGGAGAGGGAGAGGGAGGATGGGGAGGGGATGTGCTCGGGCTCTTATCCTTCCCCTTACCCCTGAACGTGCACGGGGATGGGCAGGGATAAGGGAATAGCCCCAACCACTACAGCTTAGTAGCGCGAGTTGTTATATCCGTTCGGCGGAGG
>CANIHJ010000029.1 GCA_947467385.1 Deltaproteobacteria bacterium | reverse complement strand
GCACCATGCCACTGCGGGGAAATGAGATGTGGGACGTGTCGTAATTTACGAAGTGCAGGTACGACTCGAAGATCTTCGCCTCAACAGGATAGACCAGGAGGTGCACCTGCTGCTGGAAGAGCCGGGCCGAAGCCTCAAGTACACCTCCCTTAAGCAGCCCATAGCGCTCATCCTCCAGCAGAAGGGGCAATAGGGCAGCACTCACGACAAATCCGATGGGAGAGGTCGAGTAGCGCCGCAGGTAGCGGGTCAGGTGGAAGAACTCAGAGTAATTGCTCACTAGGATGTTGTTGTTGGCCTTGCACAGCAGCTCCACAACATCGAGAACCTCGTCATCGGTCGACTGCTGCGTGCGCAGGATATTGTTGAGCGAAAGCTCCAGAACGAACGCAGCCTCGCGCTCTCCCTGACCAGCAAGCGACTGCAGCCTCTCGTTGCAGCGCTCAAAGAGATCTGGGAAGAGGTGGTGCAAAGCCCGGAACGCCCCGCGCTCAAGAACGATCGGGCGCCTGTGGAAGAACTCGGTCGGGGGCAGGGGACGCTGCTGGGGGTCAAAGAGAATAGCGTTCGTCAGCCCCCTGCGCAGCAGCGAAATCGTAACGGTGCGCAGGTCGAGGTGCGAGAACAGCGGACCAGTGAGCTCCATGTAGTCCACCTCAATCCGTCCCTTGGCTAGGGAGTCCATCAGGCTTGCGAGGAGCGCGTCGATATCGTGGTGCAGGTAGAAGGCACCGTACGTCAGGTTAACGCCGAGAATACCGAGGGCTTCCGACTGCCGCACGCTATCCTCGTCGGTCATGTTGACATGGAGGATGATGTCACTGGGCTCCGCGCCGGGCTTTGGCTGAAAGCGGATCCCCATCCAGCCGTGGCTCTCGTTTGTGCCGGCAAAATTTCTGGTCGACACCGTGTCCGAGAAGGCAAAGAAACCGGTTTCTGCTCCGCGCCCGGACCCAAGCCGCTCTATGAGGAGGTTGTACTCGTGGGTAAGCATGGACACGAGCCGCTCCTTTGAGACGTAGCGGGAGGTCTTGCCGTAAATGTTGTCGCTGACGGTCATGTCATAGGCAGACATCGACTTGGCTATCGTTCCTGAGGCCGCACCGACCCTAAAGAACCAGCTCGCCACCTCCTGCCCCGCGCCAATCTCGGCGAAGGTGCCATAGCGCATGCCGTCGAGGTTGACGTGCAATGCTTTATTGTGTGGGTCAACCATATTGACTGGCTGCTTTGCTGTGTTTTCCATACGTTGCGAGGGTATCCGATACCCCCGCGCCTCGCAAAGGCAAACTCGCGGCGGCGCAGCCATGCCCGCCGAGTTGCGCATGCGGGGGCATGAGCGGCCTCAGGGGAAGGGGCGTGCCGGCTCCGGTAGCTTCATGCTGGAGGCTTGCGGCTGCCCAGGCCTGAAGCGTTAATAGATCGAATCTGATCTCTCGACGACGGCTCCGGTTCAAGACAGCAAAATTTCTTTTCCCGGCGCGGGAAACGCGCTAGGAAGGGGTCCGATGTTTAACTCCAACACGCCAGAGGAGCAGCCCGACCGCTCCTTCCAACCACAAGATCTCAGACCCCCTCGGCGTCCTTCGCCGATTGAGCCTCCGGCCGTGAAGCGACTCTGTGACCGGATACTAGAACGCGGAGATTCCCTCATTAGCAGCGCTCTCCACGAGGCGCGCTCTCAAGGCCCGCTCTCTGAAGAGCAGTTCACGTCCCTCGCTCGTACCTGCTCCGACCTCCGCTCTCTCAAGCAGCTCGCAGCTGCGCTTGAGTCGATGGTAAATGACGGAGTGGACAAGCATTTCGCACTTTGCATGCCAACTCTGGCGCACGTGACAAAGGGACTGGTTACGTTCACCGGCGATAACCCCGGCGAGGCTAAGATGGCCGCGCACCGCCTCACCTCTCTCGTGCTCGGCATCATGAACGCTCGGGATGACTTCCACTCGACTCTCATCTCAGGCCTCGATGAAACGGCCGCTGCAGATCTAGCCCATGCGGTCAATGAGGGTGACCCGACGGACAAGGCGTACTGGAGCTGCCTTGAGCTGCAAACCGTGAGCCGCCCTACTATGGAGAATCTCCAGCGCATGTTCGACGCCCATGCGTGCGTGCGTGACAACCTTCCAGAAGAGAGCCTTCCATCCGAGGCTCTCCTGCGCGTTGTGCGCACTCTCGGCGAGCGTGAGTTCGCTCCTGTGTTTAACCTCGTGGTCGCTGAGTATCGCAGCTGCTCTCAGAAGCCGATCAAGATGGCCTACGACCTCGACATGATGGAGTATGCCGTGTCCGGGCTGGCCTATGCTGCGCTCCCGCACATCGATGAGTTCATCGGGATCTTCAAGGGGGCAGAGGGCGACGAGTTCAATGTCGCGACTCGCGTCACCCTTGCCATCGCCAAGGGCCTCGACCACGATCCGGAGGACGAGGCTATCATCGCCCTCAGGGATGCTGTGTTTGACATCATCGACGACCTCGATACGCAGGCAGCACACACTGCCGCGCCCCGGGCGGCCCTGGCCCACCAAGCCCTCGCATCTCTGGCGGCAACTCCCGACGACGTGGCGCTTGTGCAGTCCTTCGCCGACCGCGCTCTTGAGAGCGAGCCATCAGCGGCCCTTATAGGACTGCTTGAGGAGCTCGCCGAGGCCTACGAAGATGTCTTCAACAATGAGGCGCTTGAACCGCTGGAGCCTGTCCCTCCGCCCTCCGACGTCGATACGGTGCGTCCGGCCATCGAGGAGCGCTGCGCGCAGTCAAGCAGCCATGTTCATTCCCTCTCAGGAGCGGGGCTTAACGCCTACCTGGCGTCGATGGCGGCCGAGCTGGCCGAGTTGCGCAACCCCCGTGAGGTGAAGCAGTACGCCAGCGATATCGCCGCAACAGTTCTGGCAAGCGAGATCACAAGCCGTGATCCGGACGAGGGGAGCGTCTTCGTGAAGTTCTCAGAAGCGCGAGCCTTCGCCAAACGGTACCATTACATGTGCCTGGGCTCCCTTCCCACAGCGGCGGCAGCCCTCCTGCCGGAGGCTTTGGGCATCCTGCGCGGATCCGAGGAGCAGGACATTAAGGCTTCTAGAATCACCGCCAAAACCTACGAGAATCTGTGCAAGGCCCTGACCCACTTGGCCGTGTCGATAAACGAGCGCGAGGAGCTGCGAAGGATAGCTTTATCCCGGCTCTCGGAATCGGACTGGAGCCTTCTGCGCTCGCTCCACGAAAGCGAACAGCACGACTTCTGGTCCGCGAGCGACTATGCCGCTTTGGCTGGCCTTAGCCTTAGGGCAGCTCTTGAGGCGGATGAGTCATGGCATGAGGACCTCATCAAGACCGTCTCGGGTGAGAACGTAGTAGGCGGCCTCTTCGTGACGCCGTGCCTCATCGGAGAGTACAGGCGCCGAGACTCGTCCTGGGACTTGATAGCGAAGGTGAACCTGAGGACGGATGATGACGAGGTTATGTGGCCCTGTGCTGCCGGAGCCTCCCTGCGCCTCCCCGATGGTTACCAGAGGATATTCTCGCTCCTGAGCGCCTCCGCCTCCGATGACATCGCCAAGGGATTTCTTCTCGTGCAGTCACTTCGCTTTGATCTATCAGAGGAGCAGCTCGCAGAGTGCCGACGGCTCGTGTCGCTCTACCTCGATGAGCCGGGGCAACTGGGGGTTGATGCCCTCGTTACGTACGGGTGCGTTGCCGATGAAGCCGATTGCGCGCGGGAGATAAACAAGCTCCATAAGCCAGCTGGCACCGAGGCCGCATTCTTCTACGCAACACGCTCCCTGGCGGCCGCACGGGCGCTACGAAATGTGATTGTGCCGGCTGATGTGCGCGAGCAGGAGGGCCGATCGCGCTTCTGGCAGCGCGACAGCTACTAGGGGGCGATCCAAGAATCAGAGGGGCCTTGGCTTCTGTTGCCAGGCACTACTTCTTTTTCTGGTCGTTGCCGCCCTCGATGAGCGACGCATCGATCACCATCTTGACTGCCTGCTCAACGATCTCACGCTGGCTCTTCGGTATGACCCCCTGAGCAGCGAGCTTTTCAGCCTCTTCCGAAACCAGCGTCATGAGCCGCTCACGCTGCTCAAGCGTGATGGCTCCGAGCGGTCCCGCTCCCGAAACGCGCGATACCCCGGACACCCCGCGAACAGAGGCGGCGCCCTTTACCTTGTCGACCTCGGAGACGTTCTCCGTCGCCTTGACGCCCTTGGTCGACTGGGAAGAGCCTACAGCTCCTATCTTTTTGTCATCTTTCTTCTTGGTCATGAGTCTGTCGCTCCAAATGTGAGGATCGTTTAACCTGAGGCTCCACGCAACACGTCAGTGAAGGGCCCCTTGGAGCCCTCCTTCTTAAATTTGGCAGTAAGGGTCTTGAGCCCAGGGCGCACCTTCGGCAAGGGCGCTGGCTTGCCCATCGCCATGCTCTTCTGCAGGTAGGCGATCAAGACCTTGTGCTCACGCATCACGTTAAGCCCGTCCGTATCCCACTCCGTGGCGACCGTGCGCAAGGACAGCCCATCCCAGTAAACCTTGTAGAGGAGCCACTGGTGGAGGGGCTCAAGCGAGGCCATTACCCCCACCATTCGACGGTAATCGATGAGATCATCTGGAAGGGGATCCGTAGCAACTGCCTGCCTCGTCGCCACGATGCTGGCGCCAACGAGGAGTTCCCGGATCGCCGATCGCGTGTCGGAGTCGTCATTGCCGCTCGATTCATGCACCGGCAGCCGCCCGTCGCGAAGCTCTGGGAACACCCCATAGAGCTCTGCAGATATCTCTCGGGCCTTGGCCTCGGGGGAGCCCTTGCTGGAGCTGCGCGTCCAGCCCTTGGACTTTCGGGCGGCATCAGTGGAAGCCTCGTGAATTCGCTTGCGGGCGTATCCCTTAAAGGGGATGCCCCGGCTGGGATCGAAGCGTCGGGAGCAGAAGATCAGGGCCTCCATAGCCGCGCCGTCCAGACCATCGAGGCGCCAATCGAGGTTCCATGACCGCGCCACGGAACGGGCTATGCTTTCAGCCCAGCCGTGGTGCTCGACCACCAGGTTGTTTGCATCCTCTTCTGATAGCCTCTGGCGCTCAGTCGCACTTCCCATGATTCCCCCTGCGGAGGGCCGTCCCGTTAGACTGCTGCATCTCCACCTTCCAAGATGCCTATCGGCTTAATTCACCAAAAACCTTAAGCACTTATCTCTCTATCATAGGGGCAAGTAGCAGTTTTTCCAAATACTTATCTTTTTTTAGAAGCACTTATTAATTCCTCGCGGATGAGGGGGTGAACGTGCGGTTCGCTCAAATGACCGCATGAACGGTTTTAGCGGGACACACACCACATCGCGAGGAAAACAATGAAGGCATCTCCAGTAACGGCAACGAAGGCAGAGGTCAGCAACAAGCCATCCAAGAAGCTGGCCGGCCCGGACCGCAATTCCAAGAGCCCTGGAAAGCTCAAGCTCGTAAAGCCGGCGAAGACTGAGGGGGACGGCGCTCCGACTCCGCTTCAGCAAGAGGCCCTGATCATCAAGTACCGACTCAAGGCGCAAAAGCTCGGCCGCAGCATCATGCGCCGCTGGCATGCGCGCATGGACCTCGATGAGGTGGACAGCCTCGTAGACCTGTCCCTGTGTGAGGCCGTCAAGCGCTTCAATCCCACCAAGGGAGCGAGCTTTATGACCTTCCTGTTCTACCACCTCAAGGGAAACCTTGTTCGCTCCGTTGCTGCAGCCGCAGCCGCAAACTCGCTCCCGACCGGGCTCCTCGATGATGAGGGTAGCCCGCGCGGCATGGGAGATATGATGGGCGAGCTCCAGCTGCGCAGCATCAACTCTACCGAGATCGCGGAGGCGGTAACGAGCCAAGACTCGCCGACGCCAGACGAGGCCCTGTGGCGCAAGCAGCTCCACAGCCAAAGCTCACTGGCGTGCGAGAAGCTCGACCCGCTTGAGCGGGAGATCATCAAGCGCATCTTCATCCAGGAGCAGCAGATTATGGATATCGCAGCCTCCCTCGGGTACAGCCGCTGCCACATCTCGCGAGTAAAGAAGAAGGCGCTGGAGACTCTCTACGACGAGCTGCGCGGTTCGATGAATAATGATGACCTCGGGCAGCGCCCGTCCTTTGAGGACGATAGCGAGGAGGAGGTCGACCAGCGCATCGCTTGCCGCAAGACCATCCACCGCCGCCGGCCGCGATCGCGCGCCAAGCGGATCCAGGAGTTCGTCCCGGCTGAAGCGGCTTAACGAAAGGCTCAGCCCCCTACAAAAGCTCCCCCGGAGAAGGAAGGCCACAACGCCTACTTCACTCGGGGGAGCTGTTTGCTTGTTTGGCGGACTTTCGGGATTACGATGACGTGACGCTCGATGTCACTGCCCGGAAGTACGCAGGCGTGAACCGACGGAGCGCCGCCCCCAAGGTCCCGCAGGAGTCCCTCAGTTCCCGCCATCTCGTCCTCGTAGCCGCTGCCCTTCAGCGCAACGGCAACCCCGCCCACCCGGACGAGCGGCAGCATCCACTCGATCAGGACGGGGAATCCCGCCACTGCCCGCGATGTGACGACGTCATAATGCTCACGGTGCTCTGCCGTGTGGGCCAGCATCTCAGCCCTTCCGTGGATGCCGGAAAGATTGGCGAGACCACAGCTCCGCCCAGTGTCGCTAGCAAAGCGCACCTTTTTTGCCGTTGAGTCGAGCAGGGTCACGTGGCAGTCGGGCCGGAGTGCAGCGATGGGAATTCCCGGAAAGCCTGCCCCCGTGCCGATATCGATGATAGAGAGGCCAGCGCCCTTCGGGATTACCTGCAGCGCAACAAGCGAGTCGAGCAGATGCAGCCGCACAAAATCGCTACGCGGAATGCGCGTGAGGTTAAACGACTGGTTGGTGCGGTCGAGGTACTCAAGGTATGTGAGCATCGCATCGACCTGCTCATCAGAGGCCGAGAGGCCAAGCGCCTCAATACCTTGCTGCAGCTCCATGCGCTCCTCACTCACGTGATCCTCTCCGCAATAACAGCCCACGGCTTGCCCTGCCACGGCAGCAGGAAGACTACCCCGAATGGGCTCTCGTGAGAATGATCAGGCAGCTTCATCTCAGCCCGCACTGCCTCGGGGTCAAGCGGTACGGCGCGCTTCTTGAATTCGGTTCGATTGCTCCAGCGCAGCATCCCCAACGCAGCCTTAAGCTGCTTGGGCTGAAAGGGAATAGCGGAAAGAATTAAGAAGCGGGAGAGGAACGGGGAGGGGGCGGGCAAACGGCTCGCTATGCCGTACGCCACATCGGGCGCAACAGAAGCGATGCCGAGCCCAGCAAAAAACGACTGCAGGTGTTGCGAGCGATTCATGACAGCATGAGCCTCACAGATATATCCCTCAAGAGCCTGTGCCTCGGCCGGCTCAGGCTGCAACGCAGGAGGAGCCCAAGCCGCGTCAATATCAGCTAGTAGCACGCTTGAGTCCACCACATCGGTGCCGAACCACAGCGTCTGCTCAAGGCATTCGGCTCCCACGCCAACGAACTGCCGAGCGCATCCCTGCGGTAGGGGCTCCACGAAGAGGCCCGGACTCACCTTAATGGCCCTCACCCCTTTAACCTGAAGACCCAAAACCCACGAAAGAGGCGGGGAGTATTCCTCGGCATCCTTGACCCGCTGGCCCGCCCTTGAGCGGCGGGCAGGATCCGCAAAGAGGGCATCGCAGGAAGC
Organism: Deltaproteobacteria bacterium; assembly: GCA_947467385.1. Classification (GTDB taxonomy): domain Bacteria; phylum Bdellovibrionota_C; class UBA2361; order UBA2361; family OMII01; genus OMII01. The sequence continues at coordinate 9,973 of CANIHJ010000029.1, read as the reverse complement.
CACGATGGCAGGGACGAGCTCTTGGGCATCCCCGGTCTGGAAGGTCACGTTTGTGATTCTAAGCAGCTCAAGGTTCCGGCGAGCCAGCTCAGTTGTCGCCGCATCGGCGTCAATAGTCGTTACGTGGGCAGACACCCGCGCCAAGGCCGCCGTGTCGCAGCCTGAGCCGGTCCCGATCTCAAGCACGTGGCGGCCCCCCGCGAAGCGCCGTGCCCGACACGCGGCGACGGCCGCACGGGAGGCCTGCTGCAGCACCCCCAGCGAGAAGTATCCCTGAGAGGCCCAAGCACCGAGCTTCTCGGGCGCAAGAGACCTCGCCGAAAATATCTCGGCGGCGAGGCTCAGGCTTTCCGGGCTCGAGTGCGGGAACCTCTTCTTAAGCTTAAGCACAAGCGCCGGGAGCTCATAGCAGCCGGGCAACTCCCCGAGAAACGAGAGCGCAGATTCAAGCATGTCGGGGTCTATGTGAGGGGATTGTCCCACGAGGTCTCCGAATTCGGGCGTGTACCCCATTGTGCTGGAGTTTAGGGGCTCGATGCAACCCAGCAGCGTCGGACAGACGACTTACTGAAGAGCGCTCTTGGTGACTGGAAGCTTGGCCCAAGTCTTGAGGCTGTCTCCAAGCTTCTCCTCGAATTCCTCCAGCGAAAGGCCGAAGGTCGCCTCGAATGCGAGTGGCTTCTCGACCCCCTTTCTCAGCAGGGCCAGGTATGCCCCGATCTTCCTGAAGCCGAACGCCTGAATCATCGCCTTGCTGGCAAGCAGCGACTCGGCATACGCAGAGGGGACCATCGCCGGGTCGAGCTTGGTAAAGCCCCCCTGCAGCAAGTTGAGCGGCACGGGCTCGTTCTTTTGGAGCCACTTGCGGAGCGCCTCACGCAGGGCTGGGTGTTCGTAGCCCTCCGCCCACTGGGCGACGCCCTCATCAAGCCACCCCGGTATCTGCCCGCCCGACATGGACGACAGCACAGCGTGAGTGAATTCGTGCTTTACCGAGCGCTGCAGGTTCTCGAGATCGACCGGCTGGGTTTCGGAGAGCGGGATTATAATCTCGCCCCTGAAAAACATCGCATTCGTCCACGATGGCGCTCCCGTCAGCTCATAGAATGCCTCCTCATCCATCAGGCGAATAGAGCTCTTGAAAGCGGGGATGTCAGAGAAGAGGGCAGTATACTCATCATGCGCGTCGTGCAGCGACTGCGCGAGATCTTCGGCAAGGTCAGACCAGCGAGAAGGAGAGATGAGAGTCAGCTTGCTGCCGTTCGACAGGTCCAGCGGTGTAAAGCGCAGCGTGCTACCCTGCTCATCGGGCGCCGCATAGCGGGCGCGTTCGCGCGGCTTCGTGTCTGCAAACGCCAAACTGACATAGAGCAAGATGCCGAGCGCAAGCGATAGGGAAACCGTTCGTAGGGCGCTGACAATATGCGGAGCCTGAAGCCAACGTTGCATCAAAACCTCTCTAAACGTGGGGAATGGAGGCTCCGAGAAACGGCTTACTACTGGAGAGCAAGCATCCCTTCCTTAGGGTTTATTTCGGCTTTTCAGTCAGAAAACATGAGTCGCGATCTGTTCTCCCGAGCGGCGCGGAAGCGGCATATTCTGCCCTTTGCTCAAGCGGAATAGCGCCTAAGTCCCACAAACAGGTAGAAGATTGCCGCTGCGAGCTTGTTATCAGGGCCTTTTCTTCAGTATACTAGGGGTCTTACATGGGCACTCGCCGACCCCTAGCAGACGTCAGGTGATTGGTGGCCCGAGGAAGCATTAACTTGAAACGAACAAGGAACACGTTATGAGTGCAAGCGCTGGTTCATGTGGTAGCGGCTGCGGACCGAAGAATGTTACGGCTCAGCTTAACGAAGACTTTAGCCCAACAGATACTCAACCGGTCCTGTTCACCCCCTCGGCGGTAGAGGCGGTTGCGAAGGCGATCAAAGATGAGGGAGAGCCCGGTGACTTCCTTCGCATTTCGGTTGTCGGAGGCGGATGCTCCGGTTACCAGTACGGCCTCGACTTCGACAAGGAAGAAAGGTTGGGCGACATCTCGATGCAGTTCGAGGAGGTTAAGGTGGTCGTTGATCCGGTGAGCGCAGGCTACCTGCGTGGAACGGTCGTTGATTACGTGACCGGACTGCAGGGCACGGGCTTCCAGTTCAAGAACCCAAACGCCAAGCGCACGTGCGGCTGCGGTAGCTCATTTAGCTAAGCCGCTAAAGAGGTTAGTCATGAAGCGCCGGGGGACGATTACTCTTCCTCCGGCGCTTTTTATTGCGCCGCGTGCGCTAGCGGCACATTTCGGATAGCTCTTGCTTGAGGGGCTTGCCTCGCGGAAACTTGCAGTGAACCAAAACTAAGGTGCTCTCTGCCATGAGACATATCGCTTTTCTTGCCGTCATCATTCTCGCATCGGCGTGCGCTTCGAAAGCGCCCCGCTCGGGCTCAATCGCAGACGTTGTGGGCGCCACCGACGCCAACCTCGAGAGCGAAGCTACAGCGGTAGAGCTGGAGCGTGACGAGATCCTTCGAAGCCCGCTTGAGTTTGATGTGTCGATCGACGATGACCGCTACTCGTGGGAGCGCACAACCCTATTCCTCGAAAACTACGTCGATCCCGCTCGGGCGCCACTGCGGCCGATCACCAAGGTCATAGGATCCCGCTGGGGATTGGCGAGCCCGCCTGTTCAAGGTGGTTTGGTCTACGAGGTGTGGAGAGAGGAGATCCCCGAGGGCTTCCACTACAAGGTGCAGTGCCTTGTCAGTGGCACCGCGTCTCCTCAGCAGGCGCGCCTCAACGCCGCCAACCTGGCCCGCTTTATCAGGGACGGCAAGCTTGAGGTATCGCTCCTCCCCGGGAACACCCCGCGATAGGGCCACCGCACGAGGTGCCGCATCCTCGGGCCGCAGGGCTGACTGGCATACGAGCATCTCGTAGATGGCTGCAGCCTCAGGGCCTTAGCCTAGCATTGCGTGAGCGGGAACGCGCCACTACACGGCAAATCAGCACATAGCCATTAAGTTCTGGCACTTAAAGGCCGACCTCTGCCTATGCGGCGGGTTACTAGACCCGATCACGCGGCCTCGATAGTGGGGCCGCAATCGAACGCTGGTAGTGTTGATGACTCAACGAGCGACGTGTTGCAATCGGTGCGCACTCTCTCTGCTCCTCGCAGCGGTGGCGGGCTGGCTTGCTGCCTCGACAGTCCCCGCTCTCGCTGAGCCACCGAAGGTCTTTCCGGGCGAGTATGTAGTTACGCTTCCGTCGAGTCAGGGACACGCCGGCGCCTTCTCTCTGGCCGCAAGCCCCTCATTCAGCTCCAGGGTGGGAGACGTCGTCGAGGTAATTAACGCAAAGACCTTAAAAGTGTCCGTGGCTGAGCCCCAAGGCGCAGCTCGCGCTCTTGATTCGGATTCCGGCGGCGCTATTCCGTATGACCCGCAGCAGGACCGCTGCAAGGAGATCTTGGCGGAGGGCGTAGCAGAAACCTGCTCACCTAACTACCTCCTTAAGGCCTCGGAACTCATGCCCAACGATCCCTCCTTCGGCCAGCTATGGGGAATGTCGGATGCTCAGGGGATCTCAGCCCCCCGCGCCTGGAGCAGCTTCGTCGGCGCTTACGCCGTAGTTGTCGCAGTGATTGACACCGGCATCGACTACAACCATCCAGACCTCGTGGCAAACATGTGGCGCAATCCCGGCGAAAGCGCCGGCAACGGGGTTGACGATGACGGGAACGGCTACGTCGACGACGTGCACGGCATCAACGCGATTACCTCCGCGGCAAACCCAGGCAACCCCATGGATGATCACTTTCACGGCACTCACGTGGCCGGAACCTTAGGGGCTGTGGGAAACAACTCAAGAGGCGTCGCCGGGGTTAATCATCGGGTAAAAATCATGGCCGTGAAGTTTCTGTCGAGCAACGGCAGCGGAAGCCTCTCTGATGCGGTGCGGGGTATCGATTACATGACAATGATGAGGAACTCCTACGGGATTAACATCCGCGTGGCCAACAACTCATGGGGAGGAGGGGGCTACTCCGGAGCCCTTGAGCAGGCCATCGCCAGGGCCCGCGACGCGGGGATAGTCTTCGTCGCGGCTGCCGGCAATGACGGGATAGACACCGACGCCTCATCATCATACCCCTCCGGCTATGAGGTCGACAACGTAGTGTCCGTCGCCGCAATAGACCGGAACCAGAACCTCGCGAAATTCTCTAATTACGGAGCCACGACCGTCGACATCGCGGCACCGGGTGTGGACATCCTGAGCACTGCCCCGGGTGGTGGCTATCAGAAGCTCTCCGGAACCTCGATGGCCACGCCGCATGTATCCGGAGCGCTCGCCCTGCTCCTCGGGCGAAATCCGGGGTTGAGCTACCTTCAGGCTATTAACACAATGTACCTCTCAGGCCGGTATAGGGCATCCCTCGTCGAAACCAGCGGCGGGCTGCCGCTCGTGCGCACCCAGCGAGTCATCAACGCGGGCCGGATGATGTTTAATGAGACCGTTCCTCTGCCAACTCCGCCAGCCGCCCTGCAGCCTTGCGGATACGATTTCCGGGCGTCCAACCTGCTAACAAGCGGCACGGTTGATACTTCGGCCGACAACGGACTCCTGGTAAACCAGTCAGACGAAGGGAACTTCTACAAGGTCGACCTGCCGTTCTCCTTCCCGTACTTCCGCGAGAGCGTAAATGCAATCTGGGTCTCTCCGAATGGCCTTGTGTACATGCAGCAGCCCTCGCTTATCGACTACCAGCATGGCATACGGGCGCCAAAGAATTCTATCGCCGTGCTGCAGACTGACCTGGTTCCGCGCGACACAACCCAGGGTGTGCGGGTTGCAGTGGGGGCGGATAAGGTCACCGTAATGTGGAGGACCGAGCATTACAGCTACCCGGGACAGGGGGTAATTGTCGCGCGGCTGACGCTTAACTCAAGCGGCGTCATAGCAACGTCTCTCCACTTCGGCGATGACGGCAACCTGTCCGATCTACGGGCAAAGGTGCTCGGCGACCCCTTCGCAGCCCCTGCGGTTGAGCCGATGGCCCTCATGGGCCTTTCAGGGCTGGCGTCGATGTTCTCGTCGACGGTAGACCTCGCAACGTCGCAACGGGCGCTCATTTCGGCTGCGCAGGAGCCGCTGGCACTCGGCGTGGAGATGACGACTAACTGCAAAACCATTCCGCCGACCGACCGGGGCGACCGCGAGGGGCCAGTGGTTTCCTGGATTACCATCTTCAAGGAGCCCAAGCGCAGGAAAGAGATCCCTATCAACGTGGTTTTTGGCGCGACGGGTACCGGCGCTATTCCCGTTCGGTTTTCGATTAACAACGTGGCCTGCCGCCGCACCATCAAGGTACCGCTGCGCTCCGGAATCGGCCGCATGACCGCCCGCATACCCCGAGGGGTGCAGTCTTTCGGGGTCAGCTCGGGCGCGGTTTCCAAGAAGACTGCCTTCGCCAGCAATCCTCCGGGGCGCACCAAATACACAAATAGGGAGCTGTGCGAACTCACGCTCCAGACGATCGCGAAATAGCTCTGCGAACAATCATCGTCATTCGCGCTAGACGGGCAACGCAGTTCCCCCTGCCTACGGGGCGCCTCTCATGGTATGGAGGGCAGAAACACTACGGAGACACCACAGGCCTATGCCAGAGATAGCAGCCCCATTCCATCCCGATCTCAAAGAGCAGCTCTTGCGCTATGCAACCCTGATCGCCGCCCACGGCCTCAATGTCCAGGAAGGGCAACTCGTGCAGGTCTCCAGCGAGGTCTTTCACCGCCCGCTCCTTGATGCCCTCGTCTCGGAGCTGTACCGTCGAGGAGCGGGATTCGTTCACGTTGAGCTCTCTGATCCGATCCTACAGCGGCGCCGCATTCAGGCCTCTAGGCCGGAATTTCTCTCTATGACCCCAGCCTTCTACACAGCCAAGTTTCGGGAGCTGGTGGATTGCACCGCCGCAAACCTCAAGATCCTGGGGCCAGAGTTCCCCACCTACCTGAGCGACCTCGACCCGATGGCGGTCAACGAGGTGCGCAAAGCCGCCTACCAAGCCGCCAAGCACTTCTACAGCGAGGGTATAGAGCGCTCCAAGGTGCACTGGTGCGTTGTTGCAGCCTCGACCCCGGGCTGGGCATCGCGAGTGTTTCCCAAGCTCCCTCTGGCGGAGGCCGAGACCCGGCTGTGGGAGGAGATATTCAGAATATGCCGGGTTGATAAGCCGGATTTCCTTGAGCGGTGGGCCCAGCACAACGAGGTGCTTAGCGTTCGGGCTCGAAAGCTTACGGGCCTTAAGATATCGGAGCTCCGGTTCGTCGGTCCGGGCACCGACCTTACGGTGGGGCTCTCAAGCCGGGCGGTGTTCAAGGGGGGCGCAGACCGAACTCCGCAGGGCACTAGCTTCGAGCCCAATCTGCCGACCGAAGAGTGCTTCACGACCCCGGACTGGCGCAGGACATCCGGAACGGTGCGGGCAACGCGCCCCTTTCTGGTAAACGGAACCCTCGTTAGGGAACTGGTGCTTCAGTTCAAGGATGGGGCGATATCTCACTTCGAGTGTCAGGAGGGCAAGGCTGCCCTCGACTCGTACCTCAAGAGCGATGAAGGCGCCAAACGGTTGGGCGAGGTGGCTCTCGTGGGCACCGATTCGCCTGTATTTCAGAGTGGTTTGGTGTTTGAGGAGATCCTCTTCGATGAGAATGCGGCGTGTCATATCGCGGTAGGCTCGGCGTATAAGGGATGCCTTCAGGGTGGCGAGACGATGAGCGACGCCGAATGCGTTGAAATCGGCTGTAACGCCAGCTCAGTCCACACCGACATCATGATCTCGTCAGAGGAGGTGGACGTATTTGCAAATCGTGCGTCGGGAGAGTCCCTGCAGCTCATCTCAAAGGGGAGATGGAGCGGCGATTTCGCCCTCTGATGATGCGCGATCGGTTGCTCTTCGAGCCGAGACTCGCATGCGTGAATCTCTTTCGACTCAACTCATCATCAAATAAGTACTTGCCAACATGAAGAAGCGGTGTCAACCTGAGCCCAATGTTGAGCGCTTCGCTGCTCACTGACTAAGCCTCGCGCTTCTGAGAGCGACGAAGGATGGTGAGTGAGCGACGAAGTGAGAGAAAGGCGCGAGCATCAGCACCGACCTTCTCTTAGACAACAGACTCAATCAGCGGCAGCGCGCAGTAGGATGTTGCCGGTGAAGTTGAAAGAAGGTTGGTCGGTAGCGACGCGGTGGGGGAGGTAGCAGTAAATCCCTCCGGTGCTATCGGGAGCTGCGTAACGGATCGTCTCGGAGAGAAAACTCTTTCCTTCGGCGAGAAAATTATGCAGCATTCGTAGAGCAGAAATGTCAAGCTCTGAATCTTATCGTTCGATAAGACAGAGTAGGCAGTTCAGCGGAGACAATGCGCATCATCTTCTGCACAATTGGAAGTAGCGCGCGGTCTTTTGCTGAATATAGTTTCGGCCGAGCCCAGTTTGTTCGGTGAAGGTTTTCCTTCATCAACAAGTGTTGGCTGGGCCGGTAAACAAACGTAGATAGCGGAAAGAACTTGTTCTTACGCGATCAACACTGGAGAAAAAAATGGCTAAGAAAGCAAAGAAGACCACCAAGAAGGCAGCTGCTAAGAAGAAGACCACCAAGAAGGCTTCTAAGAAGAAGTAAGCAGGCGCCTAGCGTCTTATGGCGCCCTCCGGCACTCTCGAGTGTCGGGGGGCGTTTTTTTTGGGACACAGCTAGCCCCTTCGGCTGCAACAAAAACATCAAATGCAAACGAAGTTCGAAAAAAACTTTGCATTATGAGCTTGTGCCCTGCAAAAACTTCGTGGCACTCGCCCTAGGGATTAAAGCTCTTCAAAAGCGTCCTGATCCATCCCTTCACATCCCCCGGAGCCGAAGCTGAAGAACCAGCGGCTGGAAGGGTCAGGACCTGCGGCTCCGTCATGGCCGAACCCGATCGGCACGCAACCTTTACCATAAAGAGCACCTGCGTGTCGGACGAGGGATCCGGAGGCCTCGGGGCTGTAAACGCGAAAGAAGCTCCGGTATAGCCCGCCACAGACGTGACGTTCTGCACACTGATGCGCCCAAAGGGCCCGGAAGGCCGCCCCTTATCCATGGCCCGGACATACAGTACAGCCTTGCAGCTCTCCGCCACTGCGCTTGAGAGCGCAACGGTCGCATTAAAGGCCTCCGCCGTGGTGTTAGCCAGCGAAAGCGATGCCTGGTGGTACGGCATTCGCTCAATGCAACGCATCGAGCGCGAAATGGCCGTCTTCATCGTGGAACGGGCGCTCCCCGAAAAGTGGTCCATGGTCGGGGACAGGACCGGGTTCATTATCGAATTAGGCTCATTGTCATGGACCGCGCCGAGATTGTGTCCCACCTCATGAGCGAGCAGAAGGGGCTGCAGGGCGTCGGTGATGTAGCGAGAAAGCCCGATATTGAACCGCAGGTTCCCCGAGCAGGCGGTGCGCACATACGCAATTCCAACCGTCCTGCCGACTAGTTCCCGGCCGGTAAAGAGATGGTAGAGATCGGCCCTTCCTTGCTCCCTCTTAAGCCCTTGGCGAAAAGCCTCAAGCAGCGCGCCAGCGTCTACCTCACCCGGCGAAGGAACCCCCGACGTTGCCACTCCCTGATTCGTGACGCGAAAGCGGATCCCCATCGAACTTGCGTAGAGCACCTCGCTGGCATGCAGCACTGCCGCGATATAGTCACCCGAGGCCTGGCCATACTTAAGAAAGAAATCGTAATCGGCACGGACTGCTATCTCGACTACCCGAGGCGGATTAAACGGCTGCGAATCGAGATCACCAAACGGTGAGACAACGCCGCGCGAAGTGCCGTTTTGCGCCCGCTCAACAGTATGCTCGCCACCGCTGCTGCCGCACGGCAGGGTGCGGGCGGACGCCTTTGAATACCGAACATTGCGCGCTGAGACTGTACCGTTCTCCTGCACAAGCCTGAAAGAAACCGAGGAGGGCACTCCGCGGCGCGATGAAGTAAAGAAGATAAGGGTCTTGGTGCCCATCCGCGTGGCAGCAACCGGCGAGTTCGAGCCGCGGCCCTTGCGCGGCCGTGACGCTCCCTTAAGGTGCACTGCGCTTGCCGTCCCAGGATTGTTTCCGTCAAGCTCAAGCTCGAACTGCTCAAGCCCGTACGGGGTCTCCACCGAGAGGTAGACATGCTGAGCCGGAGCCACTGTTGTTATGGTCGAGAACGTTCCGCGGACGGTCCGCTCTGCCGCGGCCTCGGGAAGCCCAATAGCAAGGCCTAGAAAGAAAGCCCCAACGTTCCCCCAGAACCATCCGTGACGAGCAGCCATGATACATCTCCCTTGCATGCGCTACGCTTGGCCTTGCACACCGTAGTGCGGCACGACTTCTGGATATGTAACAGAGGCAGCGGGGCTAAGATAGTCGAGGATAAAACCCTGAATTAACGATCGAATCCCAGGCGGGCAGCGGCATTTTCGGGCCCGACTACCTCGCTTCGGAGGCGGGCGTTGAAGAGCTGGCCGGCGGCAAAGATGATACGAGGCTCACCTGCCTTGCTGCCATCTGGCCCATCGCGCAAGGGCACCGCAACGTCGATCCGCACGATGCCTCCGCCCGTCGCTCGAGGGAAGCAGAAGCGCAGACCCACGCCCACGTCGCTGTACACGTCCTGAGTAAACAGGTCGCCGAGGGAATTAGAGTTGGCTGCGCCGACATCGACGAAGGCAGCCGTGCCGAGGCTCACGAGCTGAAAGAGGTCATCCACCAGATGCGTTCGCTCCTCCAGGTTGAAGGAGAATCGCTTGTCGCCCGAAAACGTGTTGACTTCATATCCACGAAGCCCGGTGTCGGCGCCAAGCAGGAGCTGCCGATCCTTGTCGAGGTCCTCTCCCCAGTCGAGGTAAAACTGGCTGGCGAAGGTGTGGCGGCCGAGGAAGAGATCCCCGGCAAACATGTCGCCTATAACGGAGT
>CANIHJ010000028.1 GCA_947467385.1 Deltaproteobacteria bacterium | reverse complement strand
CTCCAGGGGGCGCGGGACAAGACGGTCACTGTTACGCTCTCCGAGGCCAATGAGGCCTGGCAGTGCGATTGTGGCTCCGATGAGGACCCGTGCCGGCATGTGATTGCGGCCATCCTTGCCGTTCGGCAGGGCAAGGTTGGTCGGGATGCCAAGCGACCGGCGCTCGGATCCAGCGCGAGGGTGGTTCATACGTTTAAGCGGGAAGAGGGGCGCCTTAGCTTCGCGCGCGAGCTGCGGATAGGAGATCGCATAGTCCCGGTTCGGGGAGCCCTGGCTGCCGCCCTTGAGGGCCTCAAGAGGCAGGGGGTGTCAGCAGCGGTTTCGGAGGAGGAGAGGCTTCTCGACCATGTGCTCGTGGGGACGAAGGAGGGTGTTCTGCCTCCGCGGAATCTGGGGATGCTTCTGCGCGCGCTGTCGCGGGTGCCTTTTGTTGAATTGGACGGCTCGCCGGTGACTGTGGCTGCAGAAGCGCTCGTGCCGATCGTTGTCGTTGAGGACGATGCTCAAGGGTACCGTGTTCGGAGGGAGTTTCCGGTTGGAACAGGCGAGGTGTTCGGAAACGGGGCGGCGCTGCGCGACCAGGTGCTGTACTCAGTTGAGGATAGCGCCCTCTCTCACGACGAGGTGCAGCTCCTTTCGGGAAAGGGCACTGCGTACCCGGAGTCGGAGGGGGTGGCGCTCGCGTCACGCCTCATTCCTTCCCTTCAGGCCAAGGCACAGGTGCGGTTCGACAGCCGAAAATTTCCGCGTGCACGGACGATTAAGCCTCGTATCGTAATTGAGACGGTCTCAGACGAGGCGGGCGAGCAGCTGACCGTTATTCCTCATCTTGTGTACGGTGACCCGCCTATCGCCGAGGTGCGGGCGGGGCAGCTTCGCCTGAGCTCACAGCGCGAAATTCCGGTGCGGGACTCACTTGAGGAGTCCCGGCTTGAGCGCGAGCTCAACGGGCGCCTCATGCTTCGGCTTAATGAGGCAAAGGTGTTTTCTGGCGCCTCGGCGGCGCGCTTCGCCGGTCAGCTGCAGTCGTGGGAGGTGAGTGGGGACGCGGCCCGCATCTTCTCCCCGACGCATGAGCTCAAGCCGGTGTTCGCTGGAGACGGTCGCGAGGCTACTATTGAGTTTGTTGGGCAGAGTGGGGCGCGGGTGCCGCTATCGCAGGCTCTCGCTGCCCTGCGCTCGGGACAGCCGTTTGTGCAGGTGGAGGGTGCTGGCCGTGAGTCTGGCCGGTGGGGGACCCTTCCGGCTGGCTGGATGGCTGAGCACCGCGATATTCTTGAACGCATCCTGGCAGCCAAAGCAGATGGGTCGGGCGCGGTTCGGCCGATGCAGAGGCTTCTAGCTGACGTAGAGGCCATCCACGAGAGTCTTGGCGGTGAGGCGCCACCTTACTTTGAGCGGCTCATGCGGGGACTTGCACAGGTCGAGCAGCTTCCGTCAGCGGTCCTGCCCGAGGGGCTCACGGCAACGCTGCGCGGCTACCAGGAGCGGGGCGTGGCATGGCTTTCGTTTCTTCGGGAGCATGAGCTGTGCGGGCTCTTGGCAGACGACATGGGTCTTGGAAAGACGCTCCAGGCACTGTGCGTAGTGCGGCCTCGCACGCTGATTGTGGCGCCGACTTCAGTGCTCTCAAGCTGGCGCGAGCAGGTCGCTCGGTTTAGGCCAGGCCTATCGACCTCCCTCTATCACGGGCCTAGCCGCAGCCTCGGCGATGGCGCCGATGTCATCCTCACGTCGTACGCCATCATGAGGCTCGACATTGAGACACTGAGCAGCCTTGAGTGGGACGCGGTGATACTCGACGAGTCTCAAACGATCCGCAATCCCGACAGCCAAGTAGCTCGGGCAGCTTTTCGGCTTAAGAGCAGCTTTCGCATCAGCCTCAGTGGTACGCCGATCGAGAACTCATTGAGTGACCTGTGGAGCCAGTTTCACTTCCTCCAACCCGGACTGCTGGGATCGCGCGCCGAATTTGAGCGTGAGTTCGCCGCTCCGATTGTGGCAGGCAGCACCGAGAGGGCGCGGGAGCTGAAGCGCCGCGTGTCTCCATTTGTGCTGCGGCGCCTTAAGAGGGATGTTGCCACGGAGCTTCCGCCAAAGACTGAGGTGGTCCTGGAGTGTGAGCTCAGCGAGGCGGAGCGTGCAGTGTATGGCTCAATCCTGGCCGGTGCGCGCGCGCAGGCTGATCGATATGCCGATGGCGGGGCAAATGCGCTCTCGGTGCTGGAAGCCCTGCTGCGGCTTCGGCAGGCGTGTTGTCACTGCGCGCTTGTGCCCGGCCTCACCGATTCGCGGTCAAGCAAGGTGGAGCTGCTGCTTGAGTCGCTCAGGAATTCGCGCGATCAGGGCCACCGCTCTTTGGTCTTTTCGCAGTGGACTTCGCTGCTTGACCTCATCGAACCGAGGCTCCGCGAGGAGGGCTTAAGCTTTGTGCGCATAGATGGCTCGACCGAGGGGCGCGGTGATATCGTAGAGTCGTTCCAGCGGTCCGATCGGCCAGACCTGATGCTGCTGAGCCTCAAGGCTGGGGGCCTTGGGCTTACACTCACAGCGGCCGACCATGTCTACATCGTTGACCCGTGGTGGAACCCAGCGGCTGAGGACCAAGCAGCCGACCGAGCCTATCGCATTGGCCAGGAGAACCCCGTGATAGTCCACCGGCTCGTTGCTCGGGATACCGTGGAGGAGCGGATCCTTGCGCTTCAGGCGCGCAAACGGGCGCTCTCTCAGGACGCCATAGGGGAGCGCAGTGAGGTGGGGCTCTCACCGACCGAACTCCGGGCCCTCCTTGGGTAGAATATTTCACCAACCAACCTGATTTCAATTGGTTAGGGGTGGTGTTGCAAAGTTCGTTTGAAGCGACTTCCCGTCTTAGCCGGATATGGGGATGCGTGGAACAGATTATATTGACCCAGTTCGGTAACCGCCCCCCCGAGGGCCAGTTGGCAGTAGCGCCAACCGGGCGCATCCTGAGCGTCTCCGGGGCTGCGCTGAGGGCGACACCACGCACCCCCGCAAACGATGACATCGTTGAGCCCACCCACGCCGGGCCACGCAGCAGGTCCAATAACCGGCTTGGCTACCTGTGCGCTGTGATCGCCTTCGCCGGTGCCGCAGCCTATGCCAGCTCCACGCCCCTGTATCATGAGCCTCTTTCACACGATCCTTACGCGGCGCAAGCAGCTGCCGGCTCCCGGGCCTCACTTCTATCACAGGCCAAGGAGGTGGCGGCGCATTACTCAAACGCGACCTTCGATCGGTCGGTTTATGAGTACGTCCCTGAGCGCTTCGGCGCGCCGCAGCCTGAGCAAGCGGCTCTTCAGCGCACCGTTCTCTGGGCGGAGTCGCCGAAACAGGAGGCATCTCGCGCTGAGTCGTCTCGGCCGGGTGAGCTTGGCGCCAAACGGCGCGCCGGGGCCATGACGCTTCGTGTTGAGGGAATCATTAAGTATTACGCGCCGAAGGGTGGCGACCCAAAGCAGCTTGCGGCACGCATCGTTCGTGAGAGCGAGGCGCAGGGATACGATCCGCTTTTTGTTGCAGCGGTAATTAAGTCTGAAAGCATGTTCAATACGATGGCGCGCTCGCACGTGGGAGCGCGCGGCCTTATGCAAATAATGCCCGCAACCGGAAAGTGGCTAGCAGGAAAGCACAGCATACAGAGGCTTCAGCTCCACGACAGCGAGCAGAACCTTAAGTTGGGAATTGCGTACCTCAAGGAGCTTGAGGCGGGTTACAACGGTGATAAGGTAATGACGCTCGTTGCCTACAACTGGGGCCCTGGGCATGTCCAGATGGCGGGGATGGGCAAGCGCCGAATTCCGGGAGAGGTTATGCGGTATGCCGTCAAGATTCTGAACGACTACAGGCGGTGGCGAGGAGAGCCTCAGCCGATGCGCGCTATCGGATAGCAAAAGCTGCTCCTAGGCTCACTCGCTGCGGAGGATTTTATCCTCGACCGTTAGGCCTGAAGGGGCTACAATAGAAGGATGACGGATCACGATGATGAAGGGCCAATCGATGCCCCTGAGCGGTCTGCTACGGCCCGCGACATTGAAAACCTCAAGGACACCGTGCTGCGCCTGGCTAAAGATCGCGAGCGGCTGCCGCAGCCGCTCTTCTGGTCACTCTTCAACTCGCGCCTCAAGGATATTAAAAAGCACAAGGAGCTTGAGCGCGCCCTACGGGAGTCGCTCGGCATCGGTGTTGACCTCTAGGCGCTGTGCCAGTTCGGTTCGGGCCCTTATTCGCCCTTCGGGCACGTTGAACCCCCTCCACAGATCTGCGTCGAGCATTACCTTCTGTAGCCCCGCCGTGTCTCCCGCGACGAGCAGTGGCTGAATGAGCTCTCGGGTGCGCGGGGTGTAATCGCCGCGATAGCGCAAGTCGAACACGATCTCCTGAACGGGCGTTGGCAGGCTTGCCCACGAAACCTCGCCGTACTTCGCCGCTACGTCGGGCTTCTTAAATATTCGCTGTATGTCCGCTACCGTTTCAGCGGTGGTGACGAGCTCGAACAGCGCCTTCTGAACACCGAGCGGCATAAGTGGTGAATTCTGGCGTTCGCGACGAAAAAATAACTGCGCGCCCTGTCCCCGCAGCCCCGCCGCCTGAGATAGCCATTGCGCATCACAGGTATCCATCCCCGCGCTCATCAGCTCGCGCACAACCTGCGCCTGGGTCCTGCTACCCATGTCGTACCCACGCCCTATCGTGACCCCACTCGCTCCTCCTGGCCAGTGGATCGAGCGCGAGAAATACGGACCGGGTTGCTCACTGCCCTCAGCGTCAAAGGTGCCCTGCCCAAAACCTACGACGAGCGCCGGGCTTGCAGGATCCGAGCTTGCATCGTCGAGCACGAGCGACTTTTGTGCGAGGCAGCCGGTGATGGAGTTGACCGAATTCATGTGAGCTCCGCTAAAAAGTGACTAGACGGAGATAGAGTTCGGAAGTGTGAGCAGGAAGTTTCTCGACTACCGAAACGAAAGGCGAAAGAGCCGCCTCAGGACGGCCAGGCAGAGCAGAGTTGCCAGTAGTGTCGAGGGTAGCCACGCCAGGCGGCTAAGGGCCGAGCGGGACCCCGCGCGCGCTACAGAGCCCCACTCCCGAAGCTTCTCGCTGCGAGCTGTAGCATCCGCTCCCCACGCCCCCTTTTCGAGGAGCCGCGCTGCCTCCGACTCTGATACCGGAATCCCGAAGGTAGCGGGGGATCCCGCTGGCGAGAGGGCTGCCCGCTGCACGAGGGTGTCGTGCGAGTCCATAATGAAGGCCCCGAAGAGGTCGTTAACCAGGTTCCAGCGCTTCGCAGCCACGTCCGCGCGGTAGAGAAGCACGTTGGGCATCGTAAAAGGATTGAGATTCACTACCGTTGAAGGAGCGATGGTCCCGTAGAGGCTCGGCAAAACAGTAAGCTTCCCGAGCTCGTACTTGCGCGGCCCTCCGGGCTCTCCAAGTTTGGCATAAAAGAGCTTCTGTCCCGCCTCCGAGAGCACGAACTCTATGAAAGAGCTCGCGAGCTGTGGGTGGGGCGCGTTACGAATGATTCCGATTCCGTCGCCGTTAATCGCCGGGTAGTCCTGCGGAACAACGAACCCAATACGGTCAGCGCCGAAGCGTCGAATTACGTCCGCGCCGTAGGTGTCTATCGCAATCCCTACGATAATCTCTGCCGCCGCGACCTCCTTTCCTACCTGGCTCGCGCCGCCGGAAAAGTTTCTCACATTCGAGGCTATGTGCTGCAGGAGCTTCCAGCCGGCTTCCCAGCCGTAACCCTGCAGGATCACCTCATACATGGCATGCATGCTGCCACTCTTGCGCGGATCGCCGGCGCCGACCTTGCCGAAGTATTCGGCCTTGGCGAGATCCGCCCAGGCTGTTGGCGTTGGTAGCTTGAGCCTCTTGATCGCCACCTTGTTGTAGACGATACCGAAGGTGCTCAATGCTGCAGAAAACCAATAATGGTCCGGGTCGTAGAGCGGGACGCCTGAGATTGACTGAGGTATATGCGTAAGGATGCCCGCATCGACCGTCGCGGGGGCAAGCATGCCGCTCTCCTTCAGGTCCAGGAAGATGTCCGGGCCCCCGCTGAACATGAGGTCTACGCCAACGTCTTTGGGATCTCGCTTAAATTGCCCCTTGAGGTATTTCACGATATCCGACGAGCCCCCAAGGTCGAGCCAGCGAATCGTCACGGTGCGGCCGGTGCGCTCGCGGTAGTGGTTGGTGAAGGCCCACTCGAACTCGCGCTTCATTCCCTCCCAGTGCGAGCTCACTATCACAACCTCGTCCTCATCGGCGCGTGCTGCGGCAGGAAAAAGCAAAAGGAGGGTCGCCAGGGCCGCTGCGGTCCGCCGCGCTGCGCCTCGCCGAGAGATGAGCTCGGTGCCATAGAAGCAGGCCATCATGATGAGCATAACGATGACGCCTAGCGCCGCCGCGAGCTCCATGCCATCCGGCCGCCCCATCAGGGCATATATCGCCTTTGAGACCGGGTAGAAGCGCTCCTCTAGCGCAAGCAGAAGGCCGTCGCTCACCTCGATCATCGAGTACGCGAAGGTCAGGAGCGCGCCCACGAGGATGTGCCGCCCGATAAGGGGAAAGACGATGTGGCGGGTCACGGCGAATGGCGAGGCGCCAACCATAAGCCCCGCTTCCTCAAGCGACCTGCTCGCCTCCTCCAGGCCTGCCGACGCGGAGCGCACCATCGCGGGCAGGCGCCGTATCATGTAAGCGGCGATGAGAAGGGGAAAGGGATTAATGCGGTTATCGAGCGGCGTGCCGGCGAATCCGCCGGCGTACCCGAAGGCAAACACGATGCCTGGCACGGCCAGCGGGATGATCGAGAAGGCCTCCATAATTGTGCGCATGGGGCCCCGCCCGCGTACGACGATAGAGGCCATTAGAAATCCGACTACGACTGTCAGTGCGCTTGCAACGAGGCTGAGCCACAGGCTCGTAATGAGGCTGTGCGCGGTGATCGGATGGTTGAGCACCTCGCGGAAGTGATGCAGTGTCCACGCGGATGGAAGGGCTGTCATGAACCAGTCGCCGGAGAGCGAAAGAAGAACAAGCGATACTTGCGGCAGCAGCGCTAGTGCAAGGTAGAGGGCGAGGGCTGAGAGGATTACGGCCCGCGCCGACGCAGAGAGGGGGCGCGCTAGCTGCTGCTCAATCCCCCGGCCAGTGGAGGCGAAGCTGCCCCTCAGGAGTGAAACCTTGGAGAGGAGAAAGAGTGACACGCTGAGAACGCAGGTGAAGACAACGAACGAGTAGCCGACGGGGTTCTCGTTGAGGTCGGTGAGCATATTATAGATCTGCACCGAGATCGTTTTGCGGTACTCGAAGATGAGCGGCGTCCCGAGGTCTGTGAAGCTCCCGATGAAGACCAGGGTGGCGCCCGCGAACCAGCCGGGCAGGGACAGTGGAAGGATGATCTTGCGCACAACGGCGAGTCTGCTCGCCCCGCTCATGAGAGCCGCCTCCTCAAGCGTGATGTGGGTGTTCTGAAGGGAGGCGCGCAGGCTGAGGTATAGGATCGGCACGAGGTGAAGCGTCTGGAGCGCGATAATACCAACAACGCCCCCTCCGCCGAGCCAGTCCACGGGGGTCTCGACTATGCCCAGGTCCATCAGAATCACATTTACGGTGCCGAACCTACTAAAGAGTTGGCGCACCCCCAAAACGCCGACGAAGGGAGGCACTACGAGGGGAAGAAGCAGCGCCGAATGGATTAAGCCGCTTGCTGGCAGCTTGTAGCGCGCCAGGACAAACGCAAGGGGATAGGCGATTGCAGAGGTGAGCAGGGTGACGATTATCGCCAGGTTGAGGCTGTTAAAGATCACCTCGCGGTAGAACTCCGTGTCGGCCATCACGCGGAAGAAGGCGAGCGACGGGGCGCCGTCCGCAAAAAACGCGCGCAACAGCACATGCGCGAGGGGATACACCATAAACACTATACATATGGCTAGAAGCCCACTCGTTTGAAGACGTTGTTTAGTCATAGACAGTGGGCCTAAAGCGCCGTATCGACACGGCTTCAGAGTATCGAAGCCAAGAACCCATACACAGTTAGGCAAATTTTTAGTAGGTTGACGACCATGAACTCCTTCGCTCGTCTCGCTCTTGCTTCCCTCGCAGCCTCAATTTGTATCGCTCCGCTTCGCACATGCCTAGCGGAAAAGCGCTTAGCTGGAATGGTTGTTGCCGGCTCGGTATGTGACCTCCAGCCGAAGGTGCGCGAGGGCGATGAGTGCATTGCTTTGGCAGCCCCGGTCGGCGGAATGCTGCGTCTTAGAAATGGCGAAGAAACTATCAACGTCCCGGTAGACGGCGACGGAACCTTCGAGAAGCGCCTGCCTGAGGGGCGGTATCGGCTTCGGATCGTCCGGGCACGCCAGGGCAGCAAGAGGCTCAAGGCATCGGAGCTTGCCCTGTCAAGCCGCTCTATCGCAGTTGGAGGCAGGGAAGAGCCCGTGCTTCTCCTTGTGCGCCATCGCAGTCGCCCCAGCGAAAACACACCGGGAATCGGCTACTAGGAATCCATTAGTCCGGCGCTGCCTGGGTCCCAGCCCACAAAGACACGATCTCCGCCCGTAAGCTCGCCGCGCGCCGAGGGCGCAAGGGCGCGGCTGCGCAGCCGGGTGTCTCCCGCTAAGACAAGCTCATAGCTCTCGTAGGAACCGTGAAAGGTAACGGAAGCGACCCTTGCCGCAAGGGGGGATGATTCGTGCTGATGACGCGCGATACGAACATGCTCGGGCCGAACGCACAGACTTGCCGGACCATCCGCTCGGGCCTCCACAACGGCCGGAAGGCGCAGCGATGGCTCGGCCGCCAGGAAGGCGCCGCGCGTCCCGGCCGAGGCCCCTACCACCACCGGCAAAACGTTGGCGTCTCCGAGAAACGTGGCGCTGAAGGTACAGGTGGGTCTGCGGTAGAGCTCTTCCGGGGTCCCCTGCTGCACGATCCGACCCGCATCAAGAAGCGCCATGCGGGTAGCCAGGGCCAGGGCATCGTCCTGGTCATGGGTGACGTAAATGATCGTGATGCCGAGCTGGCCGTGAAGCTCCCGCAGCTCGTTCCTTATGCCGTCCCGCAGTCGCGCATCGAGGTTTGAGAGGGGCTCGTCGAGCAAGAGAACTCGGGGCTGAAGGGCAAGTGCGCGCGCCACGGCGATGCGCTGCTGTTGACCACCCGAGATCTCGTGCGGATACCTGTTGCGGAAGTCGGACATGCGCACGAGATCCAGGCTCTCTCGTAGCCGTTCGTCTTGAAGAGGCTTCGGGAGCCCTTGAGCCTTGAGCCCGAAGCGGATGTTCTCCTCTACTGTCATATGCGGCCAGAGGGCGTACTGCTGAAACACCATGCCGATGCCGCGTTTTTGCGGAGGCGTTGCGCCTATATCCCGCCCGTCCACCGCAATAGAGCCTGAATCCGGAGTCTCAAGTCCGGCGATAATTCGCAACAGCGTGGATTTGCCGCACCCGGAGGGACCCAGCAGGAAGAAGAACTCCCCGGTGGCGATCTCGAGCGATAGGTCGTTCAGCACCTGCTGACAGCCGAAGCGCTTTGAGATGTTGCTAATCGAGAGTGATGACATGCCTCCCGTGGGTATAGCGCGCGTCGGCATGCCATTCAAGGAGGGGATTTCCGCAGGTTCGCCCTTAACGACTGGCGCGTTCTGTGAGAGTATTCACAGGTATGCCGCCACCCAAAAAGTTCAGACGGGCGCCGCCGTGGCGCCGGGAGCAGGGGCCTGTCCTCTCGATCTTCCGAGAGGGGCAGCTCCTGCGCCTCGATTTTCAGTACAGCCCAGAGCGGGTTAAGGCCGTGAAGGCCCTCGAGGGTGCCCGCTTTTCGGGCGAGGATAAGAGCTGGACTGTGCCGCTGCGCTCGTTGCGTTCTTTGCTGGAGCGCCCTGAATTTCCGTCGCAGGAGGTGATTAACACCCTTGCCACGGAGGACCTCCAGCCGATGGACGCGGTTGCGGCCTTCGAGCGGCTTAAGGCAGACCCGTTTGCAGTCGACGAGGAGGTCATTGCGGCATTGCCGCTTGCGCTCATAATTCGTTTTAACAGTGAGAAGCGCAGGCTTAAGGTGATGCCGCGGGTTGGCTCGAAGGTAATGCGAATCCTTAAACGCACGTCGGGGGCGGTCTACTCAAGCTTCGATGGCGCGTTTACATTGCCCACTGAGCGGCTCGCAACCCTGCTCAAAAAGCTGCGGGATGAGCAGCAGCTTTTCGCCGTCGACGCGACCGCTGGGGCAGCGCTAGCCGGTTCCAGTGTAGCGCGGAAGGCGATCGTCGATGCCCCACGGAGCTTCGCGGCTGAAGACTTTAGCGCAGCGCTTCTCACGCCCTTTGTGACCGAGGTTGTGAGCGAGCCGGGCAGCTACCGGCCGTGCTATTTTACCCCTGAACAGTTCAAGCTGGCCTTCCCCGGCGCAAGCAGGCGCGGCGGCAAGAAGCCCTTCGTGCTCGATATGCGCGAGCTGCTGGCTCTCTCTGCGCGGCTTGCGGATCTTCCTTTTCCCGTTTGGCTGACCCGCCAGGCATGGGGCGAAATTGAGGTGCGCAGGGCCGCGCTGTTGTCCGAAGCGGAGGAGGGGCGCGGCGCGCTCGACGACGTCGCGGCTGACGTCGTGTCGGTGCCGCTCCTGTTAAAGACAGCGCCGTGCCCCGAGACGGGGGTTATGCGCGGGGCGTTGGTCGTTAGTCTTGAAGCCGGGAGTGAGCTTCGTGGCGTGGTTCTCGACAAGCTTTCGGAGATCCTTGATACGAAGTACGCCAAGGATGCCCCGCGCATTGTGGCGCAGATTCCGGACTCCCGGCTGCCGACCGCCGTGGCTGAGATTCGCCATCTGTGCGAAGTGCATGGGCTGCCGCCGGTCCCTTGCAGCGAGTCCTTCGAGGCTCTGCTGCGCGACACGCAGAGCCGTGTGCGGCTGCGCGAGCGGGCGCAGATGTTCGCGTCTATGGAAGATGTGGCCCTGGAGGGGGTGCCCGGCCTGGCCCTTGAGCAGGTCCAGAGGCTCTTTCCTCACCAGCGCTCGGCGGTGCAGTGGCTTCTTGAGACGCCGCACGCCTTCCTCGGCGATGACATGGGGCTCGGCAAGACCCTGTCGGTGCTGTCGTACTTCGCCTCGCTTAAGGCCCAGGGGCGCGCGGATCTGCTGGTCGTGGTCTGCCCGAATTCGCTCGTGCGAAACTGGCTGCGTGAGGTCTCGATGTGGTTTCCGAATCTGAAGGCGACGGCGCTCACCGGCGACAAGGGCGCCAAGGAATGGACTTTGCGCCTCCTCGCCTCGAACGCCGAGCAGGATATAGTTGCCGTAAACTATGAGGGGGTTCGCCTGTCGTATGTTACGCCCGAGCTGCGGCGGCTTGCGGGAGAGCGAAAGACGCTGCTTGCCCTCGACGAGTCACAGCGCGTGAAAAACCACGCTGCAAAGACCTTTAAGGCCATTAGCGAGATCGCGCCGGTGTGCGCATTCCGGGTGCTGCTGAGCGGGACGCCCACGCCCCGTGACGTGAGCGACCTGTGGGCGCAGATGCGCATCCTCGATGGTGGCGAGCGGTTCGGGAAGAGCTTCTATAGGTGGCTTGAGAGCGTTGCGGAGCTGGGCACTGAGTTTAGCGATTTTGCGGTTAAGCGCTGGCGCGAGGAGGCGGTGCAGGAGAGCATTCTGCGCGCGCAGGAGCTTATGCTCAGGCGCAAAAAGGAGCGTGTTGTGAACCTTCCGCCGAAGATCTTCTCGCTGCGCGAGGTTGAGCTTTCAGGATCCCAACTCGAGCGTTATGACGAGATCCGAGACGCGCTGCTCCTTAGGATGCGCTCGATCTCGGGGGAGCAGTTCGTGCGGGAGATAACGAACATCCTTGAGGAGTACCTCCGGGCCGTGCAGATCGCCTCCAATCCGAGGCTGATCGACCCAGAGTGGAAGGGGGATCCGGCCAAGTTCCTTGAGCTCGACGAGATCGTGCAGGAGCTCGTGCGCGAGCAGGGCCAAAAAGTCGTGGTGTGGACGAACTACCTCGGCAATGTGCGCGAGCTGTGCGAGCGCTATAAGGACCTGGGAGCAGCTCCCTTCAGCGGTGAGGTGACGCCAGCAGAGCGGGACCGGATTGTGCGGGAGTTCCAGGAGGGAGATGCGCTTAAGGTATTGGTGGCGGTACCAGCGGCCGGCGGGGTGGGGATCACGCTTACGGCCGCTCAGACGGCCGTGTACATTGACAAGACCTGGAATGCGGAGCACTGGATGCAGTCGGTGGACCGGATTCATCGCATTGGCCAGCGCGGGACCGTCAACGTCATATCCCTTTTGGGCTGCAAGGTGGACGAGATAATCCACTGGAATCTCCGGCGAAAGGAGCAGCGGCAGGCGGAGGTGTTGGGGGATTGCCGGCGCGAGGATGGTGGCCGTGCGCTCGATGCCGATGGGGTGTCGAAGGAGGAGCTGCTTGCGGCCCTGGAGGGTGCCTAAGCGGCGCATTCGCAGTCTAGGCGCGTATGGGCAGCCGTGGTATTAAACGCTCCATGAAAGCGATACTTGGCGCCTCTCTCGTTCTGCTCGTTGCGTCTCTCAGCGCGTGCAGCCCAACAGCCGCAAAACAGTGCGAAGTATGGAAGGAGGACGGCCTGATGCCGTCGCCTCTTGAGAACTGCAGAATCTGCTACGACCAGCTGGGCGGAAAGGATCTGAACGCCATTAGAAGCTGCTCCTTCGCGCTTGACGTGAACGACGCCTCCCTTGGGCTGCAATAGCGCCGTATGGATGCTGGGGGTTCAGTCCAGAAGAGGGGCGGGTTCGGCTGCCTAGGGTATGGCTGTCTCGTTTCTGTTTGCCTGCTTTCGGTGGTGCTGGCGCTCGTGGGCTTATACCTCGTTCGTTCGGTCCGTAACGCGGTGGACACCTATACGTCGCCGCAGCCCCCTTCGTTTCAGATCTCGCCGGTACCTCAAGCCGCTGTTGCGGCAGCCGAAGCGGACCTGCGCGAGATCGAGGCGCTCCTTAAGGACCCGAGCGGAGCGGGGGCTGTGCAGCTCTCGTCCGATGAGGTGTCCGCTGCCGCTAGGGCGATCTTTGGCGATGTGGCTGATGTGTCGATCGAGGGCTCGGCTTTTCGCGGACGCTTCTCGATGCCACTCGAGAAGATCTTTGGCGAGTCGGCTGCCCGCTACGTGATCGGCGAGCGCATCTCCCGATCCGTGTATGGCTCGGCACGCGGAACGGTTGAGCTGCGCGATCGAGCGGTTGTGATCAACCTCTCCGAGCTTGAGCTTAGCGGCAGAAGGCAGGAAGCCCAGGCCCTGGTGGCTGCCTCGGAGTGGTTTTCGGAGGCTGTTACCTCGGCGCTCAGCGAGAAGCCTAAGCCGCCGGCTGGTGGTGACGCGCTTATCGACCGACTGTCGGAGCTCGCGCTGCGCGATGGCATGCTCATGGTATCAATTCTCCCTCGGCGCTGAGCAGGTTCGCTAACAGCCTGGAATAATGAACAATTAGTTTGTGTCTTTGGCGCGCTTTCTGTTTCCTGCGTGGGGAGGTGGCCCTGGCAGAACGGCGTCTTGCGAGTCGATGGCAGGGCGTAGCTTGCGGCACACCGGATCCTCCGTCAGTGACATCCTAACCCTCTGAACTAGAGCAGGTTACCCGGCAACTCCGTGACCAAGAAAGCCAGCACAAAAAACCCAGGCACCACGTCGGACTTCTGCTTCCTGACCGGCCGTACTGACGCCCGTCTCAGCGAGGTAGAGCGCCTCACCATGTTGGGCGGCAGCGGGCTCTCGCGCCTCGTTGCAAGGCTTGGCCGCACGCTTGAGATTGTCAACCTGGATGCGTTCGCAGCCGGGCTAAAGCCAGAGCAGCTCGCGCAAGACCGTGCGTCCCTTCATGCGCTGCGCTCGGAGGGGGTTATGGCAAGGCTTCTGTCGGCGCCTGAGGTCAATCCGGCTCCGACGATCGTGCCGGTGCACGGCTTTCCGCACGGAAGCGTTCTTGACCTTGAGTTTCCATCGCAATTTCCGGGGACGCAGCTGCGCGCAATTCCTCAGTACGAAAAGCTCATCGAAAACTCCACGTCCTACGTGCGGCTGTGGGAGCACAACGATCAGGAAAAGGATCGGACCACAATAGTCGCCGTGCACGGCTGGACGATGGGGGACCAGCGCATTAACTCGCTTGCGTTCATGCCAGGGCTGCTCTATTCGCTGGGCGCAAACGTGGCGCTTGTTGAGCTTCCCTTTCACGGCCGCCGTCGCCCGCAGGCGGCAGCTGAGGAGGCGCCACTCTTTCCGAGCATCGATCCCGTCAAGACCTGTGTAGCCATGGCGCAATCGCTATACGACCTCCGCAGCCTGGCGGCCTTCCTCAAGTCCCGGGGGCACGGGCGCATCGCCTGCGTAGGGATGAGCCTTGGCGCTTACGTCGCTGCCCTGTGGAGCTCTCTCGACCCGCTTCATCGCATTGCGTTGCTTGTGCCGCTCGTGTCGATGGGGGATATGGCCTTTGAGCTTGTGAAGAGGCATTACGGCGAGGGGTCCCCTGAGGCGGGAGCGCTCAATCTCCAGATTCTGCGAGACCTGTTTGCTGACCACTATCCGCTCGATCGCACTCCTAGAACCCAACAGGAGTCGGTGATGGTCATCCGAGGGAAGGGCGATCAGCTGGTGTCGCGCAGCCAAATCGCGATCCTGCGCAAGGCATGGCCGCGTGCTAAGTATTTGTGGGCGGAGGGCGGCCACGGGGCGGCGGTCGAGCGCGGCGACACATTTACTCGAATGGTTGAGTTTCTATTGGGATAAGGATTAGCTAAATGGAAAACGGCGCAGACATGAAAATCGACATGAGTCCCGCAAAGGGCCTCTTCATGGGAGAGTTCCGTGACTCACGGCTTTTTCCTTTCCCCAAGATAAGCGCCGCGGAGCGTGAGACCCTGTCGATGGTGATCGAGTCGATCGACCGCTTCATGGCTGGCAAAGATGCGCAGTTCCGCTCATTCGACGAGAACGGGGCGCAAACTGCTGAATACCTGGAGGAGCTTAAAGCGCTTGGGCTCTTCTCGCTCATCATCCCGGCAGAGCACGAGGGCCTGGGGCTATCGAACTCCGGTTACTCGCGCGTCCTGCAGCAGACCAGCCGCTACGACGGGTCGACGTCGCTCACGATCGGCGCGCACAGTTCGATCGGCATGAAGGCGCTGCTCCTCTTTGGCACGGACGGGCAAAAAGCTCGGTACCTGCCTCGCCTCGCCTCAGGCGAGCTCATCGCCGCGTTCTGCCTTACCGAGAGCGGCTCGGGGTCGGACGCTGCCTCAGTTAAGACGTACGCCACGAAGAACGCCGATGGAAGCTGGAGCCTGACAGGCGAAAAGATCTGGATAACGAACGGCGGAACCGCGGGGTTTTTCACCGTATTCGCCAAGACCGAAAGCGATGGCGGCAGGATGACAGCCTTCATCGTCGAGCGTGATTGGCAGGGCGTGAGCTCCGGTCCCAAAGAGGACAAGATGGGCATCCGCGCGTCGTGCACCACCACTGTTCGCTTCGACAGCGTCAAGGTCCCGGCGGACTGCGTTCTTGGCGAAGAGGGCAAGGGGTTTAAGGTCGCCATGGCCGTGCTTAATAATGGGCGCACGGGGCTCGGGGGCGGCTGTGTCGGGGCGATGAAGCGCCTCATCGAGCTTTCTATCGCTCAGGCAATCCAGCGCAAGCAGTTCGGAAAAAGCATCTCTGAGTTCCAGCTCATCAAGGAGAAGATCGCGCTCATGACGACGCTGTGCTTCGCCTCTGAGAGTATCGTGGCCTTTGTCGGCAGCCTTATCGACGCTGGAGTTGAGGACTTTTCGGTTGAGGCCGCCATGAGCAAGGTGTTCGTCAGCGAGTCGTTGTGGACCGTTGCCGATGAGGCACTGCAGATCGCTGGCGGAAACGGCTTCATGAAGGAGTTTCCCTACGAGCGGGTCGTCCGTGATTGTCGCATCAACCGCATCTTTGAGGGTACCAATGAGATCCTTCGCCTCTATGTGGGGCTCTCGGGAATGAAGGATTCAGGGGAGGCTCTTAAGGATATCGCGCGCGGCATCGGTGGGATTTTCAACGACCCGATTAAGGGATTCGGGATGCTCACAAGCTACGCAACGAAAAAGCTATCGCAAGTCACCCCGATCGGGCGAGGTTCGCTCTGGCGAGTATCCCCGCTTCTCAAGCAGGAGGCCCTGGTTCTTGAGCAGGGTACAGCCCGGCTGTCACAGGCCGTTGAGGCAGCGCTGCGCAAACACGGCAAGGGGATTATCGGCGAGCAGCTCGTGACGAAGCGAATTGCCGATTCCGCCATCGATCTTTTTGTGGGCATGTGCCTCTTGGCGCGGGTGTCCGACATCGCATCCTCGTCAGGGGGCGAGTGCTCCGATGAACTCTCAATCGCCCGGATCTACATGCAGCTTGCCCGCAATCGGGTCTCTGCCAACCTCAAGGGGCTGGTGCGCAACAGCGACCGCGACGTCATTCGGCTTTCGGACTCGATGTGCTCGCGCGGCGCATACCCCTGGGACGTCTTGTAAAAAACGCTGGCCGGCCCTAATCTTGCCCCTGCCAAACTTTGTGGTGAGGGACGCATGAAAAAGCTATGGGGTGGCCGCTTTGCGGAGTCAGCTAACTCGTTCGCTGAGGCGTTCGGCGCCTCGATCCTTTTCGACTGCAGGCTCGCGCCTTTCGACATTCAGGGCAGTATCGCCCACGCGCAGATGCTCGGCGAGACGGGGATTATTTCACCTGAGGAGTCACTACAGATCCAGGCCGGGCTACGCAAGGTTCGAGATCGGCTGGAGCGCGGGGATCTTGAGTTCCGCCTCTCGGACGAAGATATCCACATGAACATCGAGCGCTACCTAACAGAAGAGATCGGCTCGGTTGCCGGCAAGCTCCACACCGCCCGTAGTAGAAACGACCAGGTTGCAACAGACTGCCACCTCTTTGTGCGCGCGGAGATCGTTTCTGTTGTCGGTCTAATCGCGGATCTGCAGGCGGCGCTCGTTCGCCGGGCAAAGGAGCATCGGGGCGTGATCCTTCCGGGCTACACGCACCTGCAAAGGGCGCAGCCGATCCTGTTCTCGCATCACCTGTTGGCGTACGCCCACATGCTACAGCGAGATATAGGCCGCATGGTTGACCTATGGAAGCGCGCCAACATCCTTCCGCTCGGGGCCGGTGCTTTGGCGGGCACGACATTTCCTATCAATCGGGTTCGGATTGCGGAACTGCTTCGCTTTGACGGGGTCTATGAAAACAGCCTGGATGCGGTCAGTGACCGCGACTTCGTGCTTGAGTACCTCTCAAGCTGCGCCATGTGCATGATGCACCTCTCGCGACTCGGAGAGGAGATCGTTCTGTGGACGAGCGGCGAGTTCGGTTTTGTTGAGCTGAGCGACGCAATGTCGACTGGGAGCAGCATCATGCCGCAGAAGAAGAACGCCGATTTCGCAGAGCTCATTCGCGGCAAGACCGGCCGTGTATACGGTTCGCTTATGGGACTCCTTACAACCATGAAGGGGCTACCGCTGGCCTACAATAAGGACATGCAGGAGGACAAAGAGGGGATCTTCGATGCAGTTGACACTATTACGGGCTCCCTGCGCGTAGCGACCGACATGGTGGCCACCTGGAAGATTCATCCGGAGCGGATGAGAGCGGCTGCGGAGCTGGGATTTGTAAACGCCACAGATGCCGCAGACTATCTTGCCAAGAAGGGGCTACCGTTTCGTGAAGCCCACGAGGTGGTCGGCCAGATGGTGCGCGGCTGCTTCACGCAGCAGCGTGAGCTGCTGAGCCTCTCACTTGACGAGTTTAAGGCTTTTTCGCCGCTCTTTGAGAGCGATATCTTCGAGGCTATCTCGCTCGACACCGTCGTCAATCGGCGCACGAGCCGAGGTGGCACCGCGAGCGTGGCCGTTGACGAACAGCTCAAGCTTGTTGATGTCGAGCTGGCGCGCACAGAAGCGTGGCTCAGGGAGCACTCGGCTACCGTCGCGGCTACGTAACCCTACTGGATCGGTTGCGAAGCTGGGCCAGTTCCGCGCTCGACGTGGTCTGTCACTGAGCGAACTCCCCGGACCTTTGATATCGCATTGAGTAGAGATGGAATCTCTGACTCCGGCGCATGGCCGCCGACGATGACGTCTCCCTTCTTGACGTGAAGCTCGACCGCCGACAGGTGTGAGCACGAGTGCCCAAGCGATGAGCGGATCCTATCGGCGAGCTTCCTGTCGCTCGCCAGTCCCTCCGGCCGGATAAGATCGGCTGCGTATGAAACAACTCCTTCAATTTGGTTTCGCAGGTG
>CANIHJ010000027.1 GCA_947467385.1 Deltaproteobacteria bacterium | reverse complement strand
TTCTCGCCAAGCGCGAAGGGCCGCTCACGAGTCATGTAGTAGAGGCCAAGAACGATGTCCTGCGACGGCACGATGATCGGCTTGCCGTTCGCCGGCGACAGGATGTTGTTCGTCGACATCATTAAGACGCGCGACTCAACCTGCGCCTCAATCGAGAGCGGCACGTGAACGGCCATCTGGTCACCGTCGAAGTCGGCGTTGAACGCCGTACACACGAGCGGATGAAGCTGAATAGCCTTGCCCTCAATGAGGATCGGCTCGAAGGCCTGGATACCGAGGCGATGAAGCGTCGGAGCGCGGTTGAGCAGAACTGGATGCTCGCGGATGACCTCATCGAGGATATCCCAAACGACTGGCTTCTCCTTCTCCACCATCTTCTTGGCGCTCTTGATCGTGGTCACATATCCACGCTCCTCGAGCTTGTTGTAGATGAACGGCTTGAACAGCTCGAGCGCCATCTTCTTGGGAAGTCCGCACTGGTGGAGACGAAGCTCCGGACCTACCACAATTACGGAACGGCCCGAGTAGTCCACGCGCTTTCCAAGCAGGTTCTGACGGAACCGACCACCCTTGCCCTTGAGCATGTCGCTCAACGACTTGAGCGGACGCTTGTTCGGGCCTGTAATCGTGCGGCCACGTCGGCCGTTGTCGAAGAGGGCGTCAACCGACTCTTGAAGCATACGCTTCTCGTTGCGGATGATGATGTCCGGAGCATTGAGCTCAAGGAGCCTCTTAAGACGGTTATTTCGGTTAATCACGCGGCGGTAGAGGTCGTTGAGGTCCGACGTCGCAAAACGTCCGCCATCAAGCGGAACGAGCGGACGAAGGTCCGGCGGAATGACCGGGACTACCTGGAGGATCATCCACTCAGGGCGGTTGCTGCTCTGCTGGAACGAGGTAAGGACCTTGAGTCGCTTGGCGAGCTTCTTCTTCTTGGCCTCGGAGGTTACCTCCTTCATCTCCTCGCGCAGCTCTGCGCAAAGGGGATCGACATCGATAGCCTTGAGGAGCGTGAACACGGCCTCAGCGCCCATGCCTGCCTCGAATCCGGAACCGAACTCCTCTCGCGCAGCGCGGAACTCACGCTCGGTGAGAAGCTCGCCCATCTTGAGGTTTGTCTTGCCGGCCTCCGTCACGACGTAGCTTTCGAAGTAGAGGACCTTCTCAAGATCCCTGAGGGTGAGGTCAAGGATGTTTCCGATTCGGCTCGGAAGGCTCTTGAGGAACCATATGTGCGCCACCGGGCAAGCCAGCTCGATGTGGCCCATGCGCTCCCGGCGAACCTTGGACTGGATAACCTCCACTCCACACTTCTCGCACACGACACCGCGATGGCGAAGCCTCTTGTATTTTCCGCAGATACACTCGTAGTCCTTCACAGGACCAAAGATCTTGGCGCAGAAGAGCCCATCCCGCTCTGGCTTGAGCGTGCGGTAGTTGATCGTCTCAGGCTTCGTCACCTCGCCGAACGACCAGCCACGGATGCGCTCCGGGCTCGCAAGCGCGATCTTCAGCGCGTTGAACTTGATTGGATTCTTCGGTCTCTCGAATAAGCTAAATAAGTCGTCCATGTGTCACCCTCACTTGAAACGTTTGGCGGGCTGCCGCCGTGTTATACGGCGGCAGCAGTTGTTGAGCTTCCCTCGGCTGATGTCGTTGATGCCTCGGGAGATACCTCTTCCTCCGCGGCTTGCTGTTCCTCAACAAGCTCAACATCGAGGCAGAGCGACTGAAGCTCCTTCATCATTACGTTGAAGGACTCAGGAAGGCCTGGCTCCAGAACGTGCTCACCCTTCACGATAGACTCGTACATTCGAGTCCTTCCGGCGACGTCATCGGACTTCACCGTCAGGAACTCCTGGAGGGTGTAAGCGGCGCCGTATGCCTCAAGCGCCCACACCTCCATCTCTCCGAGCCTCTGTCCTCCGAACTGAGCCTTACCGCCAAGCGGCTGCTGGGTAACCAGCGAGTATGGCCCAATCGAGCGGGCGTGAATCTTGTCGTCAACCAAGTGGTCAAGCTTCAGCATGTACATAACGCCCACGGTTGCCCTCTCAGCGAAAGCCTCACCCGTGCGGCCGTCATAGAGCTGAACCTTACCATCCGCCGGAACGCCCGCAAACTTGAGCAACTCCTGGATGTCGGTCTCGCGCGCAGCGTCGAACACTGGCGTTGCGACCCGGACACCGCTCATCTCACGGCGAGCCAGGTCAAGAAGATCCAGGTCCGAAAGCGACTGCACGAAATCTGCATGTGCCGTACCCTTGTAGGCAACCAGCAGGATTTCGCGAATCTTTTTCACGGCGTCCTTCTTGCTGTCTGGCGTGGTATCGACTCGGTTAACACCCGTAAGCGGGTCAACAACAGATTCAACAAGCTCCTTGATGCGGCTGCCCAGCATGTACGATGCCCAGCCGAGATGCGTCTCGAGGATCTGGCCGACGTTCATTCGGGACGGAACGCCAAGCGGATTGAGCACCATGTCGACGGGGGTCCCGTCTGCAAGGTACGGCATATCCTCTTGAGGGAGAACGCGGGAGAGAACTCCCTTGTTTCCGTGGCGACCTGCGACCTTGTCACCCACCTGGATCTTTCGCTTGGAGGCGATGAAGACCTTCACCATCTTGATGATGCCCGGAGCAAGCTCGTCACCCTCCTTGAGGCGCTTAATCTTCTCGTTGAGGTGCGCGCGCTTGTTGTTGATGAGTTGGCCGGTGCGGACAACGGCCTTGTTGATCTGCTCCTGGATAGCCTCGTCGCCAACCTGCACGTCACGCAGGTACTCGAACGGAACCGAGTTAAGAACCTCAGCGTTGAGCACCTCATCCTTTGCGATAAGCTGGCCGCGCTTGTCGTCCACGAGCCGCGCCGTCGTGGTCTTACCGCTCAAGAGAGAGATAATCTCCTTCATGGCAGCATCACGGAGCACGTTGATCTCGTCACGGTGATCCTGCTCGAGTGCAGCGATCTCGCGCTTCTCAAGCTCGATCGTGCGCTCGTCCTTGTCGGTTCCCTTGCGGGAGAATACCTGGGCGTTTATGACCGTGCCCTCGACTCCTGGGGGGAGCTTGAGGCTGCTGTCACGAACCTCTCCGGCCTTCTCGCCGAAGATAGCGCGCAGAAGTTTCTCCTCAGGGCTAAGCTGCGTCTCGCTCTTCGGGGTGATCTTTCCAACGAGGATATCACCCGGCTTTACCTCAGCACCGATTCGGATGATTCCTGACTCGTCGAGATTCTTAAGAGCCTCCTCACCGACATTCGGGATGTCGCGAGTGATCTCCTCCTTTCCGAGCTTGGTGTCGCGCGCGATACACTCGAACTCCTCGATGTGCACCGACGTAAACACGTCATTCTTCACAAGGTTCTCGTTGATGAGAACCGAGTCCTCGAAGTTGTAGCCGTTCCACGGCATGAACGCGACGACGCAGTTCTGCCCAAGGGCAAGCTCTGCCATGTCGGTGCTCGGGCCGTCGGCGATTACCTCTCCTGCTCCGACACGCTCTCCGGCGCTCACGATCGGGCGCTGGGTGATGCACGTGTTCTGGTTCGAGCGGCGATACTTGACGAGCTTGTAGATGTCCACGCCGGTATCCAGCGAGTCATCAGTCATCGAGTCGGCCTTGAGGACGATTCTCTCGGACTCAACCGAGAGCACCTGTCCGGCGCGCTTCGCAACAATCGTAGCACCGGAATCACGCGCCACGATGTGCTCCATGCCGGTTCCGACGAGCGGAGCCTGCGCGATGAGACACGGCACCGCCTGGCGCTGCATGTTCGAGCCCATCAACGCGCGGTTTGCGTCGTCGTTCTCAAGGAACGGAATGAGCGACGCGGCAACCGAGACGATCTGCTTCGGGCTGACGTCAAGCTTGGTAACCTCTGGAGGCGGGACGAGCAGGTACTCACCGTTCCTGCGAACCGGGATCGAGGACTCGAGGAGGTTGCCCTTCTTGTCCATCTCGATGCTGGCAGGTGCGATCGTCTCACGCTCCTCCTCAAGGGCCGAGAGGTAGACGATATCGCCTGAAGCACGACCGTTGTTGTCCACGATGCGGTAAGGCGTCTCGACGAAGCCGAACTCGTTAACGCGCGCGTACACCGCGAGCGACGCAATGAGGCCGATGTTCGGACCTTCCGGCGTCTCAATCGGGCAGATGCGGCCGTAGTGAGTCGGGTTAACGTCTCGAACCTCGAATCCAGCGCGATCACGCGTGAGACCGCCCGGCCCAAGAGCCGAGAGACGGCGCTTGTGGGTGATCTCGGAGAGCGGGTTCGTCTGGTCCATGAACTGCGAGAGCTGTGACGAGCCGAAGAACTCCTTAACAACTGCCGCAACCGGCTTGTAGTTGATGAGATCCTGCGGAACAAGCGTATCGATGTCCTGCATTCCCATGCGCTCCTTGACGGCGCGCTCCATGCGTACGAGGCCAATGCGGTACTGATTCTCAATCAGCTCACCGACGGCACGAACACGGCGGTTGCCGAGGTGGTCGATGTCATCGATCGAGTAGCGCTGCGCGTCGGTAGAGTTGCGGAGCTCAAGGAGGTAGCGAACCGTCTCCTTGATGTCGTCCGGCGAAAGAACCCCCTGGTCCATCGGAGGAGCCTCGCGGCCCTGCGAGATGTACAGCTTGTGGTTAAGCTTGTAGCGCCCGATATCCGAGAGGTCATACCTATCGGCGTTGAAGAACAAGTTCTTGAAGGTGGCCTGAGCCGTCTCAGGGCGAGGAGGATCTCCCGGCCGCAAGCGGCGGTAGATCTCGACCAGGCTGTCGATCGTCGGACGGCCCGAGAGCCGAGAGAAGAGCGATGCGTCCCCAGACATCTTGTCAGACACAAGGGTCTTCCACAGCGACTCTCCGATGTGGTTATCCTCGATATAGAGCACGCGGATACGGTCGAGCCCGAGCTCGCGCTGCGCTGTGATGTTGCCGCGCTCCACGACCTCGCCCTTCGAGTTGACCTTGTCGGTCTTGAGCTCATCGCCAGCGTTAACGATGATATCGAAATGGGAGCAGATCTCCTTTGATTCCTTCTCGTCCAGCTCAAGGACGGCCGGGGAGAGTCGCTCACGGATGACGTCCCAACCAACGAGAACCTCGCCCTTCTCGGCGATGACCTCTCCGGTCTTGGAGTTGACGACGTTGTCAGTTGCCTGAACAACTGTCTCCGCTGCAATCAGACCAGGGACAGAATCCGGCGAGATCTCGATCTCCTGGACGTTCGCTTCCCTAAGCCTACGGATGACTGCCTTGTTAAACTTACCGCCCTGCTTCACGAGGACCTTTCCGCCCTCCTTGATCTCACGGAAAGCCTTCTCGCCCTCAAGCTGATCCGACTTGAACTCCTTCGTGACTGCTCCGCGCTTCCCGAAGATGAGCGTGTCGGTCTTGTAGTACGAGGCGACGATGTCGTCAGAGCTCATTCCAAGCGCCCTGAGCAGGACGGTGGCGTTGAGCTTGCGCCGGCGGTCGATGCGCACGTGAAGGATATCCTTTACGTCGAACTCGAAATCAATCCATGAGCCGCGGTACGGAATGATGCGCGACGAGTAGAGCAGCTTTCCTGACACGTGGCTCTTTCCGTCATCGTGGTCGAAGAACACGCCCGGCGAGCGGTGGAGCTGGCTGACGATAACGCGCTCAGTTCCATTAATGACGAACGTGCCACGCTCAGTCATGAGCGGGATCTCGCCGAAATAAACAACATCTTCCTTGAGGGCGCTCAGGTGGCGCACGCCCGTCTCGGGATTAACGTCCCATAGCACGAGCTGAATCGTGACGCGAAGCGGTGCTGCCCACGTCATCCCGCGGTCACGGCACTCATCCATGTCGTACTTTGGAGTGCCAAGGTTATACGACACGAACTCCAGTGAAGCCGTGTTGTTATAGTCGCGGATTGGAAAGACCGACTTGAAGACCTTTTGCAGGCCGACGTCCTCGCGCTTCTCCGGCTCAACGTTGGCCTGGAGGAACCTCTCATAAGAGCTTTTCTGGATGCCGATGAGGTTTGGAATCTCTGCTATCTCGCCGATCCGTGAGTAGCTCTTTCGAAGGCGGAGGTTGGTCTTGATTTTTGATGTCATAGATAAGTGACTCTAAAGGCAAAAAGCCCACCGTGCTCCGCCTAGCGGGCACGAATGAGCTGGTGACGCCTAACATTCGACATCCGGCACGGGCGCCCAAGGGCGACTGTTGCGGACGTCGGTTGTGAGAGGCGGAGCGAGCGCGCGACGGTGAGTCCAACTTCAAGCACTGGTAACCTGGCGGAGAGCTCTCGCCGCCCGTGGGCCCCTGTGTTCTTTGTTGATCCCGACAATCCCGATGCTCCTACCTACCTAACACCCTCAAGGCTGGCGCCACGCCAGCCACGAGAGAGTAGGATAAATTCATGGTTGGGGGAAGTGTCCCTCCCCCAACCAGGCGTTCTCCTGCGCAGCGCCCAAAGCAAGCTTTGAAACGCCGTTAATAAGTGAGACGCGAGCTTACTTGAGGCTAGCCTTGGCGCCAGCTTCCTTGAGCTTCTTAACGAAGTCCTCAGCCTCGGCCTTAGCAACACCCTCTTTAACGAGCTTCGGGGCGCCGTCAACAAGGTCCTTAGCCTCCTTAAGGCCAAGTCCGGTGATCTCGCGAACGACCTTGATCACCTTAACCTTCTCAGCACCAGCCTCGTCGAGCATGATGGTAAACTCTGTCTTCTCCTCAGCAACAGCAGCCGGGGCAGCAGCGCCACCAGCAACCATAGCTACCGGAGCGGCAGCGCTAACACCAAGCTCTTCCTCGAGCTTCTTCACCATCTTCGCAGCTTCCATCAGGGACATGCCCTTGATGAAATCTACAACGCCTTCGAACGTGTACGATCCAGACGCTTCAGACATGGTTTTACTCCTTTCCTTACGTTACAACTAAAATTAACTAGCCAAACTTTCGGCGCCCCCTTATGCGGCAGCCGACTCCCCTCCGAGCTTCTTCCTGTAAGCCTCAATCGACCTAACGACCTGCGCGCTCGGCTCAGAGAGAACTCGTACCAACCGCGTTGCAGGCTCGGAAATCAGGCGCAGCAGCATAGCGAACGTCTCGTCCCTGCCCGGCATCTTCGACAACGAATCGACACCGGCAGCATCAACGTATGCGCCATCCAGCCAACACCCCTTCACTCGAAATTTATCATTACCCTTCGCAAACTTGGCCAACACCTTCGTTGGCGCGATCGGGTCGTCTTGAGAAATGATTACCAGCGTCGGGCCGACAATCGTCTCGAGGAACTTCTGAACCTCAGCCTCTTTGCCACCGCGACCAGACTCGACCTCGGTAACGGCCAAGCGTGCCAGCGTATTCCTGACCACCTTCGCACTCGACCCAATCTTCCGGAGCTCCCGACGGAGATCAGTAATCTTTGCTACCGAAAGCCCTCGGTAATCAGCACAGATTGCGACTTGGGCGGTCGAGAAATTTCCGACCAGCTTCTCAAGCTCAGCTTGCTTTACAGCCTTATCCATATTTAAAACTCCTTAAGCACCCAGCGACGCCACATCCACACCTACCCCCGGGCCCATTGTAAGGGACATCGAGGCTGACTGAAGGTAAACACCCTTGCTTGTTGACGGCTTAGCCCTGTTGATCGCCTGAAAGAGCACCTGGGCATTCTCAAGGATCTTGCTGCCGCCGAACGACGCCTTGCCGATCGAAGCGTGCACGATGCCTGCCTTATCAACGCGATACTCTGCGCGGCCCGACTTTACGGACGCTACGGTGTCCTTAATGTCAAACGTTACGGTGCCGACCTTGGGCGACGGCATGAGACCGCGCGGTCCGAGGAGCTTTCCGACCTTTCCGACCTGGGCCATCATGTCAGGCGTCGCGACAACGCTGTCGAAGTCAAAGAAACCGCCCTTGATCTTCTCAACGAGGTCGTCTCCGCCGACGAAGTCTGCGCCTGCTTCCGTGGCTTCCTTAGCCTTGTCGCCCTTGGCGAACACAAGCACTCGCACGTTCTTTCCGAGACCGTGCGGAAGCGCAATCGATCCACGAACGTTCTGCTCAGCCTTCTTCGGATCAACGCCGAGGCGAACTGCAACCTCCACAGTCTCGTCAAACTTCGCTGATGCGGTGCTGACGACTACCTGGCAGGCCTCATCCAAGCTGTAGAACTTCTCAGCCTGAAACTTGGCTCGTTGCGCTCGAATCCGTTTTCCTTCTTTTCCACGCGCCATAACTTAACTTCTAAGACTTACTCTAAATCTCTTTTTTGACCTGGTGGCTGGACTGCCCCGGAGGCTGTCGCCTCTCCACGCTCTTTCAGCCTTTAAAACCGCCCTTTTCTAGCGAAAAGACAGGCTTGACCGAAGGAGGCGTAAGACTAGGGAGTTGGCCCTAATAAGTCAATATCCCCAGCCCTAAATGACGTCTACGCCCATGCTGCGGGCAGTACCGGCCACGATCTTGAACGCAGCCTCTTCGTCGTAGCAGTTAAGGTCCTGCATCTTCTGCTTGGCGATCTCCGCGACCTGGGCCTTGGTGATCTTTCCGACCTTATCCTTATTGGGAACCGGGGAGCCCTTCTCAAGCTTCAGGGTCTTCTTTATGAGGTACGAGACCGGTGGGGTCTTGAGCTCAAAGGTAAAGGAGCGGTCCTTGTAAACCGTAATGACAACAGGAACTGTCTCGCCCTGCTGCTTCTGGGTCTTGGCGTTAAACTGCTTACAGAACTCCATGATGTTGACGCCGTGCTGACCGAGCACAGGGCCGATAGGAGGAGCCGGGTTAGCCTGCGCGCCTGTTACCTGCAACTTGATGAGGGTACTAATCTCTTTTCCCATTTGAACACCTCTAACTACACAATTAAGAAATTCGAATAACCAAGCACTAACAACGCGTTAGGCCTTCTCTACCTGCATGAAATCGAGCTCCACGGGAGTCGCACGGCCGAAGATGCTGATC
Source organism: Deltaproteobacteria bacterium (assembly GCA_947467385.1). Taxonomy (GTDB): domain Bacteria; phylum Bdellovibrionota_C; class UBA2361; order UBA2361; family OMII01; genus OMII01. Next base: position 10,201 of record CANIHJ010000027.1, on the reverse strand, counting down.
AGCACCTTCACCTTGCCCTTCTCCGGTCGGACCTCCTCGATGGTGCCGTTGAAATCCGCGAAAGGTCCGTCGATGACCTTCACCGCATCACCCTGCTCGAAGTTCATCTTCGAGCGCGGAGATGCAGCTCCCTCCTCAACTTGGCTGAAGATGCGCGCAACCTCTTCCTCAGACATGGGCTGAGGGCTGGTAGCGTCACCGACGAAACCGTTGATTTTGGGGGTCTCTTTCACCAGGTGCCATGTTTCCTCGTTGAGGACCATCTGGACCAGGATGTAGCCGGGGAAAAACTTGCGCGTAGAGGTCTTCTTCTGCCCCTTAACCAACTCAACTACCGTCTCCTGAGGTACGTGTACCTCACCGAAGAGGTGCTGAAGGTTATTGAGCCGAACCCTCTCTTCAAGAGCCTGCTTTGCCTTCATCTCGAAGCCAGCGTAGGCCTGAACGACATACCAATTAAGCTTTTGCTCAGCGGTGCTCGTCTCCATACCGGTTCCCATCCAGATACTACTTACTGGCTAATCATTTTTGACATCAGCCAGTTAAACGTCAGATCCATGACAAACAGACACATCGAGATAAACACGATAATCAGCAATACTACGCCGGTTAATCGCGTTGTCTCCTGACGAGTCGGCGTCTGCACCTTCTTCAGCTCATCAACAGCGCCCGCAAAGTATCCCTGCCTGCCGCCTGCCAATCGTGCCGAAGAGTCTGCAACCTTCTCGCTCATCTCAGATCCTTAACAATATCGATAGGTTACACAAAAAGAAGCCTGTCTACTGAGATCCTGCAAGAGGCCCTCATGCACCTGACAGTAATGGTAACGCGTATCAACTCGCCGCGCCTGATGCCACAGGCGCGACGCATGAGAGCGGGACCCTATCAGAAATCGAGCCCCCGAGCAAACGCTGGGCTAGCCCTAATTAGCCCCTATTTCCCCGTCCAATTTTGCCGAAAGCACCCCCTCCACGTACTGCTTCAGCGGCTCCAGCTGAACAGAAGTCAACACTTCACTAGCAAAGGCGTGAACGAGGAAGTTACGGGCCGTCTCGCGGTCGATACCGCGTGAGCGGAGATAGTACATAGCCTCTGCGTTGAGCTGCCCCACCGTGGCACCGTGGGTGCACTTCACGTCATCGGCCCAAATCTTGAGCTGGGGACGGGTCTCTAGGCTGGCGTTGGGCGAAAGCAGCAGCGCCTGGTTCGACTGAAAAGCGTTGGTCTTCTGGGCTATCTGCTCGACGGTGATGGTGCCCGAAAACACTCCCCTGCTCTTGTCGGCGTAAATCCCCTTAAAGTGCTCGCGGCTCTCTGAGGACGGCTCGATGTGATGAATCATCGTCGCGTTGTCGACATGCTGGCTCGACGAGAGCACCGAGAGTCCGTTCAGCACCGCGTTGCAGTTACTACCTGCAAGCCGCACATTCACGTTGTTGCGGACGAGCTGCCCGCCGAACGAGAATATATGGGTGCGCACAGTTGAGTCCCGCGACTGCTCGACGTCCGTGTTTGAGACGTGGAACGCGCCGGGCGATTCCTCCTGGAACTTGTAGAGATCGACGGTCGCGCCCTGGGCAGCCCGCACCTCCGTGATTGGCAGCGATAGGTACCGCGCGGCACCGATCGACACGCTCGACTCAACGACAGTGACCTGCGAGCACTCGCCCGCCTCGATGAAGAGCCGGGGCGTGATGACGCACGACTCCGCGCCCTTGGTAGCTAGGTGGATAATGTGCAGCGGCGTTGTCACGGCAATATTTTTCTGGACCGAAACGCACACACCATCAGACAGGAGCGCGGACGCGAGGGCCGCAAATGGCTCCGTCTCGTGCGCCTTAAGGGCACCGAACGGCTGCTCGCCGCCCGACTGCAGGCGTGAGACCGTCAGGCCCGCCTGGGAGGGCATGCGCGAAAGCTTTTCGGAGAAGTGCCCGTCAACAAACACGAGACGCGAGCACTCCAACTGCGGGACGCAGAAACGCCCAATCTCATCCTCAGAGAGCTGTGCCGGAATGGCGGGCGGCAGCGCGAGTGACGCCGCAGCGATCTCCTCCGGGTTTGTGTATTTCCACTCCTCAAGGCTGGGTGTCGGGAAGAGCAGCTTGCCCCACACTGAAGCCGCTTCATGCGCCAGCTTCTGCGCGGCGGCCGGCAGCGTTGCGGATTGCCGCTCACGCGCTACTGCGAGCGCTTTCTCTACCCATATCCCCTTTGGCTCGGAGATGGCTCCTTTGCGGGCTGTTGCACTCATGAGGCCTCCTTATGCCGCTGCCGCGTCTTTAAAGGCCGCGTATCCCTGGCTCTCAAGCTTCAGGGCGAGGTCCTTACCCCCGGACTGCACGATGCGCCCGTCGATCATGACGTGCACGACATCCGGAATGATGTAATTGAGGAGGCGCTGATAATGCGTGATTACGAGCATGCCGTTCTGCGCCGACCGGAGCTTGTTTACGCCCTCGGCGACTATCTGCAGAGCATCGATGTCGAGCCCTGAGTCTGTCTCGTCAAGGATGGCCAGCTTCGGCTCAAGCACCGCCATCTGGAATACCTCGTTGCGCTTCTTCTCGCCGCCCGAGAACCCCTCGTTGACGGCGCGCTTCAGCATCTCGTCGCTCAGCTCGAGCAGAGCTGCTTTCTGCTTCACGAACACAGAGAAGTCGCGCACAGAGAGTGCCGGCAGGCCACGGTGCTCGCGCACTGAGTTGAGGGCCGTCCGGAGGAAGTAAGTCGTCAAAACGCCCGGCAGCTCAACCGGATACTGGAACGCCAAGAAGAGCCCCTCACGTGCCCGCACTTCAGGGTCAAGCTCAAGCAGCTCCTTGCCGTCGAAGGTGACGCTGCCCTTGGTAATCTCGTACCCCTCCTTGCCGCCAAGAATGTTGGCGAGGGTGCTCTTGCCTGAGCCGTTGACGCCCATGATGGCGTGCACTTCGCCGGGCTTAATCTCAAGGTTGATCCCCTTCAGGATCTCACGCCCCTCTCCCTCAACTCGCGCATGCAGGTCGGTAATCTTAAGCAAGCTCATACATCCCCTTATCCAACACTTCCTTCAAGGCTAATTTCAAGCAGCCGGCGCGCCTCAACCGCGAACTCCATCGGGAGCTCGTTGAGCACCTCTTTGCAGAAGCCGTGCACGATCATAGAGACGGCATCCTCAGTCGAGATGCCGCGCTGGTTGCAGTAAAAGATCTGGTCCTCGCCGATCTTCGACGTTGACGCCTCGTGCTCAACGGTCGCTGTCGGATTCTTGACCTCGATATACGGGAACGTGTGCGCCCCGCAGTTGTTGCCCATGAGCATCGAGTCGCACTGCGAGAAGTTTCTTGCGCCCTCGGCGCTCTTCATCATCTTCACAAGCCCGCGGTATGCGTTTTGGCTGCGGCCGGCGGAGATCCCCTTCGACACGATGGTGCTCTTAGTGTTCTTGCCGATGTGGATCATCTTGGTGCCCGTGTCGGCCTGCTGCTTGTTGTTGGTGATGGCAACCGAGTAGAACTCACCCACCGAGTTGTCTCCCTTGAGGATGCAGCTCGGGTACTTCCATGTGATGGACGATCCGGTCTCAACTTGCGTCCAGGAGATCTTGGCGTTGTCGCCGGCGCACAGGCCACGCTTCGTCACAAAGTTGTAGATTCCGCCCTTGCCGTCCTTGTCGCCGGGGTACCAGTTTTGGATGGTCGAGTACTTGATGTGCGCGTCGCCGAGCGCAACGAGCTCCACCACCGCGGCGTGAAGCTGATTCTCGTCGCGCATCGGAGCTGTGCAGCCCTCCATGTAGCTCACGTGGCTTCCCTCATCGGCAACGATGAGGGTGCGCTCGAACTGGCCGGTCTTGGCGGCGTTGATTCGGAAATACGTCGAGAGCTCTAGGGGGCAGCGCACTCCCTTCGGCACATAACAGAACGATCCGTCCGTAAACACCGCCGAATTGAGCGCGGTAAAGAAATTGTCGCTGTGCGGAACGACGGACCCAAGGTACTTCCTGACGAGTTCAGGATGGTTCTGGATAGCCTCCGACATCGAGCAGAAGATCACCCCGACTGCCTCAAGCTCCTTCTTGAAGGTCGTCACGACCGAAACTGAATCGAACACCGCGTCTACGGCCACACCAGCGAGCGCCTTCTGCTCGTTGAGCGGGATGCCTAGCTTCTCGTAGGTCTTGAGGATCTCTGGGTCGATCTCGTCAAGGCTCGCTGGCCCCTTTTTCTGCTTCGGCGCTGAGTAGTAGACGATGGAGTTGTAATCGATCGGGGGATAATCGACGAAGGCCCAGTGCGGCTCCTTCATCTGCTTCCAGCACGCAAAGGCCTTCAGGCGCCACTGAAGCATCCACTCAGGCTCGTTCTTCTTCTTGGAGATGAAGGCTATGATATCCTCGTTGAGGCCTGGAGGTGCCTCATCGGCCTCGATGTTCGTGTAGAACCCGTACTTGTAATCCTGGCTGGTAAAATCTTCTAAGATATCCGTGCTCATAGCCTCTCTATCAGTACCAGGCGAACTGCCCACATCGGGCCGATTCTTGCGGTTGTTTTACTGCCCATCCCCCGACGATGCCGCAGGATAGCGAATATTGAAACCTAAGTCGCGCCATCCCCTCCTCCGGCCCGTCGCCAGACCTCCAGGACTGCGGAACAGTATCAATGTTGAATAACTTATTCAAGTATACAGGACAGGATAACTGTCTGCAATGCCAACAAATTTTCGCCTTATAGGCCCACCACGCACTCTCAGAGAACTCGTGGCCCGAATAACCACGAGTTCTCTGAGACTTCGGGGCTACTCCGAGACGGCAACGGAAACGCGGGGGAAGGTCGGGGCTGGACCCTCAGGGTTTTGGAAGAGCCACTTGAGGAGGTCCTGGTAGAAACCGAACAGGGGGATATGATCGGCGACCTGGCGGCGCACCTGCTCGCGGCGGCTCTTAAACCCTGCGTGACTCTCGCGGGTCAGGTGCTCCCGCTCACGCCAGAAGTTCCCCAGCGGCTGGACCTGTATCTCGAACATCCTGTCGCTCCACGTAACGACGGACTTCATGGCCTCCCACCCGCTGCCTTTTCCGGACTCGCCCAGGTAATCCTTCGTCTCAACGAACACCAGGTGCCTCGCATCTGGAAGGTACTCCGCCCCGACTTCGCGAAGAGCCTGCTCATTCCAATCGGCGGACTGAAGCGCCGCGTGCAGCTTCACGACCTCGTGAGCTGAGCCAACGACCATCTTTACGCCGAAGATGTCCTTCACGTACTTGCTTAAGTGCCGCAGCTCCTTATCACGCGTCACGAGCGAATCGAGCCCAAAGATCTCGTCCACGACCTTGTTCCAGATCTCCTCTTCGGCCTTGATGCGGCTGATAATCTTGTGCACCCCGTGCTTGTTGGGCTCAACGGGCTGGTACTCGACAACGTTCGCGACCAGTATCGGCGCAAACCACTGCGAGCCATCGAAATACTGGAGCTTTTTGAGCTGGCGATTGCCAAGGTCAAGATCGATGGTTGAGTAGAGGTCCTGACGCGAAATGGGCTGCGTGAGCGTAAACCGCTCGCCCGAAGAGGGCACTTCGCCAATCACAACGCTCTGCAGCTGATATGAGCCAACGAACGAGCCGCACAAGAGCTCGCACAGCCTATGGAGCCCCTCCTCTCCCTTAATAATCATCCTATCAAAGGCCGATCGGCACGAACGCAGGTGCTTTCGCGAGAAGAGCATCTCATGCGTCTTAGTGGGCTCGCGCTGTATCTCGCCGCGCATCATATCGAGGTAGAGCACCAGCTCGTTGAGGAGCGGCTCTTGGCTGACCATCCACAGCGGAGATTGCGCGTGCGAGGCCAGCCGCGGGTCAGCAACAAGAAGCTCGTCGATTGGGTGGCTCATTGGGCGAGAGGTAGCACTATCCCCCCACACTGAGAAGACACTATATTGAGGTGGAAAAAGGAACGGATTGGCACGCGGACCGCCGCGAGAAGCATCCAGGGGCACAGGACTTATGCACGGTCGGAGGGAATCGAACCCCCAACCTGCGGATTTGGAATCCGCTGCTCTACCAGTTGAGCTACGACCGTAAGTGCGACGGATGGTAGCACATCGATGAATAATTGGAACTGCCAGTCCCGGCCCCGCTCACGCTTGCGAGCGGGGGAAGAGAATGGTGAGAGAGGGATTCGAACCCCCGTAGGCCGAAGCCAGCAGATTTACAGTCTGCCCCCTTTAGCCACTCGGGCACCTCACCAGATGAGTGGATGGTCGTGATCCGTGCTGGGCGTAGCCCACGAGGGCAGCGAAAAGACGCCCCCTCTGCACAGCTCCCGAATCCGCACTTGTGCGGATTCAGATAGCCCATGACGGAACTCGAATCCGTGACCTCTTCCTTACCAAGGAAGTGCTCTACCAACTGAGCTACATGGGCCTAAGTCACGTTTACCGGCGGGCATTATGGTCAATAAGCATGATCAAGTAAATACACTAGGGGGTTACGACACTTAGGGAATTGAATTTTATTTGGAGCTAAACTAACATCTTCGTAAGGTTGTGTTTAGGTCCGATAGAGGCCGTCCTTTCGCTGGCATAGCTCAATTGGTAGAGCAACTGATTTGTAATCAGTAGGTTCCCCGTTCAAGTCGGGGTGTCAGCTTTTAAGAGCCGCGCCGGACGCCACCGTTATCCCTCCCCCTATTCCCATGAGCAACGCAGCCGACCAGGCCATCTCAGTCTCCCCCCTGTTTGATTTTATTGAACTGCTTGAGGCCGGGCGGCTCAAGGACTCCTCGTCCATATACATCTCCACCGGCGAATACCCTCCCGCCGCTCGCGACCTGCAGGGCAAGCTCCGCAACTCCGGCCTGCCGCTCCGTGATTTTGACTGGCTTGCCTGGGTCGCCGAGGCGCGCCCCTACCTGCAGTCGCCCGAGACGCTTGAGAACGCATCGCTGGACGACGTGCGAAAGCTTGTGACTGTTGCCGTCCATTCGGACATGTTCAACAAGAGCCTCTTCCCCCACCTGTGCTCGTCTGGCTTCATGCAGCACCTACTCTTGCGCATTCGCGCGCTGCACTCAGCCTAGACAGGCCGCCCTGCGCGCTCTCGCTGATCCCAGTCATGGCTAGCCCCCCAAACTCAGGGGATGGTTTGCCCGACATGCTTTGCGGGGCGTGAGGCGGCTTGCGCCGCTCCACGCCCCGGCGAGGCTCCTTCGCTAATCGTCCACAACAGGAGACACCTATGAACAGATCCATCCGCGCTGCCCTTATCTTTTCGGCGTTGGGCACCCTCGCTTCTTTGCCGTCCGCGACCGCCGACGAGATCAAGATTGACCGGTCGACCCGCGCCTTTAAGGAAGCGGAAGATACGCTTCACCGCTCAACCCAGCTCTACAAGACGGTCTCAGAGGGGAAAATGGGCGAGATCCCGAAATCGGTGCTTGATCGCACCAAATGCGTTGCGATGTTTCCTAGCACCATGACGGTGTCTGCCGGCGTGGGGGGAATCCACGGGGATGGTGTCGGTTTCTGCAAGACCGCCGAGGGAACGTGGCAAAACCCGATGTTCCTTAACCTGATCGGCGGGAGCCTTGGGCTGCAAGCCGGCGTGAAGTCTGCCGATATCGTGCTCTACATAACTGGAGACAAGGCCGCCGAGGCCCTCAAGAAGGGCTCCTTTAAGATCGGTGGCGAGCTCAGCGCCGTTGCTGGAAGGCTCGATAAGACCTTCACTGCTCCTCAGGCCGAGGTAATTGCGTATCACCGCACTGAGGGGCTCTTTGCCGGGGCGAGCATCGATGGCGTGAGCCTCTCACGTGACGAGAGCGATGAGCGCGCCTTCTACGGCACCCGTGAGGCTGTGTTAACAGAGAAAATTCCGAGCGACCTTGAGCGCGAGGTGAATGAGCTCCGAGACACGCTTCCGACACACGTTGGCTAGGGAACCAGAGAGGAAGGCATGAATGCTGTTTGGACAGTTATTATAGGCCTGGTGATAGGCCTTGTCGCCCGCGCCGCGCTTCCTGGGAAGGATGCTGCCGGCATCGTTGTGACGACGCTGCTCGGCATCTGCGGAGCTATCGTAGGCACCCTCGTCGGTAGGCTGATAGGCATCTACGGCCAGCATACCTTCGCGAGCTTTACGATGTCTGTTCTCGGTGCCGTTGCCTTGCTGGCGCTCTACCGGCGCTACGGCACGGCCCTCGGCTCAACGCAGACGTGAGCTGCTAACCGTCCGAATCGGCTGCATCCTTAATAACAAAGCGGGCCTTGAGAGTCGCAACCTGCGACGCAAGGCCCGCCACCTCTACCGAGCGAAGCACCTCCCGAAAATCCTTGTATGCATCCGGAGCCTCATCAAGCGGATATTTCCGGCAGTTTGTGAGGATATCGAGTTTGTCGAGCTCTGCATCAACGGCCGCCTGATTAAGTGCCTTAAAGGCGGCGCGGCGGCCCATTGCGCGGCCGGCTCCGTGATTGACGCTGTAGCAGCTCTTCCGGGCACCCTCCTCCGCCACCATGATAACCGAGCCTTCACGCGGATTGCCGGGCAGCAGGATCGGGTGTCCCGTCCGCTCGAACGGCGAGCCCTTGAGGGCCGGATGGCCCGCAGGAAACGCGCGCGTTGCGCCTTTCCGGTGCACCCACATGTCCATTCCCCCGACGTCCTCTCGGCGCGCGATGTTATGGCTAATGAAGTAGATGAGGCTTCCGCTTGCGGAGGGAATCACCTCGCGGAATGCCTCAAGAACGAGCTGGTTAATCAGGAGGTGGTTAACCGTCGCGAAGTTCGCGCCAAGCGCCATATCGTCCAGGTAGTCGTTCGCCTCTTGCGATCCAAGCGGTGCGTACACGAGCTCCCTATCTCCACCGGGAAGGGGGGTTCCCCACTGCTCGAAGTGCTGCTGGAGGAGCCGAAACTGGTGTTGCGCGAGGATGTTGCCGAAACCGCGCGAGCCGCAGTGTGACATAAAAGCCAGAAAGCCGTCCCTGAGCCCGAACGCAGCGGCCACGGTTCGGGCTCGCTCAGAGCTGCCCACCTGAACCACGCTGCATTCACCGAAGTGGTTGCCGCCACCGTACGAGCCGAGCTGGTTCATCTTGTCGTCGAAGTTTCTCACCACCTCGGCTCGAAGGATCGCAGCAAGACGGCGCCGCAGGGCATCTTCACTGCCGTCATGGCCAACATGGAAGGCGTCCTCACACCGGGATGCCCACTCTCGCGGGATTCCAAGCTCCCCCAGAACCTGCGCCGACGCCCCTTGCGTGACGACCCGCATCCCAAGCTCCTCGCTCACTTCTCGCCCAAGCGGCACAGCCCGAGACCCTTTGCCCGGGCCGGTCGGTATGCGCTTGCAAATCGCATCGATGATTGCTCGCCGAATCGGACGCTCCCGAACTGCCTCGGCCGGCACATCGAGCTGCAGCAGACTCATCGAGCACTTGATGTCGACCCCTATTGGACCCGGATAGATATGGGTGGGAGACGCAAGGACACACCCGATCGGTGCTCCGTACCCCGCGTGGGCATCCGGATTAAGGATGAGCTCTGATACCCCTGGTGCCGCGCGGGTCGCGATCGCCTGCTTAAGGCAGGTCGGGTCAAATCCGCGGCGAATCGCATCCGTGCCAATAACGACGATTGGCTTCAGTGCGCTTCCGGGAAGCGGCAGGAGGGCGATTGCGTCCCCCTCAGGAATAAACTTCAACTCTGGCTCCACGCTGCACCCATCTTTCGCCGGACCGCTCACTCCCCCAGCGCTCGCCGCACCCGCTCAAGCGCCTCGCCTGAAAGCTCGCCGCGCCGCGCCGCTATCTCAAGGGCACGGTGCGCCAAGCTGCTATAGATCTCACCCAGACCGGTATCGAACGCCATGATCGACGCTGCCTGCTCCTGAAGAAGCTCCACTTCACCCCGCACAACCGGGCCGGTGAGTGCTGCAGTCGTGCCGAGCGACACGACGTTCTCGACGGTTCCTCTCATGATCGCCGGAAGAAAAGACTCAACCGACGCATCTGAGACGCCAGCATGGCGGTAGAGCTGGCGAGCGAGATCGAGCACAACAACAAGATAGTTGCTCGCAAATACGTGACCGGCGTGACAGAGTAGCTTGGCGTCTCTCGTGATCTCAAATGGGCAGGCACCGATCGCCACGGCAAGCTGCTCAAGCAGCTGCACGGCACCGGCATCTCCCTCTATGGAGCAGGCTGTTCCCCCAAAGGTTCG
>CANIHJ010000026.1 GCA_947467385.1 Deltaproteobacteria bacterium | reverse complement strand
GTCATCCATGCCGGCACTGCCTAAAAGCCCTAGCTTTTTGGCTTTGAGAACGCATCAAGGAGGTTTATTGGCATTGGAAACAGTATCGTAGAGCTGTTCTCCGCTGCGATCTGCTTGAGAGTTTCCAGGTACCGCAGCTGCAGCGACATTCCCTCCCTCGACATGATGCTGGCAGCAGCCGTGAGCTTCTCCGCGGCCTGAAATTCGCCCTCAGCCTGAATGATCTTAGCTCGGCGCTCGCGCTCGGCCTCGGCTTGGCGGGCCATGGCGCGGCGCATCTCCTGTGGCAGGTCGATGTCCTTGACTTCCACGAGCGACACCTTGATGCCCCATGGGTCTGTGTGTCGATCGATAATTCCCTGCACACGATGATTGACGTCGTCCCGCTTCGAGAGCAGGTCATCGAGCTCAACCTCTCCGCAGACGCTGCGCAGGGTTGTTTGCGATATCTGGCTGGTTGCATCGAGGTAGTTCTCTACCCCGAGGACAGCCTTAGACGGGTCAATAACCCGGAAAAACAGGACGGCGTTAACCTTAATAGAGATGTTGTCGCGGGTGATGATATCCTGTGGAGGGATGTCCATCGGAATAACGCGCTGGTCAACCCTCGTGAGCTCGTCGACAAACGGAATAACGAAGCGTAGGCCCGGCTCCTTCATGCCCTGGTACACACCGAAACGAAGCACAACACCGCGCTCGTAGGCACGTATCGAGTACGAGCTGAAGAACAGCAGGGCAAGCAGCGCGATACAGAGAAGAACAACAAGACCCATACGATATCACCCTTTCAACGTTACCCCGCCTCGGGAACCTTCACCCTAGGCCAGCTTTTCAACCACAAGGGTAAGCTCAGGCTCAACTGCGACAATCCTGACCCGCTCCCCCCGCTGAATTATTCCGCGGCGCGTTGCTGCCTTCCATATCTCGCCCCGCACGACGACGCGGCCGGATTCGGAGAAGCTCTCCACAGCCTCCCCCTCGCTGCCGACGAGGCCAACGACATCAAACGGGGGGCCCGCTGCAGCAAAGCCCCTCGCACCGAGGAGGAGCACTACCGCAGCCAAAAGCAATAAGGCGAGGTACACAACCACTGCGAAACGATAGCACGCCGCAGGCCACCTGAACACGCGCGAAGGGGCGCTTCCCTACTCCGATGAAAAGAGCGGCAAAACAGCCTTTAGGTGGCCCCAAACTGCCCTTTTTGCCCCCTGGTCAGCCTGGACGGCCGCCAACGAATGCGTTCGCATAACCATCCCAGCCTCGCTCTCTTGAAGCTGGCCGAGAGGCTCCGACGCCCCGAAGATAATCGAAATGGCCGCGCGCTGCCCTGTTGCAGCCAGCTCAGCCTCGGACGGTACCACAACCACAGGGCACCGCTCCGCGGCAAGCTTGAGCGCTTTTGAGCGAATCGACTCGATCAGATCCCGCTCGTCATGCGACAGCTCGCCTGAGCCAGAAATTACGACCAAGGAGCAGGTGACAGGATTCTCCAGTGGCGCCGAGCGCTTGAGCAGGCCCGCGGGAATGCCGTGCGGGTACAGGCGCCGAACTTTGTCGAGATAGCGGGCTAGTGCTGAACGGGTTCGTGGAGGCACGGAGCACCTTGAGTGGCGGAAATACGGTCAAGGATGCGGCGCGCGATGCCCGACTTTTTCATCGTCGGTATCAGCTCTTCGCTTCCGTCACGAGCAACAATATAGACCTGGTTTGTGCCCTTGTCGAACGAATCTTTCGCCAAGTTTCCGACGATCATGTCAGCATTCTTCCTGGCCATCTTGCGGCGTGCCTCGGCAGCCAGCGACTGGACGTCTCCCGTTTCGACTGCGAACCCTACAAGCATGGGCCGCCCATGCGATCCTCGGCCCTCTCCAAGCTCTCGAAGGATGTCATCATTAGGAACGAGCGCGAGCGTATCTGGGGCAGAGGCCTTCTTGATCTTTTCCTGGGACGGCTCCGCCGGCCGAAAGTCGGCCACCGCTGCCGCAAGAATGGCGATATCGATCTCGCCCGAATGGAAACGCGACATGACCGCCTTATGCATCTCAGACGCCGACGTAACGTCCACCCGCTCGATACCGCGCGGCAGCCAAGGCTTGCCTGATACCGGGCCGCACACAACAACGACGCGAGCGCCCCGGCGGTGCGCCTCGCGCGCAAGGGCCAGCCCCATCTTTCCCGAGGAGCGATTGGAGATGTACCGCACCGGGTCGATCGCCTCGCGGGTGGGGCCAGCTGTAATCATCACGCTCTTTCCCGCCAAATCCTGGCGCGAGAGCGCGCGCCGCACCTGAGAGAATATCTCCCTCTGGTCCGCGAGCCGGCCCCGTCCGGTCCAGCCGCAGGCAAGCGCGCCGGCGTCGGGCTCAACGATGTGGAAACCGCGAGCCCTGAGGCTTTCGAGGTTTTCTTGAGTGACTGAGTTCTCGTACATGTTGACGTTCATCGCTGGGGCGATGACGATCGGCGCCTTGGTTGCGAGGGCTACAGCGAGGAGCGGAGTCTCAGCGAAGCCATACCGTAGCTTAGCGATCACGTCTGCGCTCGCCGGCGCCACGAGGACAACGTCAGCCCAATCTGCGAGCTCGATATGACCGATCGCCCCGGCTTGCGTCTCATTCCAAAACGAAACCGTAACCGGCCTGCCGGTTATCGACTCCAAAACAAAAGGAGTGACGAACTTGGCCGCGGAATCGGTCATCACAGCGCGCACCTCGCAACCTTTTGCCATGAGGTATCGGGTGATCTCCACGCTCTTGTACGCGGCTATTGAGCCGGTAATGCCGAGGACGACCCTCGTTTTTCTTCGTTGCGCTTTCATGCACCTTATACGAGGAAGGGGTTGCTTTTGCGCTCCCTTCCCACCGTCGTATCCTCTCCGTGGCCGCTTAAGACCCTCGTTTCATCTGGAAGGCACAGTATACGCTCTTTAATAGAGCTAATCAGCTCGCGGTGGTTTCCACCCGGAAGGTCCGTCCTTCCGATAGAACCCGCAAAAAGGGCGTCACCGGATAACAGTGTGTTCTCATTGGAAAAATAGAAGCTCACATGCCCCGGAGAATGCCCCGGGGTGAACAAAACGGAGGCTTGGTATGGTCCCACGGTAAGGGCCTCTCCACCGGTGACACAGGTAGTCGGCTCCGGGCAGTTATGCCACTTAGACTGCGGCAAGCCGTACATAGAAGCTATGGCCTGCACCCCACTACGCATCATCGCCTCTTCTGGATGGGCCACAAGGGCGCACGAGAGCCTCTTCATGAGCGGAGCAACCGCACCGCAGTGATCGAGGTGCGAGTGGGTGAGCCAAATCTCCTTGATTGAGAGCCCCTCACGATCAACAACCGCAAGGATCTCCTCCGCGTCGCCGCCCGGATCGACGATGACCCCCTGCTTTGTTCCAGAGTCCCACACCACCCGCGCATTCTGCATGAAATCTGTTACTGGAATCGTCTCTATCTTAAGCATTGCCTCACCACACTTACCTGTACACTCGCTTTCCCTTTCGGGCATTTCCGGATGGCTGGCGCGCTGCGACTGGCATCACTCGGGCAGGGACCGCACCATCGAGCTCGCCCCGCACGAATGCCGCTATCCCTTGTGCGATGCCGGCGGCAAGCGCCTGGCGAAAACTGTCATCTGCCAGCTTCGCGGCATCGGGCGGGTTGTCGACAAAGAACAGCTCAATCAGGCCACATGGCGCATGCGCACCAACGAGAACGAAAAATGGCCCCTTCTTTACCCCCAAAAATCGCGCCTGGCGATATGATGGCGCCACCTTAGCGCGCATCGCCCCATCAATCGCCCGCGTCAGCAGTATGGAATCCTCAAGCTTGCCGCTCTGAATGAGGTCACTCAGCATAAACGACACGTCATCCACGCCTGCTCCGGCGGCGACCCCGTTCTCCCGCTCAGCCAGCCTGCGGCTCGCGGCGTCATTGGTGTTGTCTAGGTAGTAAGACTCAAGGCCGCTCCCGTCATGCGCAGCAGAGGCGTTGACATGGATGCTTACGAAGGCGGATGCCTTCTTTCCATTTGCGTACGCCGTGCGCCGGGCAAGCGGAACGAACTCGTCCGACTCACGCGTCAGCAGCACCGGGATCGAATAGCGCTCAGACAGGACATTCCTCACTCGCTTGGCGACATCAAGCGTGATCTCCTTCTCCTCAAGCCCATGCAGCCCCACCGCACCCACGTCGTACCCTCCATGCCCCGGATCGAGCACTACCGGGCCAGCCGACCAGCCCTGCGGCCTCGAAACCCTGCGGACTATTCTTGGAGTCTCGATATCGGAAGATGGCAAGAGGGAGTCAAATGTGCGATTGCGGAGGCTCTGCAGCCGCTCCTCCCCTCGCTCCCGAGCAGAGCCGCCGGCCCGAGCTGCACGCGCATAGAGGTCACTGGCCTTGTCGCGATCTCCTCCGGACGAAACCTCAATGTCCCCCAACATGACGAGTGCCGCCCCCTGTTCCGCTGCGGGCACCCCCACTGCCGCCAGCGGCCGAAGCACATCGGAGGCGCTGCGCACGTAACGGGGATCTTTGGTGGCGTGGTATAGCCTCAGGTCGGTATCCGCCGCATAAAGGCGCACCCTCGCGGCCTCTTCCCCTTGCGGATTCTTGGCCAGGACTGCGCTCATGCGCCTCGAAAGGGCAAGCCATTCCTGCCGATGCTGGGGAGATGCCCCGACCGGATCGTTATTGCGCAGCCGGAGGTACTCGCTCCGGAGCGCCGCTACCTGAGGCGAGACCTCAGCCCACGCGACCTGGGCGCACAGGGCGCCGATGACGAACAGGACTACGAAGCGAAAAATCGTGTGCATGCAGCCGGCGAAAATTTGTTTGACGCGTCTCCCGGAGGATACTCCTGAGCCCTAAACACCGCAACGAGCTCCGTTTCCGCACTTCCCTGGGCCTGTGTTACCTCACGGGAGCCGGAACTCGAGCCGCCGCCCCCAGCTCCTTAAGCTCATAGAGCAGCGAGAGCGCCTCGCGAGCCGAGAGGTCCTCGAGGTTGAGAGACTCAATTCGCTCCTTAAGCTTAAGCGCCACCGCGTCGGCCGGAGATGGCCGGGGCGCGAAGAGATCCGGCTGTTGCACCGGCTTCTTGATCACCGTCTGCTTTGTCCCCGCGCCCGGCAACGATGCGAGCACCTCAAACGCCCGGGCGATAACCTCTGCCGGCAGCCCCGAGAGCTTCGCGACCTCAAGCCCGTATGAGCGGGGCGCCGGGCCGGCTTGAATCTCATGAGTAAAGATCACCGTGTCCTCCCGCTCGACGGAGCCGACCGAAAGGTTCTCAATCTCCTTGCACGAGCCGGCAAGCCCGGTGAGCTCATGGTAGTGGGTGGCGAAGAGGGTTCTGCACTTCACTTCAAGCGCCAGCCGCTCCAGGATAGCTTGTGCGAGCGACAAGCCGTCAGACGTAGCCGTACCCCGGCCGAGCTCATCTATGAGGACCAGCGATCGGCGGGTGGCATGCGAGAGGATGTGCGCCGCCTCCCGCATCTCAACCATGAAGGTCGACTCACCCTCATGCAGGTCGTCGGCAGCACCGAGCCGCGCAAAGACCCTGTCGATTATCCCCACCTTGGCACGCTCCGCCGGAACGAACGACCCGATCTGCGCAAGAAGCGCGATGAGCGCCGTCTGCCGCAGATAGGTCGACTTTCCTCCCATATTTGGGCCAGTCACAAGAAAGCAGGTCGGCCCATCCCCTAAGAAGGCAACTGAGTTCGGGATGAACGCCCCCTCAAGCAGCGCCGCCACTATCGGATGGCGTCCACGCTCAATCTCAAGGACAGGGTCCTCGGTTACTTCCGGCTCAACCCACGCGTTGCCCTCTGCCACAACAGCCAGAGCCGCAATCGTGTCGGCAACCGCAATGCCTCTTGCCACATGACGCAGCACCTCCACGGACTTCGCAATCTCGGCCCGCAGCGCCACAAAAAGCTCCTGCTCGCGCTTTATCTGCCTATCAACAGCAGTGATGACCGCATCCTCATGCTTTTTGAGCTCAGGCGTCGTAAAGCGTTCCGCGTTGGCTGTGCTCTGCCGGCGTATGTAATTGGCGGGAACCTTCGAGCCCTGGGACGTCGGGACCTCGATGAAGAAGCCGATGACGTTGTTGGACTTAACCTTCAGGCTCGATATGCCGGAGCCCTGCCGCTCCTGCGCCTCAAACTGCTCCCTCCACGCGTCAGCCGTGGCGCGGATGCCGCGAATCTCGTCAAGCTGTACGTCATAGCCCTCGCGGATGACGCCGCCATCATGGAGCACATGCGGCGGAGAGTCCACGAGAGCACGCTGTAACAGCTCGCACACCCCAGGTGGAGGAGTGAGAGCGGACACGCAGCTAGCAAGCAGCTTCGAGCCAGCTTCCGAAAGGATCTGCCGAAGCTGCGGCAGCCGCTCAAGGGTATCCCGGACAGCACCGAGGTCCTTTGGCGAGCCAACAGAGAGCTGAATACGCGCAGTCAGGCGCTCAAGGTCGCTCAATCCCTCCAGGGACTTGAGCACCCCGCGCGCGCCCGGCATGACTTCTTTTAGGGCGGCTTGCCTGTCCCGAATTTGCCCGACGTCGATCAGGGGAGTGAGGATCCAGTTTCGCAGCAGCCTGGCGCCACCCGGCGTAACCGTTTCGTTCAGGAACCCAAACAGCGTGCCGGCAGCAGAGCCATCTTTCGTGTTCTGCACGAGCTCCAGATTTCTGCGGGTAGCCGCATCGATGATGACACTGCCTGCACTCCGAAAGAGGGAGAGCTCCCGCACCGGAACCGGATTGCCCAGCGAGATCTCGTCGAGGTACGAAAGAAGCGACCTAACGGCACGCTTGGCTGAAACACTCATGGCATGAAGCTCGGCCGCCGCGTCGGTGCCGAGCCCCCTCTCAAGCTCCGTGGGCCCCGCCGGCTCACCACGGAAGCGCATCGCTGCCTTCGATACCGCGCCCTCAATCGACCGGACCCAGCCGGTCCGCCTGTCCACTTTGTCGCCAAACGCCGCTCTCGGAAGCACCACCTCACGGACCATAAGGTTGGCGAGCTCGCGCGGAATAATACCGAGCTCAAGCGAATCCCGGACTGATATAATTCCCGTTTGGGGATCGGTGCAGGCGATCGACGCCATGCTTCCGCTGGCGTCGATACCCACCGCCGCAATAAGGCTCTCGGCCACATCCGAGGAGATGCTGTTGAAGAGCCGCATGCCAGGAGTCACAAACCGCTCAAGAGCCCGATCCACCCCCGAACCCGAGCCGCTCTGGCTGACCACCGCAACCGAAAAGCCGAGGGGAAGCAGCCGATCGACATACCCGTCCAGGACGGACACGGGAACGCCGCACATGGGGATAGGATTTGCAGCGTTCTTATCCCGGGACGTGAGAGTAAGGTTGAGAGCCTTGGAGACCGCCACCGCATCGTCAAAGAAGAGCTCGTAGAAGTCGCCCACCTGGAAGAACAGGATGGCATCCGGATAACGCTCCTTATACTCCAGGTAGCGCTGCATCATCGGGGAGAGATCGTGCTTGGTCGCCGGAAGTGCCATAACGTGAAATAAAACCATGCCTCAGAGGATGGGGTAAATAGATTTCTGCTGAAAGGGCGGCGATTTATGGCAGCCTCCTGGCAACGGTGCGGATGGCGCGAGTCAAATGAGCTCCTGCGGCATCCGATACAATATGGGGCGGGGTGTGCCCTCTCGTTTTGCCATACCTAAGGGAGTAGTGATGAGCGCCTTAGCCGGATGTAAAGTCGTCCTTATTGATGATGAGCCTGGAGTGTTAAAGGCCTTGACCTTGCTGCTCCAAACGATGGGGTGTGCGGTGATGGCTTTTGGGGGGCCGACCGAGGCCCTGGCATACCTGAGGGCGGGGATCGAATGCGACCTGATCCTAAGCGACCAGCGCATGCCAGGCCTGATTGGGTCTGAGCTCTTTAAGCTCCTCAGGGCCCACTCCGTGAATGCGCCCTTCGTTCTCATGTCCGGCCACGCAGGCGAGAGCGAGGTTGAGGACGTTCTCAGGGCCCCCAACACCGCTTTTCTGACCAAGCCTTTTTCGCCCGTTAGCCTCCAGTCCGCTGCCGTGGCCGCCATCGGGCGTCCGCCGCGCGCACGCGCAGTATGAGCAGGCCCAAAAGGAAAAGGGCGAGGAGACCCTCGCCCTTTTCCTGAGCCTAAAGGCCGCTTGCGCGGCGCCGCAGACTACTACTCCTTGTCGCCGCGGAGCTGCTCACGAATGAGATCTCCGAACGTCACGCGAGCTCCCTCGTCGTCACCCATGTACTGGGCGTCGAAGCCGGAATCCTTGCGTGCGCGCTCCTTGATGGAGCGGGCGCTCAAGCTGATGCGGCGCTCGCCAGTGTCCACGTTCGTGACTTCAGCCTCAACCTGGGAGCCAACCGGGAACGCCTGAGCGACCTCTTGGCTCTTGTCGATGCCGAGCTGCGAATTGTGGATAAGCCCCTCAACGCCGTTCTCGATCTCAACGAACACGCCGAACTCAGTGATCGCAGTGACCGTGCCCTTGATCTTGGTGCCAACCGGGTGGCGCTGGGCGATGGTGTCCCACGGATCCTCAGACAGCTGCTTGATGCCGAGGCTCAGGCGCTCATTGGGGACGTCGATGTCGAGCACAACTGCCTCGACGTCATCGCCCTTCTTGAACATCTCTTGAATCTCCTTCGGATCCTTGATGCGCTTCGTCCACGAGAAGTCGGAGATGTGCACAAGGCCGTCGATGCCGTCCTCAATGCCCACGAAGATTCCGAACTCGGTGATCGAGCGAACCTTGCCGTTAACGCGAGAGCCAACCGGGTGAATCCTCTGGAGGTCTTCCCACGGGTTCGGCAGAAGCTGCTTCAGGCCAAGGCTGATGCGCTGCTGCTCGGTGTCGATGCCAAGCACCACTGCTTCCAGCTGCTCGTTTTCTGACACGATCTTCGACGGATGGCGAACCTTCTTCGTCCAGCTCATCTCGGAAACGTGAACAAGGCCTTCCACGCCCTCCTCAAGCTCCACAAACGCGCCGTAGTCAGTTACCGACTTCACGCGTCCCTTGACGCGGCCGCCGATTGGGAAGCGCTCGTGCGCCGTGATCCACGGATCTGGCGTGAGCTGCTTCATGCCGAGGCTGACGCGCTCCTTCTCCTGATCGTACTTAAGCACGACCACCGGAACGGTCTGGCCAACCGAGAGCTTCTCTGACGGATGATTGATGCGTCCCCACGAGATGTCCGTGATGTGGAGGAGGCCGTCGATTCCGCCGAGGTCGATGAATGCGCCGTAGTCAGTGACGTTCTTGACCACGCCCTCCATGACCACACCCTCTTGGAGAACCTTGAGGGTTGCGGCCCGAAGCTCATCGCGCTCACCAAGCAGCACAGCACGGCGAGAGAGGACGATATTGCCCTTGTCTCGGGTGATCTTAAGAACCTTAAAATCGTATTCCTGGCCGAGGAACTTATCGAGGTTGCGGTGCGGGCGAATGTCGATCTGCGAGCCCGGAAGGAACGCCGGAATGCCAACATCGACATGCAGTCCACCCTTCACCTTCTGGACTACCTTACCCTTGATTCGGCCGTCGGTCTTGAAGGTGTTCTCTATCTGCTCCCAGACACGCTTCTGGTCAGCCTTCTCCTTCGAGAGCAGCACCTGGCCCATCTCGTTCTCGAGGGCGATGATAAATACGTCGACCTTGTCGCCGACCTTTACCTGAATCTTGCCGTCTTCGTACGGGAACTGCTCCGTCGGAACAACGCCCTCAGACTTGAATCCGATATCAACCGATACCATCTCTTTGCCGACATGCGTGACGACACCCGAAACGATCTTGCCGGGGCGCATGTTGTCGAAGCGCTCACGGAGAAGCGACTCGAACTCGCTTGCAAATGAAGACTCTCCGTCGCTTCCCTTAAAGCCCCCAAAGGAGCTAGCTGAAAATGAGCTTGCCATGAAAAATACAGCCTTATTCGGTTCTTTGGTTTGCTATCCCCCCTTCCTGCGCCGCGAGCAAGCGAACCGATGAACAGCCCTTGGCGCACGAAACGGGTGTTTGCGTCATTGCGCAACTCGCCCCCCCACCAGAAACCCTAGCAGAGAGAGCCCCTTATGGTACCCGGCGGAGCCGCTAGGGTCAACCCGCGAGACCCACAATCACTAAGATTAATCAGGCACTTATGGCGGCAAACGACCAAAGTGGAGAGTTTAGTGCGCTCCGTCGCCGTGACCCGAGGAATGCTCGTGGCCGGAAGCCGCTGCAGGACGGCCCTGCCAAGCAGAAATGAGGTATTCTCGAAGAGTTGAAAAGTAATCGCGCTCGGTTTGCGAGATGCCCGGGGACGCGAGCACCCGCTGCAGGAGCGCGTCGAGGGCCTTCAGGGTAGGCTCTGGTCCGGGCTCATCAGACTGCATGCGCACGCTTAGCGCGGATGCGAGCTCAACTACCTGCACCGACGGGAGCCTCTGCTTCGCCCTTGCGGAAGGAGTTGCGAGCGGGAGCGCCGCGGACACCTCGCCCTCAGCGGGCTGCTCAGCTTCGGCGTCTCCGCCCGTTTCCTGCTCGCTGTCTGCTGCAGGCTCCTCTTCAGCTTCTGTCGGGACCGGGGTGGGAGTGGCTCTCTTGCTCTGAAAAGCCTTGGCGCTTTTGCTCTTTTGCTCCTCTGCCTTGCTTCCGAAATCTCGGCACGCGACATCCACAGCGCGGGCGAGGGCCCGGCATGACTGGCATTCCGACTCCTCCCTCAACAGCCCCTCGACACACTCAACGAGCCGGTCCACGTGACCATCGGGCTTCATTGCTCGGCACAAGGGGCGCAATGCCCCCTCGTATCGGGCGAAAGAGTACACCACCTTAGCGGGCTTCTCGGTATCACGCCTCTTCGAGAGCGACTGCTCAACATCTTTTCTGGGGGAAAACGGCACATCTTCTGCACCGGCGGAACTAGGCCCGAACAGGGCTGGCATAAGCACCAGCAAGAACTGCAGCACAGCAAAAAAAGAGGGGGCAGCCCGATCCCCTAACGGTGCTCCTGTGAACCCGTTTCGAAGCATCGATGCCGCGCCCCCTTTTGGCGGTAACTCTATGAGGCGAGCGTTACGCCTGCTCAAGCTGCTGCTTCATGTCGGCGGCAGCCTCCTTCATCGACAGGCGAATCTTGCCCTGCCGATCAACCTCAAGCACCTTGACCCACACCTCATCGCCCTCGCTCAGGACGTCGTCAACGCGCCGGATCTTCTCCTCGGCGATCTGCGAGATGTGCACAAGGCCGTCAGTGCCCGGGATGATCTCGACGAACGCGCCGAAATCAGCCAAGCGCTTGACGACGCCGCGGTAGATCTTTCCGACAACAGCTTCCTGCGTCAGGCTTTCGATGATAGCGATCGCGTTGTTGACCTTGGTGCTGTCGTTGCTCGCGATCGACACCGTGCCATCGTCAGTAACCTCGATCTTGACGCCGCACGACTCGGTAATCGAGCGGATCGTCTTGCCACCCGGCCCGATGATGTCACGAATCCTGTCAGGGTTAATCTTCATCGTCACGATGCGCGGAGCATACTGGCTCAGCTGCGTGCGCGGCGCGTCGATGGCCTTCTTCATCTCATCAAGGATGTGCAAGCGGCCGTCGCGAGCCTGCGCCATAGCCTTGTCCATGATATCACGGCTGAGGCCCTTGATCTTGATGTCCATCTGAAGCGCAGTGATGCCGCGCGACGTTCCGCACACCTTGAAGTCCATGTCGCCGAGGTGATCCTCGTCGCCGAGGATGTCAGTGAGGACCACAAACTTTTCGTCACGCTTGATAAGGCCCATCGCCACTCCGGCCACCGGCGCCTTGAGAGGTACGCCCGCATCCATCATGGAGAGGCTCGCGCCACACACCGTCGCCATCGACGAGGAGCCGTTGCTCTCGGTGATCTCGGACACAACCCGAATTACATACGGGAAGGACTTGCCCTCCGGAACCATTGAGCGCACGGCGCGCTCAGCAAGCGCTCCGTGTCCGATCTCTCGGCGGCCCGGTCCGCGCATCGGCTTGGTCTCGCCAACCGAGAACGGCGGGAAGTTGTAATGCAGCATGAAGGTCTTCGATGCCTCGCCGAGGAGGTTGTCGATACGCTGCGCCTCTGACTCAGTTCCGAGCGTCGTAACCACGATCGACTGCGTCTCACCGCGGGTAAAGAGAGCCGACCCGTGCGTACGCGGGAGCAATCCCACCTCGATCGAGATCGGGCGGACGGTCTTGGTGTCGCGTCCATCAAGGCGAACACCTTCGTCGAGGGCCAAGTCGCGCACAAGGTTATAGTGACAATCCTCGAACACCTTGCCCGCAATCTTCTGGTGAAGCGCGGCGTTCTCGTCGCCCTCCTTGACGAACTCTGCCAAGAGAGCCGCGTGCGCAGCACCAACGGCTTCGCCCCGGGCGAGCTTCTCGCGGACCTTGATCGCTGCCTTGAGGGGCGGCGTAACGAAGTCCTTCATGCTCTGCATGATCGCCGCGTCGTACTCCTTCGGCGTGAATACCATCTTTGGCTTTCCGAGCTTCGACTGCAGCTCTTGCTGCATCTCGTTGATGACCTGGAGCTGCTCGTGAGCATAGAAGAGCCCCTCAAGCACCTCTGCCTCGGGAACCTCGTGAGCGCCTCCCTCAACCATCACGATGGCGTCCTTGGTTCCGGCCACGATGAAATTGAGATCTGCTCCCGCAAGCTGCGAGATAGTTGGATTGATGAGGAGCTTGCCGTTCACGCGGGCGACGCGAACGCCTGCCAGAGGCCCCTCGAACGGAAGTTCTGAAATCGTTAGGGCCGCCGACGCTCCGCACATCGCAAGAACATCAGTGTCGTTCTGGTCGTCAGCCGACAGGACCGTCGCAACGACCTGGACCTCACGCTGAAAACCCTCTGGGAAGAGCGGTCGAACGGGGCGGTCGATGAGACGAGACACGAGGGTCTCCTTTTCACTCAGCTTGCCCTCGCGGCGGAAGAACCCGCCTGGAATCTTTCCGGCTGCGTATGTCTTCTCAACGTAATCAACGGTGAGGGGGAAGAACCCCGCGTCCTTGAAGGCGCCGTAGCAGGCGGTAACGAGCACCATTGACTCGCCGTATGTGACGAGCGCAGCGCCGGAGGCCTGCTTTGCAATGCGGCCACACTCGATGCGGAGTGTGCGCCCATGGAAATCTCTTTCTACTATATACATATGTACCTATCTAATTGTTACTGCCCAAGCGCTCCCTGCGCGCAGGCTGAGATTACACGGCGGCCCCGACCCCTCGCCAGAGGTTAGCTCCCTATTGGGCGCATGGTTAAGGTAAGCGCCGCCTACATTCATTGTCAGTTTTGCAAAAACGCTACTTACGGAGACCGAGGGCCGCAATCGTGGTTCTGTAACGAGCAACGTCCTCGTGACGGAGGTAGTGAAGCATCCGCTTGCGGCGAGAGATGATGTCCATCATGCCTTTACGCGAGTGGAAATCCTTAGGGTTCGTCGAGAAGTGCTTCGACAAGATCTCAAGACGGCGAGTCAGGAGGGCAATCTGAACCTCCGGTGAGCCACAGTCTTGCGAATTGCGCTGGAACTTCTTCATGACCTCTGACGTATCATTGCCCGCGAGGTTAAGAGATCCCGTGGCAACATCCTCTGCGGTATACGCACCGGCGTGCTTTCTTGACTCTCCTGCTGCAGTGCTGGACGACTCCATTTCTAAACTCCTAAATCCAAACTACCTTTTCTAGACGGATATCAGCTCCCTACGGCCGCGACTCTCCGCCATCTATCTTTCTGCTTTCGCAAACAATCCCGCAAAAACTACCAAGGAGGGCGCCAAAAGTCAAAGCAGCCGTGCCTTAGGCCTTGCCGGCAGCCAATGAGGCGTGGTGAGGCATAATGCCCCGCTCCGACGCATTAATGAAAGAAACGAAGGCGGACGCCCACTTAGAATCACCCACCCGAGTCTGGGCGTAGGCCACCCGCTCCTTGAACACCTTCCCTTCAACCTCGGGAATTCCTTGGAGGAAGAGGATTCCATACAGCTCCCTCAGAAGCCCGAATTCTTCCTTGGAGCAGCCATTTCTGTCCAATCCGATGCGGTTAAGGCCATGAATGCTGGCCCGATCCCCCTGCGCGATGCAAAACGGCGGGATGTCCTGGCTAACCATTGAGCCGGCTCCGACCATGGCGATATCACCGATCCGGACAAACTGGTGGATCCCCGAAAAACCCCCGACAATAACTCCGTTTCCGATCGTCACGTGACCAGCAAGTCCAGCACCATTCGCCATGACGCACTTGTCTCCGACGGTTGAGTCGTGCCCCACGTGCGTCGTGGCCATGAAGAGGTTGCCGTTGCCGATCTTCGTCAGCATGCCGCCGCCCTCTGTTCCGGGCTGGAGGGTCGCGTATTCCCTGATGATGTTGTTGTTGCCGATAAGCAGCTCGCTTGGCTCGCCCTTGTACTTGAGATCCTGCGGATGCGCGCCTACCGACGCGAACTGATAGATCGTATTCCCATCGCCGATCCTGGTGTGCCCCTCAATAACAACGTGCGAGGCAACCTTGTTGTTTGAGCCAAGCACCACATGAGAGCCGATCACCGAGTAAGGGCCGATGGTCGTGCCTTCGCCGATAACCGCAGAGGGGCTAACTATCGCAGTCGAGTGGATATTGCTGTCTTTTGCGCTCATTATCGTGCCTACGCCGCCGCAGCGGTCAGCCCCCCCGAACATACGACCTTGCCGTCCACAAGCACCTCTCCGCTCATTATCCAGAGGGGGTTTCGCTTCTTGACGCTGCGCATCGTGATGACGAGCTGATCTCCCGGCACTACCTGGCGCTTCCATTTCACGTCATCAAGGCCCACGAGGTAAAAGGTCTTGCCCTTGACGAGATCCGTCTCCGAGTAGCGGGCCAAAACACCCGCTGCCTGGGCCATCGCCTCGATGATGAGCACACCCGGCATGACCGGTTGTTGAGGGAAATGCCCCTGAAAGAACTCCTCGTTGCACGTCACGTTCTTGATCGCTGTGACATGGCTATTCGCAACTATTTCGGAGATCTTGTCGATAAGCAGGAACGGATACCGATGCGGTATCCACTTCTGGATCTCCAGGTTGTCCATGGAGACCTTGGCTTCTTGCGTGTGCTGACCTTCTATTGCCATAGCTGCTACCACTTACAGGGCTACCTTCTTCTTGTCTAAAGTCTTTCGAACCTCTTCCGTTATATCGATCTTGTCGGAGGCATAGAGAACCGTCTGGCGATCGCGCTCGAAGACGAACTTGTACCCCCGCTCATCCACCAAGTCATCTACCACCTCGTTCACCTGAGACACCACCTTGCCGATCTCCTTCTCGTTGGCCTTGGCGAGCTTCTCCTGAATATCCTGGTACTCCTTCTGGAACTCAAGCTGCTTCTTTTCGAGCTCCTCGCGGCGCGCCTGGAGCGCAGAGCTCGACAGTATCGACGCCTGTTTCTCAAGCTCGCCCCGCTGCTTGTCGAACTCCACCTTCATCGCCGCGAGCTTTGCCTGGGCCTTTTTGACCTGGGACTCCATGTTGCTCTTAGCGGCCTTGCCGATAATCGACTCGGTTATAATCTTCTGAGTGTCGACAACAGCTATCTCACTGTCCTCCGCAAAGACTCTCTCGGGGCGAACTGCAACGGCCCCGACAACAAGAACACCACACAAAAGCAACGACGCGCGGACCATTACCACCTCGACGTAAGTACAGCCACTTAGAGCGTCTTACTGTACCCTCTTGGCACCGCCGTGTCGAGAGTGTCCGATAAGCTGGCAAACTACTATTGGCAGGAACATTCTTCGGGGGCGAGCGCGCAAAATGGCGTCACGACTCAGTGGATATAGCCCCCATCATCGGGCAGCTTCTCGGCGGCAGCCCCCCGCTTTGCGCTAACGGCCCTGGCTTTAGCCTTTATTCCAAGCGCCCGCTTGAGGGGCTCAAGAACCTCAGGCCTTAGGCCGGGCGAGAACTCCGATGCCTCCGAGCCGCCATCGTCCACCTCCCTAAGCTCCTCAACATCCTCCATGGCACCGCGGAGCCACGAAGCCGAGGCCTCGCGCCAGGACATTCCGGCATTGCCGGCGCCACGGGCCTGAGAGCTGAGGTAGGCCGATATCGAGAGGTAGTACTTGAGCTTCCACCGGATCGGGTTGTGCTGGGGCGAATCAAAAAACTTGAGCGCATGCTCAAGCATGGAGTGCGCCTCCTCAAAGATGTCGCCTCCGCGAGCCTTGCCCACCTCAAGCAGCGCAAGCCCCGCAAGCGCATCGGTGAGGGCGATGTCGCGCTGCGCATCGAGGCGCTCGTACAGGCCGCGCGCCTTGTGCAGATGGCTCACTGCAGCAACCGAGTCCTTCGCAATGACACACATCTGGGCGCGTATCGAAAGCACTTTTGCACGCGTCCGGAGAGCCGCCGGTGCTCCGTCAAAGAGCGCCAGCGTGTCCTCTGCCTCTTGCAGCATATCATGCACCTGCTTGGAGACCTTATCCGAGAGGTAGCCGCGCTCTCCGTACTCGGCCATGGCGATCGCCTGGGCAAGCGCAGCGCGTTTGTCGCTGACAGAAACGAATGCGCGCCGGCGATCCTCGATAGCTACCGCCGCGGACCATGCCTTCTTTGCCTGCGCCCACTGGCCGGACGAGGCGAAGCAGGTGCCAAGGAAAAAGAGCGCTTGCGCCTCCGCGGCTGGGATTCCCCGGCCGCGAAAGAATCGCTCACAGCGATCAGCGCACGCGATAGCGTCAGCAGTGTCTCCCATGTTCTGGGCAGCCGAAACGACGCTTAGGCCGACAACACCTATCCCGATCTCGGTTTCCAGCGCGTCTTGAAGCATCTTCCTTATGACGCGAGCCTGCTGGGTATCGCCGCTTGAGAGGGCGCACTGGAACGATCCGAGCCACGCGAGAAGCACTCCCTGAAGGACGCCGCACTCTCGGGCCACCTGCTCCGCTCGGGCGAAGAGCACCGACGCGCGGCTCGTGTGCTCACGCTCCATCGCTGTGTCCGCGAGCCACAGGATTGCCTCAAGCATGCCCGATGCAAAGCGGCTTTGATCGAAGGCATGAAGTGCCCGCTCCACACCTGCTTGGGCCTCGACTGACCGAGTACCCAGGCGCGCAATGGAGATCTCGGCAAGCCCCTCGCCGAGGGGGCCCAATGCGGCGCCCTCCTGCCGGAGACCTTCGGGAGAAACCGCCAGCGGGCCCTCTGGGCTCATCGCCCGCTCAAGGTGGTACCTCACGCGCAGCAGCTCAAAAGAGAGATCCGCCGGGGCAGCCCGCTCGGCCGACTCGCGCTCAAGGAGCTGCAGTAGCAGCGAGCCCTGGAGCAGCTCCGGTTGCGCCGCATGGATAAGGGTCTTTACGAGCTCCAAGCCCACCTGCAGGCGCAGCTTGTAGTGCTCCGCCCCAGCGCAACGCTCGAATTCGGCCGAAAGGGCCGCGCGCGCGCGCAGCACATCTGCCTCCGGCAGCACGCCGAGCGAGACGCCCACAAACACGCCCCGAGCAAGAAGCATCGCGGCCCGCACCTTGTCGCCTACGGAGTGCCCGCCGTTTTGTATCTGAACGTACACCGACTCGATCGACTGCACGTGCTCCAGCACTTGCCCACCCTCCATGAGTGAGCACAGCGCAGCGTACGAGCGAAAAAGCCGGCTGCGGGGCGATCCGTCGACGAGATCGCAAACACTCTCCGCCAGGGTCCTCGCGGCGCGAAAGTGGCCCGACTCAACGAGGAGCTCAAGCGCATCAACCGCATTCCACGTGACGTGCGGCGCGTGCCCGTCCTCATGCATCGTCTTGAGCAGCTCGGGGAGATACGCCCGAGTCAGCTCAACCGGCTCACCGGTTGACTCAACGAGTGGTGACCGCTTGCTCATACGGCTATCGCGCTCCTCTTTTGCGGGCACTTGGCCGGGACGTCCTGAAACGCAAGAATCGTCGATGTTAGGGACTCCGCCTCGCGCTCGGGGCTCTCGTCGGCGATTACAACCTCCCACGCCGTCGGCGCGAGGCTGGCGAGGCTCTTCAGCTCACCTTTAATGAAGCTGCTGGCCTTGCGGGTCCCCACGACGAGCAGCGGGCACCGCAGGCGGTGCACATACGACTTGATGTTGAAGCCCTTCGTGCCGAGGCGCAGTGGCAGGCCAAACGGCAGGCGCTCCTCTATCCGGTCAATGAACCGCTCCCAGCGCGACGGGTGAGGCCGCGTGCTGGAATCGATCACTGCCAGCGTTCGCACCAGCTTCGGCTGATCGAGCGCGAGGTTTTGCGCGAGTGTGGCGCCGGCCCCGAAGCCGATCACGCTGGCCTGCCGCATGCCCAATTGGGCCATGAGCTCCGCAAGGGATTCAGAGAGCGATTCCCAGGTGTCATTGGTTATCGGGGCGCTGCCCACGAGAACCGCTCGGGCCCTTTCCTTAAGGCGCGCAACAAGGGCCTGCGCGAGCGGAAGGTACCCTATATCGTCGACAATCGTCACGAAAACGCGGCCAGTCCCCTCGTCCGAGAGCGCCGAAACACCTACTTGTGGAAGCTGAACTGGCATCGCCATATGACCGTTTTTAAGAGCTTTGTGAAGGTACCGAAAGCCCAAACCTTAGTCCACTCGCGACCGTAACCTACCGTTTCGACGGCATGACCACTCCATTCTCCCATTTGATAAGCGCCCTGAGTTATGTCACGGTGACGAGGTGCCTACGGCAGGCACCGCTATCACGGAACGCGGCACCTCTATATGGGAAAGAGTTCAGACAAAGAGGGCAGTTCAGACAAAGAGGGCTATGGTCCCTTCGAGCTCAGGAGCGCTGAGAACTCGGCGCGGTCTCCCCTCGCGCTGTCTAAGAGCCCGGTGGGTGCTGCCGCGAATGTCGATGAGGACGATCCGGCGATTGGGTCACTTGAGCCGCCAGTCCGGCAGTACAGCTGCGGCAACTATGACACCTGCCTCGACCTGGCAGCGGCGCTCAATTGGGCCAGCTTCACGTGCGGCAAGTGCAAGGGCATGATCAACGAGCAGCTCATGTGGCGCGCCCGTCATGTCACCCGCAAGGATGCGGTGGCCAAAGCCTTGTGCGAGCTACCGCCCGTTGCGGCGGTGGAGCCGGATTTTCCGCCGGCGCCTCGCAAAAAGCCCAGCTAACCTGAAATTGGCTCTTCCGCCGCCTTTTCAGCCGGCTCAGAGCTGCGAAGATTGCCCATCCTGAGGAACAGCAGCCCCCCGCACATCGCCAGAACATATGATTTTGCGCGCAGCACGAGGCCAACCGCAAGCGCGGCCCCATCGGGGGCACCCGCCGCCTTAAGAAAGAAGAGGAAAGCTCCCTCCTGAATCCCGAG
>CANIHJ010000025.1 GCA_947467385.1 Deltaproteobacteria bacterium | reverse complement strand
CCTCCCCGAAGTCCACTGATGAAACCGAATCGAAGTCCGAGTCAAAGTCCCAGTCAAACCCACAGGACGAAATCTGGCATGACGACGAGTCCGCCATTGAGCTGAAAACTGAGGCTAAGGAAACAGGTCAAGAGAAGCCTCAAGAGCAGAAGGGCAAAGAAGCCCCACAGACCGGATCGGACAATAACAAGGACGAGCTGAAAAAAGATCCCATTAAGAAAGAGGAAGAAAGTAAGAAGCCGGAGGAGGACAAGAAGCCGGAGGAGGACAAGAAGCGGGAGGAGGAAGAAAAGAAAAAGGAGGAAGAAAGGAAAAAAGAGGAAGAAAAGAAAAAGGAGGAGGGTGAGCTCGCTGCCGACCCGAAGCGCTACACCGTCTTCGGCAACTACGGTGGAATGTTCGACAACATCACCTTCGGCGACAGCCTTAACACGGGGAGCATATTTGTCTCGGCCAGGAGCCTTAACATTAGCCCCGTAGTTCCCCCGCCACAGCCTCCTCCGGTGACGCCGACTAACACCAGCGAAACGAAGTCTCCGCCACCACCCCCGAAGCCAGGAGGCTCAAGCGGCCCGCACATCGAGATGGCGAGGGACATCGAGCGCATGAACAGCCTCGTCGCTGAGGAGCTCCGTATTGCTCAGGCCCAGGCGCAGGAGCAGGCACTTGAGCTCGCAGTAGCCCGTGTGAACTCTGACTCTGTTGCTTCCCAGCTATCTCACGCTCACACGCAGGCCCAATCCCAGTCAGCCCAGACACAGCAGGCCGAGGTGCTGGCGGCGTCCCTCTCCGAGGCACAGCGCATCGAGACGCAGAACAGCGCGGCTTTAGCGTTTGTAAACGCTGAGGTTGTGCGGCTTAAGGAAGACGTCGCAACTGTAGCCGCAGCCCAAGAGAAGGCCATCGCAGCAGCCATTCAGTCGACCCAGATCTCAACGACGGATATCACCGACTCTACCGCCTACGCTTCTGCTATTGAGCAGGCCGTTGCAACCCCCCAGAGCGCATCCTTCGCACGGAGGAATTCATCTAAGAGCGCAGCCGGCGAAGATGAGGCTGAGGGAACGATCCAGATGAATCTTGTTGGGCGAAAGCCCCAGGCCCCTCCGGCGCTCCGCGAGGAGATAGCTGAAGCCGCTGCTGCCGCAAGCAGCACGACCCAGAACCAGGCCGAAGCTGCGCATGCTCAGGCGCAAGAGACGAGTGCGCGCACAGGCACGCACACCCACGCGCAGGACGCTGAAAAGCTCTCCGCCACGCAGCTTCAAGCTGCGCAACAGGAGCGGAGCGACGCCGCTCGCCAGGGAGCATCAGCGGAGATGCAGGCGCAGGTATTCATGAAAGAGGCCCGCAATCCCGAGCAGGCACAGCACCAGAATATGGCCGGTTCGGCGTCGTACGGCAGTACCTCTGTTGACGCCCTCCGCAGCGAAGCCCAAATGATTGAGACCCTCTCAAGCCAGCTCACAACCCTCGACAAGCTTGAGGCCGCCGCCCGCGCAATCGAGGCCCTTGAGAGGCACGACGCGCACGAGGCCGAGCAGGCCCGCAAGGAGCGTCTCGCCAAGAAGGCCCGCGCCCAGTCGCGGCTGCGCGCCATCATCATGCACCAGCTTCTCACGATGCGCTTTGAGCGCCTCAAGAAGGAGCGGATGCTGCAGCTCCTTATCACCCTCCGCATCTCCGAGAAGGAGTACCGCGAGCTCGTCATCAAGGTTGGGGAGCGCGAGGTTCAGGCACAGGCCGAGCGCCAACGGCGCGCTGCTCCGGTTGCGAGGCCAACGCCATCAGCAGCCTCACGCGCGGCCACCCCGGGCCCATCCCCGCTCAAGCCGCCCGTCGCGCTGAAGGAGTCGGCCACAGCCGCCACCAGCCAGCCCCAGCCGCAGCAGCCCAAGCGCATGAGCCGCGCTGAGCTGTACGTCCGCATGAAGGGTTAGCCCTCGCCCCCACACGCAAAGCGAGCGCATACTCGCGGCAGCGCGCACGGCGCTAGTATCCGCCGCGTTATGGAGATTAACGAGATAATGCAGCGCGACGTTGCGGCCCTTGATCCGGCCTCAGCATCGCTGCTCGACGCACTCGACCTCATGCACGAGCGGGGCGTTCGGCACATACCGCTTATTAAGCAGAGCGGCGAGGTAGCCGGCATCATCAGCGACCGCGATGTGCGGTGCTATATGTCCGACATCTTCACCCAGCTCGAAGACAGGACGGCAGGTGCCGTCAAGAAGGCGCTGCCGCTCGGCCAGATCATGCAGTCGAAGCCGATCTCGGTCGACCCTAGTGCGGACGTGCTGGAAGTTGTCGATGTTCTGCTCGAGAACAAAATAGGTGCTGTGCTGGTAACTGACAGCCGCGGGCGCGTGCAGGGGATCGTTAGCTACGAGGACCTGCTTAAGCTGCTGCGCGACGAGTATTTAGCTGTCGAGTAAGGCTTTTCATGGAGGAGAACATGCTTCACCACACCCGCGACATCGAAAAAGCAAGCTGGCGCCCGTTCTTCGACTCGATCTCGTCCCGCATCCAGGGCGAGGGGGTCGACATCTCGCTCTCGTCAGTTGAGGGCACCGTCCGCCAGAGCCGCCTGTGGCAGCTTCATGGCGTAAGCTACGACCCGCACGACGATGCCTTCATCGTGTCGTGCAGGCAGCAGGAGCACGTCATCTCTGCGCCGCAGAGTATCCGCGTTGAGGAGGAGGGCCCACGCATCGCCTCGATCGAGGTCTCAAAGAGGGACGGCGAGCGCGAGATCATCCGCTTTATCTCTCCTGTGCCGCTCTCCGCATCGTGAGGGTGATCACGGGAGTCGCTTGCGTTCCTTGGTACAAGGCGTGAGCAACGGCGCGCGCGAGTGAATTCGCACACCGAAAGTCAACCAAAGGAGAACGCATGAAGAGCGACAAGCAACTGCAGCAGGACGTCATCGATGACCTCAAGTGGGACCCCAGTGTGGACTGCTCAAAGATAGGAGTGGCTGCCAGCGGCGGCGTTGTGACCCTCACCGGCTCTGTGCCAAGCTACTTCCAGAAGCAGAATACTGAGCGCATCGTTAAGCGCGTTGCAGGGGTGCGCGCGGTCGCAAACGACATCGAGGTTCGGCTTCCGAGCTCAACCGAGCGGTCTGATGCTGACATCGCCACGACATCACTCAACGCCCTGAAGTGGGACACCTCAATCCCCGAAGAGGACCTCAAGCTCTCTGTCAGCAAGGGGTGGGTAAGCCTTGAGGGCAAGGTCGACTGGAACTACCAGCGCGAGGGCGCAGAGCGGGCCATTGAGAAGCTCATCGGCGTTAAGGGCGTCACCAACCGCATCTCTGTCGCGCCCCATGTGCAGTCCAAGGAAGTTAAGAGCGAGATCAAGGCGGCTTTGCATCGGTATGCGGATCTTGAGTCGCGCAACATCGATGTGGATGCTTCGGACAGTACGGTAACGCTGCGCGGCCAGGTTCGTTCGTGGGCCGAGCGCAAGGAAGCCGAGAGCGCCGCCTGGATGGCCCCTGGCGTGACGCAGGTGCGAAACGAGATCATCGTTTCGGTGTAAGGGCTTCGCGGGGCCGATCCGCGCAGCAGCCTGCACAAACTGCCTCGCCACGGCAGCGGCAACGCACTACAGTGTTTAAGTGGATGCGTTGCCGCCGTACATCAAAGTGAGCAAGGCGGGCGTGCTGGTTGAGGTGTACGTCGCCCCGCGCGCCAAGCGCTCACAGGTCACCGCTCTTCACGGCGGCTACCCCAAGATCGCCCTGGCTGCGCCGCCCATCGAGGGGCGCGCCAACGAGGAGCTGATCTCCTTCCTGCGTGATCTCTTTGGCCTTCCCCGCAGCCGCATTGAGCTCGTGCGGGGAGATACCTCAAAGCGAAAGCTTCTGCTGCTCAAAGGCATCTCGGTTCAAGAGGCGCGCAAGAGGCTTGAAAATCCACAAAAAAGTGCTTAATTCAGGATGTTAGGAACGCCCTTGAAGGAGGCTCCTAACATTCGAGCCCCGAAAACGCGACAAGTGCCTGATTTAAGGGTACTATCATTGGGAGGAGAGTGCTAAAAGCTAGGCGCCCCACGAGGCACTCCCTAATTTTTTCGTGAGCGTTGTATGCCGATTTACGAGTACACCTGTCCCGTTTGCGGTCGATTCGAGGTCATCCAGAAGTTTAGCGACAAGCCCCTTGCGAGCTGTCCAAACTGTAAGGAGAAGGGCAAGGAGAGCCCGGTAGAGAAAGCAGTCTCAGCCTCTGCGTTTCACCTCAAGGGCAGCGGCTGGTACAAGACTGACTACTCGTCAGGCAACAGCAGCACCGGCACATCGTCGGGTAAGGACAAGAAACCCGCAGCTGACTCAGGCTCGTCCAGCAGCGAATCTTCGTCGAGCGAGACTCCGAAGAAGGCCTGCGGAACCGGTTGCGGCTGCCACTAAGTGGCACTAGCCAGCAGAGATCTTCTTAAGCATCGGAGCGAGCGTTGAGCGCGTGGCGAGCCTGCGCTCAGTGAAGCGCTCGATTGAGTCGAGGATCGTGTGTAGTCCCCTGCTGCCTGGCTGGCTCTCAGAGAGATCGAGGATGCCGGCGTGCTTCGTCAATGACGAGAGGGCGACAAACACCGCACGCAACGACCCTTTCAGATCAGCCGCCTCATCAATTGCGTTGAGCGATAGATCGAGTATCTCAAAAACCTCCTGCGAGTCGTCGGCGCTCTCTTCCTGAAGGATAAGGTCAAAGGCTTCGCACAAGAGCGAGGCGAGCGTGAGCTTGTCGAGGTCGCGCCGAATTTTTTGCAGCGAGTGTGAGGGAGAGAACTCTTTCACGCCTAAGGCCCCGTTTCGCTCACGCGCCAGGCGGGCTGAGCCGCGGTCAAAGAGGTCGAGCGAGCTCGGAAATCGCTTGCGGCTTCCCCGGGCGTGGCGGGCTATTACCGAGACCTTTCCTAGTGAAGGGGTAAGGATGTGGGCGATTATGTCGCTATCCCGGTAGGGCCGTATCCTAAGGACCAGCGCCGGAACGGCCACGTCCTGCCCTTTCTTTAGTTTTTCCAGGGGTTGGGCAGTGCTCATAGGGGTCAAAACATTGAAAAAGAGTGGCTAAGTGTTTATAGCATAGTTTGGTCGCAGGATTAGGCGTGCAGCTCACTTTTTGAACCTTCGTGCCGGTCCAGTTTTTGCGATTTTTTCACCACAGATTTTTGGGCTCAAATGACAAGAAAGCAGGAAAGCGCTAAGGCCGAGCACAATGGGCCAGCCGAAGAGGAACTTAAGCCGAATCAGGATGTTAATGGCGCCCAAGGGGCCGAGGCGGGGGGCCCAAGCGAGGTAGAGGAGCTGCACAAGGAGTTGGCTGAAACCAAGGACCGCTACGTCCGCCTAATGGCCGACTTTGAGAATTTTAAGAAGCGAGCCTTGAAGGAGCAGTCCGAGCTGCTTAAATACCAAGGAGAGCGTTTGGTTGCGGACCTGCTTGAGGTCCTCGACAACCTTGAGCTCGCCCTCTCGTACAGCTCAGCCGACGCTGACAAGCTCAAGGCTGGGCTTGAGATGACCCACAAGCTTTTCGTTGAGAAGCTCGGCCGCTGGGAGATCAAGGGCGAGGCCGGCATGGGCAAGGCCTTCGATCCTCAGAAGCACCAGGCGATTAGCCGGGTGGCGTCGGCGGATGCGGCCCCTGGCACGATCGTGGGAGAGCTTAAGAGGGCATACTTCTACAAGGACAAGCTCATTCGGGTCGGAGAGGTTGTTGTTGCGGTGAGCCCAGAGCAACCCAGCGCGTAAATAAAGATTTGAAGATTTAGGAAAGGAGTGACAACACAATGGGAAAAGTAATCGGAATTGATCTTGGAACCACGAACTCGTGCGTGGCCGTCATGGAGGGCGGAAGCCCAACCGTTATCGCCAACAGCGAGGGCAGCCGCACGACTCCGTCGGTGGTTGGTGTGAATGACGCTGGCGAGCGCCTTACGGGCCAGATCGCAAAGCGCCAGGCAGTAACGAACCCGAAGAACACCATCTTCGCTGTTAAGCGCCTCATCGGCCGCAAGATGGACTCGCCTGAAGTTGAGAAGGCCAAGAAGGTCCTTCCGTACGAGCTCGCTGCCTCGTCCAATAACGACGCGTGGGTGAAGCTCAAGGGCGAGTCGAAGAGCCCGCAGGAGGTTTCTGCGATGATTCTCGGCAAGATGAAGCAGACGGCTGAGGACTACCTCGGCGAGAAGGTCACGGATGCGGTTATCACCGTTCCGGCCTACTTCGATGATGCTCAGCGCCAGGCCACTAAGGACGCCGGGAAGATCGCGGGCCTCAACGTGCTCCGCATCATCAACGAGCCGACTGCTGCGGCGCTTGCCTACGGCCTCGACAAGAAGCATGAGAAGACCATCGCGGTGTTCGACCTCGGCGGCGGCACGTTCGACGTGTCGATCCTTGAGCTCGGAGACGGAGTCTTTGAGGTTAAGTCGACTAACGGCGACACGTTCCTCGGTGGAGAGGACTTCGACCTTGTTCTCGTGGACTACATCGCTGATGAGTTCAAGAAGGAGCAGGGCATCGACCTGCGCAAGGACACGATGGCGCTTCAGCGTCTCAAGGAGGCTGCAGAGAAGGCGAAGCATGAGCTTTCGTCAGCGATGGAGACCGACATCAACCTGCCGTTCATCACGGCGGATGCGTCGGGCCCGAAGCATCTCAACATGAAGCTCACGCGCGCCAAGTTCGAGCAACTGTGCGCGCCGCTTCTCAAGCGCCTTGATGAGCCGTGCAAGACAGCGATCAAGGATGCGGGAATAAAGGCGAGCGAAATCGGCGAGGTTATCCTCGTCGGCGGAATGACCCGCATGCCGGCCGTTCAGGCCCGCGTGAAGGAGATATTCGGCAAAGAGGCCTCAAAGAGCGTCAACCCGGACGAGGCTGTTGCCATCGGCGCGGCGGTCCAGGCGGGCGTGCTCCAGGGTGACGTGAAGGACGTTCTCCTTCTCGACGTTACCCCGCTGAGCCTCGGCATCGAGACCTACGGTGGTGTGTTCACGAAGCTTATTGAGAAGAACACGACGATCCCGACCAGGAAGTCGCAGACCTTCTCAACGGCTGCAGACAACCAGCCGGCAGTGTCGATCCACTGTCTCCAGGGAGAGCGCGAGATGGCAGGGGACAACAAGACCCTCGGCCGCTTCGAGCTCGTTGGCATCCCGGCCGCTCCGCGCGGAGTCCCGCAGGTTGAGGTGACCTTCGACATCGACGCAAACGGAATCGTGTCCGTGTCGGCCAAGGACCTCGGCACGCAGAAGGAGCAGTCGATTAAGATCACTGCGAGCTCTGGCCTCTCGAAGGAGGAGATCGACCGGATGGTTAACGACGCCAAGGCGCACGCTGATGATGATCGCAAGCGCCGTGAGCTCGTTGAGGAGCGCAACAAGCTCGACACCATGGTCTACGCAACCGAGAAGACCATGAGCGAGCTCGCCGATAAGGTGTCCCCAGACACCAAGGGCAGCGTCACGATCGCTCTTGAGGATGCCAAGAAGGCCCTTGAGAAGAATGAGAAGGATGCCATGGTTGCCGCGCTCAGCGCGCTCGAGAAGGCGAGCCACAAGCTCTCCGAGGAGGCCTATAAGGCAGCAGCATCGCAGGGCGGAGCCCAGAGTGGTGGCGCTGAGGGCAACGGCGCCGGATCGACGGCCGGAAAGGACGACGTGGTCGACGCCGACTACGAAGAGGTTAGCGACACGAAGTAGTCGCGTCGCTTCGGGCTTTTGAGCGAGACGAGGTCCCCAGAGATGGGGGCCTCGTCTTTTGCCGTTCATAACAGCCTGCGCGGGGGAGACAGGAAGGGGATTGAGTTGTAAGGTAAGGCCGTGGCGAAGCGTGATTACTATGAAGTACTAGAGGTCTCCCGGACAGCGTCCGTTGAGGAGGTCAAGAAAGCCTATCGCAAAAAGGCCGTCCAATTTCATCCCGACAAGAACCCCGGCAACGCAGAAGCCGAAGAGAAGTTCAAGGAAGCGACCGAGGCGTACTCGGTCTTAAGTGACTCGGAGAACCGCGCGAAGTACGACCGTTTCGGCCACGCAGCATTCGCCAATGGCGGGGGCGGCTTTGGCGGCGCTGACTTCTCGGGCTTCGAGGATGTCTTTGGCGATATCTTTAGCTCGTTCTTTGGCGGCCAAGCGGGCGGTGACCCGCGCCGCGGTGGGCGAGGACGCGCCGGCAACGATCTGCGCTACGATCTCGACATCACCTTTGAGGAGGCCGCATTCGGCTGCGAAAAAGAGGTCACGATCGGCCGCCGCTCCAAGTGCGAGTCGTGCTCGGGAAGCGGCGCGGCTAAGGGAAGCTCGCGCCAGCGCTGCCCACAATGTGAAGGCGCCGGGCAGATCCGCATTCAGCAGGGCTTCTTTACCTTGGCACGCACCTGCCACGCCTGTAACGGTGTTGGTGAGGTGGTCAAGGACCCGTGCAAGAGCTGCTCCGGCAGCGGCCTTAAGATCAAGGAATCGAAGCTC
This sequence comes from Deltaproteobacteria bacterium, assembly GCA_947467385.1. Lineage (GTDB taxonomy): Bacteria > Bdellovibrionota_C > UBA2361 > UBA2361 > OMII01 > OMII01. The sequence goes on along the minus strand of CANIHJ010000025.1, from coordinate 12,437 downwards.
AAGATTAAGGTGCCCGCTGGTGTCGACAATGGCCAGCGGCTCAAGATGCGGGGCGAGGGTGAGGCCGGTTCGGCTGGCGGCGCAAACGGAGACCTGTACGTGCAGCTTCAGGTTGAGCCGCACGCCATCTTTCAGCGCCAGGAGAGTGAGCTTGTCTGCGAGGTGCCGATCTCATACGCAGCGGCAGCCCTTGGGACTGAGGTCGACGTGCCGGCGCTGGAGGGTAAGCTAAAGCTGAAGATCCCGGCGGGAACCCAGTCCGGCAAGGTGTTTCGTATCAAGAACAAGGGGATCCCTGTTTTGGGCAGCAGCCCGCAGCGCCGCGGCGATCAGCACGTTCGGGTATTTGTGCATGTGCCCAAGAAGCTCAGCGACGAGGAGCGCGAGATCCTTGAGAAACTCGCCACGATCCAGGGCACAACCGTCGAGGAGGCCGGCAGCAAGGGCTTCTTCGACAAGATGAAGGATATCTTCTCCTAATTTCGGCGTCGTGTTGGCCCTTTTTCCCGGTTGGCTATCTGGCTGCCTCGCGACTATAGTACGGGGGCGGGACGGGCCCGCTATCTCCTTATGCTCTCATCCTCGTTTCGACTTCTTGGAATCCTAGCCGCCACTCTAATTGTGGCGTGCTCAATGCCATCGAAGGATCGCCCCTTGGCGCCCATTAGTGGCGGCCTTGTTGAGGGCGATGAGCCGACCCCCGAGTCAGCCAGGCCGATGCCGTGGGAGGTGTGGCCGCGATTCAAGACTCTTTCGGGCCAGCCCTTCACCAATAAGAGCCTCATTTACGGAGACGAGCTGCGCGCCGAGGGGCGAAACAAGTCAGCGCTTGAAGCATACCTAAGGGCAGCGCGCGGATCGCTTCCAGCGGATGAGACTGAGTCGGCCGTGCTGCGCGTCGTTGGGCAGTATCTCTTGCTCGACAACGCCGAGAAGGCGCTCTCAGCCATCGGCAACTACCACCGCAAGCGCGGCCTCACAGAGCAGCAGGTCACCCCTGAGTTCGGGCTGCTCCTTGCCTTTGGATTTGGCCGCACGCGCGACTACAGCCAGTCGCTCGCCTGGTTCGACAGAGTGCACCTGCAAGGAGGAACGACCGGCAGTGCCGACGCGGCAACGCGGGGCGCGCAGCTGCTCTTGAGCTCCCTTTCAACCCAGGACTTCGAGTCGATCAGCGCCAAGTGGCACGCCAACGATTTCGTCAGCGGTCTCATTGGGCAGGAGCGGGCACGGCGTGCGCAGGTCGGATGGATTGAGCCCGACCCACGATCAAGAGTGCCGTTTTGGGCAGCATATGACGGGGCAATGATAGCCTCGAGCGGCTCGCCCTCGGGTGCGATCGGGGATGAGGCTAAGGTAGGCGTGATCCTCAGCTTGGCTGCGCGGTACGGCTCTATCGGGTCCGACATGCAGCGCGGAATCCAGCTTGCGGCAGAGGCGCAGATGGCAGCTCCTAAGGTAGTCGTTGAGGTCCGCGACGTCGGTTCAGACACCGCCGCCTCATCTGCCGCGATTCGTGAGCTTGTTGCCGGGCCCAAGGTCGCCGTTTTGATGGGCCCGCTTGGCACCCAGGCGGCGATGACCTCACAGGAGGTTGGTGTTCCACTCCTGTCGCTCTCGAAAACTGAGCCATTCCCGGTCGGCAACGGCGTGTTCCGCCTCGGTATTACGACAACGAGCCAAGTTGATGCGCTCGTCAATACGGCGTACGGGGACAACAAGCTCACCCGCTTTGCCGTCGTTTATCCTCAGACGGCAAACGGTACTGAGTTTCTTGAGGCCTTCCGCAAGAAGCTCGGGGCGCTAAACCTTGAGCTTGTGCTTGAGGTTGGCTACACCACAAGTGATGAAGTCTCGATGCTTGAGGCCGGCCAGCGGCTTGAAAGCTCAACGGCGCAGGCGGTGCTCATTCCAGACACGGTCGAGGCCGCCACCAAGCTTCTCTCCGGGCTCTCGCCAGAAGCGCGCAAGCGCATGAGGGTGCTTGGGACTTCGGCATGGGATAACGCCGACAAGATCGCGCACTCACAGGCGCTCTTCGAGAAGGCGATCTTTGTCGCGCCCTTCTTTAAGAACAGCACACGGCCCGAGGTGCAGCAGTTTATGGCCTCGTATCGCGGAAAGTTTAACGCGGCCCCGAGCGTCCATTCAGCGCTTGGGTTCGACGCTGCCACACTGCTCGTCAATGGGCTCAAGCTGAGCCACGACAAGGGCGTGCCCTTTGCGCAGGGGCTGCAGCAGCTTCCGCAGTATAACGGCATAACTGGCGTGCTCATGCCTGAGCCCGGAGAGGATGACATCAAGCGCATCCTGTACGTGGTTGAGGTCGGCCCGACGATGTTCCAAGAGAAGCTTCCACCGCAAGGCGTCTCGCGCTATGAGCAGATGATTACGGCGCAGGGCAACGACATTACTCCGACCGACGACGGCTTCTCACCTCTAGAGAGTGACCAGAAGGTGTCCAGCGGGTACTAGCCGATCGGTGTACGCCCAGCAAACCGCCTTGCTGAGTCATGGTTTGAATTTTGCGCTTTGCCTATTCCGCAAGGCAACTCATTCATATTGCTGGCGAAGTAGGGTAGGGGGAGGTAATTCCCAGTGTTGCCGGGGTGCCCCGGGGTCTATAGTCGACGGATAGGGATCTGTCAGGAAAGCATCCTAAGTATAAGGAATGCGAATTTCTGACTGAAAGGTACGAGGCGCGATGGCGAAGAAGCAACGGAAGACGAAAACGAAGCCCAAGATGAAGACATCCCGCGAGGGCGCGTCGCCCGAGCCGATTGCGGTACCCGACACCCTGCCGGTGCTCGCTGCCAAGGACATGGTGCCTTTTCCAGGCGTCATGATGTCGCTCTACCTGAGCCGTCCTGCCAGTATTCGGGCCATGGAGGCTGCGATGGCCGGCGACAGGCTCGCATTTGTCGTTGCCCAGCAGAATGTTGAGGTTGAGGATCCGCGCGGGCGCGACCTGTACAAGGTGGGCGTTGTAGCGCACGTCGTGCGCACACTCCAGGTTCCTGATGGCCGCTACAAGGTGCTGCTGCAAGGGCTCGTCCGCGCCAAAGCGAGCAAATACGCCGCCAACCAACGCATCATGGTGACGAGCATCACTCCGCTTCCGGCGCCGCCGGTCCGCAAGCTTTCGGCTGAAAACCAGGCCATCATGAACCGCATCCGCGAGAACCTACAGGTGCTCGTTGAGTATGAGCACCTACCTGAGGAGCTCCTGATCGTGACTGAGGAGGTGCACGACCCGGGTGTGCTCTCGGATGTCATCCTGGCGCACTACCGCATCGAGCTGCAGGAGGCGCAGGCCGCCCTTGAGGAGCTCGATCCGCTTAAGCGCCTGCGCATGACCGACAGCGCCATCACTGACGACCTCAACAAGTTCATCCTCACCGAGAATATTAAGGACAAGGCTCGCGACGAGATGACCAAGGGCCAGCGCGAGTATTACCTGCGCGAGCAGATTAAGCAGATCCAGCGTGAGCTCGGCGATATCGACGTTGGCTCGGATGACCTTCGGGCCGTGCGCGAGCGCCTGAATGCGCTCAAGCTTCCGCCGCAGGCGAAGGAAGAGTCGTTTAAGCAGCTCAAGCGGCTTGAGCACATGAGCCCCGAGTCGAGCGAGTTTGCGCTGCTGCGCACCTACCTTGAGTGGGTGACCGACCTTCCGTGGAGCACGAGCACAAGCGATCTCCTGAACCTTAAGGCAGCCAAGTCGATCCTCGACGAGGACCACTTCGGCCTCGACAAAGTCAAGGATCGCATCCTTGAGTACTTAAGCGTTCGGGCGCTCAACCCCGACTCCAAGGGGCCGATTCTCTGCTTCGTCGGGCCCCCCGGTGTGGGGAAGACCTCGCTTGGAAAGTCGATCGCGCGAGCTCTTGGGCGCAACTTCACGCGCATGTCGCTGGGCGGCATGCGAGACGAGGCCGAGATTCGTGGCCACCGCCGTACGTACGTCGGCGCGCTGCCGGGGCGCATCCTGCAGGGCCTCAAGCAGGCCGGCTCGCGCAACCCAGTCTTCGTGCTTGATGAGCTCGACAAGATCGGCGCGGACTTTCGCGGAGACCCGGCCTCAGCGCTGCTTGAGGTGCTCGACCCGCACCAGAACACGGACTTTAGGGATCACTACCTGAACGTCCCGTTTGACCTTTCCGATGTGCTCTTCCTTGCGACTGCTAATACGGTCGATACCATTCCAGAGCCCCTTATCGACCGCCTTGAGCTGATCTTTATCCCCGGCTACACCTCGGCCGAGAAGAATAAGATCGCCACGAAGTACATCATCCCCCGACAGCTTCAGGAAGCTGGACTCTCTGCGCAGAAGGTGCAGTTCACCGACGGCGCTATCACCCTCGTTATCGACCGCTACACCCGGGAAGCTGGCGTGCGTGGCCTTGAGCGCGAGTTCGGGGCGCTGTGCCGCAAGCTTGCACGCGAGGTTGCCGAGGCCAAGAAGCTCAACCGCGTCGTCGACGCGGCGCGCGTGACGGAGCTCCTGGGGCCAACGAAGTACGATCCCGAGATGACCGAGCAGCGCGAGGCCGTTGGCCTTGTGCGCGGCTTAGCATGGACGTCGCTTGGCGGCGAAGTGATGCCAGTGGAGGTCTCTATCGCCAAGGGCACCGGGGCGCTGACCCTCACGGGGCAGCTTGGAAGTGTTATGCAAGAGTCTGCGCAGGCAGCGCTCTTCTACGCGCGCGCGAACGCCGCCGTGCTGGGGCTTGAGTCGGACTTCCACTCAAAGCATGACATCCACGTGCACGTGCCCGGCGGGGCGACCCCGAAGGACGGCCCGTCGGCGGGTATAACAATCGCAACGGCGCTTGTTTCGGCGCTCTCGGACCGTAAGGTCTCAAAGGACATCGCCATGACCGGAGAGATGACGCTGCGCGGAAATATCCTCGCTGTGGGCGGCCTGAGAGAGAAAGCTCTTGCGGCGCTGCAGTACGGCATCCGCAAAGTTATCATCCCATTTGAGAACATCAAGGACCTTGAGGAGATCCCGGAGGAGCAGCGCAAGCAGATCCAGTTTATCCCAGTGAAGCACGTGAGTGAGGTCCTTGAGCTGGCGCTCCTTGGGCGACGCAAAAAGCTCTCAGGCTCTCGCAAGCGCGGCAAGAGGCGCGAGATTTCGCTCGGACAGTAATGCCAGCCCGCACCCTGCTTGCCTTCGTGCTGACTGTGTTGGGGCTTGCGCCGAGCGCGCTCGCAGAGGGCTCGTGCCTCTACATCGACGGCACTAACTTCATTCGCCAGGTGTCTCGGCGCCAGGATGTCCCAAGCGAGTTCCGCAGCACCGCTAAGTGCAGCGACGACAAGCCGGAAGACATACGCGAGCCAAATGACGTCGAGCTCGACGGCACGGTACGCGCCACGTCATTTTCGACCGATCTGGGCCGCATGGAGGTGCGCTGGCAGCGAAAGGCCGAAGACTGCTTCGGCAAGAGCCCCTCGCGCGCGGTGAAGGACGCCGCGGCTGCCTCCAACAAGGCCATCAAGGCAGCCCGCTTTGCCCCAGAGATTAAGGGAGGGAAGCGCGACTGGCAGATCGCATTCATCGACAAGCGCGCAGCGCTCGCGCAGTTTCCTGCGGACATCACCGTCGCGGGCCACCCGGGCTTCATGATTCCGCCAAGCCGGATATACATCGTGACTGATTTCATTTCGGGCAACTGCTCCGGCTCTCCGGTTGCTGACGGGGCCCTGACGCAGGTGCTGCTGCATGAGATCGGCCATGCGATTGAGTTTATGGTTGTTGGTGACCTTAAGATCCCGTCCGACCGCGCCCGCAGCGAGGGGTTTGCCTCGTGGTTTGAGCAGTACAGCGCCGACTTCGCAAAAGATATCCCCAAAGGGTCGGTGACCGACTACTACAACGCGCTAGCCCGCGAGAAGCTGGCGGGCGATGAGCCTGCACCCTTTGATGGCTCGGCCCAAGCGTACGCGGTGTCGGCGTTGCGCTTCCGCGCCGTCGTGGACCGAAAAGGGATCCCTGGACTCATGCAGGTATACCAAGCGATGCGCGACAACAAAGAGTCGTTTGATGCCGCGATGAAGAGCTATACGCGGTGGAGCGAAGGAGATCTGCACCGCGAGATGGTGCGGCTGTTAAGGTCGACTGGAACCTCGTCGTAGATGGGGTTGTTTAGCAGTTTTTGTGGTCGCGACGGCGTTTTAAAACAGCACGAATTAACCCCTATGCGCCCAAGGCAAAGTTCCAAAGCAGGCCTCAGCGAGCTCAATTTGGGATAGTTCACGGGGTGCTCGGCGCGAAACTCCGTCATTTGCTTTCAAAAGGCCCCTCTTTAGTATCGAAGGAGAGCCGTCATTCATCCTAACTACAAGGCTCTCTTAGGCTTAATTGATGGTTACTATCTCTCACACCGCGCAGCTCTCGATCGACGAGGTGATGGCCGTTGTGCGCGGCGCCAAGGTGCGCCTTGCGCCCGCGACGCGAGCGCTGCTTAAGGCGCGGCGCACTCAGATCGTCCAGGTCCTCAAGCGAAAGCGCGAGCCTGCATATGGCTTTAACCGCGGCTTCGGCCACAACGTCGACCTGGCTGTTCCTCCAAACGAGCTGGCTGAGCTTCAAAAGAACTTTATGCGCTCGCACTCGTGCGGGGTTGGGCAGCCAGCATGCCAGGAGGTCGTGAGGGCGACGATGCTTCTGCGAGCGCAGTCGCTTGCGCGCGGGCATTCAGCGGTCAGGCCCCAGATAGTCGAGCAGCTTCTCGCTTTCCTTAATCACGGCATCACCCCCGTGGTTCCCTCGTTTGGCTCCGTCGGCGCAAGCGGCGACCTCGCCCCGCTCTCGCACATCGGATTGGCCCTCATCGGCGAGGGAGAGTGCTTCGTGAGGGGCAGCGCCAAGCCGCAGCGCACGGCCCAGGTGCTCAAGCGACGTCGGCTTAAGCCCCTTGTGCTTGAGATGAAGGAGGGCTTGGCGCTCAGCAATGGGGTGCAGTACTCAACGGCGTACGGCATCATCGCCTGTGCAGCCCTGCGCGACATGCTCAAGGCAGAGGCGCTGGCGACGGCACTGACAGCGCAGGTGATGCTTGGAAGTGACGCGCCCTTTAAGCGGGAGCTGCACGAGCTTCGGCCGCACCGGGGCTCGCAGGTTGTTGCGCAGTGGATTTGGAGCGCCATGCAGGACTCGCCCATACGCGACTGCCACCGCGACTATTCCATCGACGGCGACATTCAGGATCCGTACAATCTGCGCTGTGCTGCTCAGGTCTTGGGCGCCTGCTACGACCTGATAGAGGATGCAGCTGAGACGCTCTCAATCGAGGCTAACAGCGCTACGGACAATCCGCTCCTGCTCGACGCAGGAAATGACAGCTTTACAGAGATAGTGTCGGGTGGGCACTTCCACGGCATGCCGGTGGCTGTAAAGCTGTACAGCCTGGTGCAGGCCGCCGCCATCATGGCATCGCTCATCAATGCGCGCTGTGCCCGCTACGTCGACGGTGCGCGCAACAAGGGGCTTGGAAGCGACCTGGCCTGGCCGGATCTCACCAAGGCCCAGCGTGCCGTTTCATCGAGCATGATGATCCCTGAGTACGTCAGCGCGGCGCTCACGAATGCGCTGTGGGGGCTCTCGGCACCGAGCCACCTCATGTCGATCTCCACTAACTCTGGCCAGGAGGATCACGTTAGCATGAGCGCAGGGCTCGGCGTTCGGCTGCTCGATATGCTGCCGCGGCTTGCCGAGCTGATCGGAATCGAGCTGGCATACGCAAGCCAAGCTGCTGCGATCCGACGCCACACCCGGTGGATCCCCTCAAAGCACCATCCCAAGGCGCAGCGTGACGTCAATCGCGCGGTCGCGAAGCTTGAGGCACTCGTGAAGAGAAAGGCAGAGGCCAAGCGCTTAAGGCCGCGCGTTGAGATCCACCTCGGAGTTGAGGTTCCTGCCTCGTCGATGCGCCTAAGCCCCGTCGGCGAGCGGCTCCTCAAGCGCCTCTGGAAGGCCTTTCCACCGGTGACTAAGGACCGTGTCTTCTCGCCGCAGCTTGCCGAGCTAGCGCGGCTTGTCTATTCAGGAGAGCTTGTGCGGGAGGCGGAGAGGGCCTTCCCCTTGCGCCATAGCCAACGAAAGAATGGCACCGGGAGAGCTGTATGACCTCCGCGCCCACGGAAATGGCCCTCACAAACGCTCGCGTTGCGACCTGTGACCCGAGGGTGGCGGGCGATTATGGGCTTATGCCAGGGCTTCACGCCATCACGGCGCGCAGCGGAATCATAACCTCCGTGATGCCGATGGGCTCATTCGTTGCGCCTGCTGGCTGCATGGTCACTGACCTGGGTGGAAAGCTTATTACTCCTGGCCTCATCGACTGCCATACGCACCTGGTATTCGGAGGGGACCGCGCGGCGGAGTGGGAGATGCGCCTTAAGGGCAAGAGCTACGCGGAGATCGCGCAGGCGGGGGGAGGAATTCTCTCAACGGTCCGGGCCACGCGCGCCTGCAACGAAGAGCAGCTCTTTGAGGCGGCTCTGGGCCGCCTGCGCCTCTTGGCCCGTGATGGCGTCACCTGCGTTGAAGTGAAGTCGGGCTACGGGCTCTCGCTCGACGAGGAGCTAAAGATCTTGCGCGTTATCAAGCGCCTCGCGCGCGCGGGCGTAACGGATATCTCTGCGACGCTCCTTGCGGCGCACACGATTCCGCCCGAATACAAAAGCGAGCCGGATACATACGTGACCCTCATCTGCGAAAAAATGATCCCTCAGGTAGCCCAGGAGGGCCTGGCCGAGGCGGTAGACGTGTTCTGCGAGCCGATAGCGTTTAGCCTTGCGCAGTGTGAGCGAATCTTTAAGGCCGCCGAGCGCCACGGCCTCGCCATCAAAGCCCACGCCGAGCAGCTTTCGCATACCGGCTGCGCCAAGCGCGCCGCGGAGCTTGGGGCATGGTCAGTTGACCACATAGAGCACCTTGCGGCGGCGGATATCCCAGCGATCAAGGCAGCTGGCACCGTGGGGGTGCTTCTTCCTGGGGCGTTTTATGCGCTGCGCGAGAAGCAGCGCCCCCCGATTGAGGCGCTCAGGCAGGCAGGGGTGCCGCTTGCCGTCGCTACCGACTGCAACCCAGGCACAAGCCCCTTCACCTCAATTCGCATGATGCTTAACCTCGCGGCTGTGCTCTTCTCGCTCACGCCGGCAGAGGCGATAGCGGCTGTGACGGCAGGTGCTGCACGTGCCCTGGGGCGGATCGCCCAAACCGGGACGATCACCGTGGGTAAAGAGGCAACAGTGTGCGTGTGGGAGGTCCAGGAGCCAGCAGCGCTAGTCACGGATCTCTCCTCTGATCCGCTCCATCGGGTCTTTATTCGAGGAGAGGAGCGCCATGCATAAGCCGGCTGACCTCTTAGTTTGGCGCGGACGCACCGACGTGGGCGAAAGCGGCGACACCCGGCGAGTGTGGCAGGTCATTTCTGCGCTTGAGCCCGCGACGCCGTCCGGCACGGTGTTGTTGGGTTTCTGCAGCGATGAAGGAGTGCGGCGCAACCAGGGTCGCGAGGGCGCGGCTGACGCGCCGCAGGAGATCCGGCGCGCATTGGCGGGAATGGCGTGGCACCATGGGTCGCACGTGCTGGCCGATGCCGGTGATATCGTGTGCCAGGGAACACAGCTTGAGCAGGCGCAGCATGAGCTTGCAGGAATGGTAAAGCGGCTTATTAGCGTGGGGCATCTGCCCATTGTGCTAGGCGGCGGCCATGAGGTCGCTTTTGGAACTGGAAGCGGGGTGTTTGAGGGGCTCGATGCGAGCCGCAAGGTTGGCATCATCAACATCGACGCGCATTTCGATGTGCGCCAGGCCCCGGCCCGAAATTCGGGCACGCCGTTCCTTGATCTCTCAAAGATAGGGCCCTTTGAGTACCTGTGCATCGGCGTAGCGCGCAGCGGCAACACGGCCGCGCTCTTTGAGCGGGTGAAGCTCATGGGCGGATCATGGATCCTCGACGAGGAGGTGCGCCGCGACCCCTCAGCGGCCCTCGCTGCCGTGCAGGCGCTTATAGGGCGCTGCGACGACCTCTACCTCTCGATAGATATGGATGTCTTGCCGTCTGCGGATGCTCCTGGAGTAAGCGCTCCAGCCACGCTGGGGATTGCGACTGAGACGCTTCTTGTTATGGCTCAAGAAGCTGCGCAGAGCGCAAAGCTGCTCGCCATCGATATCGCCGAGGTTAATCCGCGCCACGATATCGACAGCCGAACGGCGCGGCTTGCCGCAAGGATCGTGCACGCTCTTATCCATGTGAGGTAGCTATGTCATTCACCCGACGGGATCCATCACGCGTCATCAAGGCTCCGCGCGGCACCCAAAAAACCGCTAAGAGCTGGCAGACCGAGGCAGCGCTTCGGATGCTCATGAACAACCTCGACCCCGCCGTAGCTGAGAAGCCCGATGAGCTTATCGTCTATGGCGGCATCGGACGTGCAGCCCGCTCATGGGAGTGCTTCGATGCGATCGTAAAAGCCCTGCGCGAACTTGAGAGCAATCAGACCCTTCTCATTCAGTCTGGCAAGCCCGTGGGCGTGTTTGAGACCCATCCCGATGCGCCGCGAGTGCTGATTGCGAACTCCAACCTCGTTCCGCACTGGGCGACGTGGGAGCACTTTAACGAGCTCGATAAGAAGGGCCTCATGATGTACGGCCAGATGACGGCCGGTTCCTGGATCTACATCGGCACGCAGGGGATCGTGCAGGGCACCTATGAGACCTTCGTATCAGCGGGAAAGAAGCACTTCGGCGGTGACGTTCAAGGGCGTTGGATCCTCACAGCGGGATTGGGTGGCATGGGGGGAGCCCAACCTCTCGCGGCCACTATGGCTGGGTTTTCGATGCTCGCGGTGGAGTGCCAGCAGTCGCGCATCGACTTTCGCCTCCGCACCGGATATCTCGACGAGCAAGCCGAGCGCATCGACGACGCTCTGAAGCGCCTTGAAGCCGCAAAGCGCAGCGGCAAGCCTGTTTCTGTTGGCCTGCTCGGTAACGCCGCTGAGGTGCTGCCAGAGCTGCTCGCCCGCAATGTGTGCCCCGATCTCGTCACTGACCAAACGAGCGCGCACGATCCGCTCCACGGGTATCTCCCGAAAGGTTGGACCTGGGAGCACTACCAGGCCCAAGGGGAGAGCGCCCCGGCGCAAACAGCAAAGGCTGCCTGCGAGTCTATCGCGATTCACGTCCGGGCGATGATTGAGTTTCACAATCGTGGCATTCCGGTCTTCGACTACGGCAACAACATCCGGGGGGTGGCGCTCAACGAAGGGGTCAAGGACGCCTTCGTGTTTCCGGGATTCCTGCCGGCGTACATCCGGCCACTCTTTTGCGAAGGGATCGGGCCGTTCCGGTGGGTGGCGCTCTCTGGAGACCCTGAAGACATTAGCCGCACGGATGCCAAGGTGCGTGAGCTCATTCCAAACGATCCGCACCTGCACCGCTGGCTCGACATGGCCGCACGCCGCATCCACTTTCAGGGCCTCCCGGCGCGCATCTGCTGGATCGGCCTCAAGGACCGCGCCCGCGTAGGGGTCGCCTTTAACGAGATGGTGCGATCAGGAGAGCTTAAGGCCCCGGTTGTTATCGGCCGCGATCACCTCGACTCAGGCTCGGTGGCGAGCCCAAACCGCGAGACCGAGGCGATGCAGGACGGGTCTGATGCCGTGTCTGACTGGCCGATCCTCAACGCGCTGCTCAACACAGCAGGCGGAGCCACCTGGGTGTCGCTCCATCATGGAGGCGGAGTAGGGATGGGCTACTCACAGCATTCCGGTGTCGTCATCGTGTGCGACGGAACCGATGAGGCCGCGCGCCGAGTCGGCCGGGTGCTGCGCAACGACCCGGCTACCGGGGTTATGCGCCACGCCGATGCTGGCTACGAGATAGCTAAGCGCTGCGCCCTCGAAAACGGCGTGGTGATGCCGATGCTCGATTGGGACTACCGTCCCAAACAAGCCGGTTGACCGACGGTTCGAGCCTCTCAGAGAAAACGTAGTCGAGTTACTACCCAATCGTCTGAATACAGCTCTCAGCCGGCGTGCCCATTCCGGTATCTTAGGCCAAGAGTTCTGTCATCTTGCCCAACCTGAATGTTGTTTCCCTCTGTAGCCGGGCTCCACGCTGCGCGCCCACATAGCCATCAGAGGAGCCGTCGCCCGAACAACCACTGTCCGATGAGTCAAAGAGCTCTAGCCCTGAAAAAAGATACACGTCCCCCTAGCGTACCGGAGAACGCAAGAATGGTGTGGGTGGTAGGCCTACGCCCTGAAGACGTTGGCAAGCTTCGGCATCGACGGAGGGAAGAGCCCCGGAGGGTAGCGCACCGAGGTGTCCCCCTGGCGCCATCTCTCTCGGACTGATCTAGCCGTAGCCATAAGCTTCTTGAAAAAGGTGATGAACGCGATACGTAGGGCGCGCTTAT
>CANIHJ010000024.1 GCA_947467385.1 Deltaproteobacteria bacterium | reverse complement strand
GGAGAGCCGAAGCAGTCGGCATACCACACCGCCAAAGAACTCGGCATCTCGGTCATGTGCATCGGCCACTATGCAAGCGAAACGTTCGGTGTTCGGGCCTTAGAGAATGTACTTAAGAAGAGATTTCGTGTAGAAACCGTCTGGATAAGCGAACCAACTGGAATCTGAAGATATGCGTCAATTAGGAGATCTCGACTGCAAGGGCAAGCGCGTCCTCATTCGTGCGGACCTCAACGTGCCCCTCAATGAGAATTTGGAAATAACGGACGACAACCGCATTAAGCAATTTCTCCCGACGCTTCAAGCCGTGCTTGAGAAGGGCGGCCGCGCCATACTTATGTCACACCTGGGGGAGCCCTCTGGGGCAGATTCCGCTTTCTCTCTCAAGCCTGTTGCAAGGCGGCTCTCTGAGCTGCTTGGAACCGATGTGGCCCTTGCGTCCGACTGTGTCGGAGCGGAGGTGTCGAAGCTGGCGTCCGACCTTAAGGACGGACAGGTCCTCCTCCTCGAAAACCTGCGCTTCCATTCGGGCGAGAAGAAGAACGATCCGGAGTTTGCCTCGCAGCTCGCCAAGCTCGGGGACGTATTCGTGAGCGACGCGTTTGCAACTGCTCACCGCAACCACGCATCAATGGTTGGAGTACCAAAACTCTTTAAGGAGAAGTCGGCCGGCTTGCTTATGCAAAAGGAGCTCGACTACTACTACAAGGCGCTTGAGAAGCCCAAGAAGCCATTGTGCGTCGTCATCGGCGGCTCAAAGGTGTCGAGCAAGCTTACCGCGCTCATTAATCTATCATCAAAAGCTGACAAGCTCATCATCGGCGGAGCGATGGCAAACACCTTCCTCGCGGCGCAGGGGCTCCAGATGGGGCGCTCGCTGTATGAGCCGGAGCTTGCCGGCAAGGCGCTTGAGCTGCTGGGAACATTGGCACGGCGTGACTGCAAGGTATATCTGCCCGTCGACGTCGTTGTGGCCCCGAACCTTAACAGCAAGGGACTCGGCCGCGCCGTGCCGGTACAGGAGATTCCAGCGGACACCATGGCACTCGACATCGGTCCTGCGACGAGCCTCCTCTTCAAGGAAGCGCTCCACACAGCCGAAACAATCGTGTGGAACGGACCGATGGGCGCGTACGAGAACGAGGACTTCGCCCGTGGCACGCATGACATGTGCGAGTCGATAGCGAACACTCACGCCCTTACCGTTGTGGGTGGCGGAGACACCGATGCGGCTATTCACCACATGCAGCTCGCGCATAAGTTCAGCTTCATCTCCACGGCTGGAGGCGCCTTCCTGGCACTGCTGGAAGGGAACTCGCTGCCAGGCATTAAGGCGCTTGAATAGCACGCAGAGTGGTCATCAGGCTCGATCGCAGTCGCTAAAAGCGGCGCAACACCCCGAAAGCACCTGACAAAGCAGATTTTAGCTGCGGCGGCGAAGCTCCGTGATATACGTTTTGCCTGCCTGGGCAATCGTTGGGTGGCGTCGCAACGGCTCGTTCGTGTGCGGTCTGCGTCCGTGCGGTTTCTCGGGGTTGTTTTCCAAGCTTCCCGGATTAAAGTGTCGCGAGAGCTTTGCATGCCGCAAGAAACCTTGGGCTCGACTGAGGAAGGGAGACTCGCTGCGAGCAAGCCGAGAGCCAAGCCCTCTCGCAACCGAAAGCCCTCGACTCCCGCCGCCCAGCCTGCCGCGGGCAAGCGCCGGACGAGGAGCTTATCCTCGGCGCGTCGTTGCCTTTCCCAAGATGACTTTCGAAACCTCATCACCATCAGCTCAGCCAGCATCGCATGCTTCGACTTCTCTCCCCCGATCCCCTGCTCTCTCGAATCGTCCGGCTTTGTGGCATCGCTCTTCGAAACGCCCTCGCGCTGCCTTGAATCCAGCCTGACATTCGCCCTCTCGTGCGGGCATGCCACCGTGGATGACGTCATCGGCCTCCCGCTCTCGTCGCTGCTGCCCCGCAACCTCGGGTATGGAGATGCGTTTCGGCGCTGGCATGAGTCTCGCCTCACCGGACAGGGCTTTGAGGCTAGCGTGAAAACAGCCCAGGGCGATCAGGTCACCCTTCAAGCGGTTTGCTACGGCCGCTTCGAGGAAGATCACCTTACGCGATTGTGGCTGGTTTTTCGTGACGTGACCCCCCAAGCGAGAGCAGTCCTCGCTCTCTCGCAGGCAGAGCTCCACTATCGGTCGCTCGTGGAGCGCCCGGGGCTCCTCCTTGTGCGCATCCGGCCCGACGGCTCATACGACTACATGAGCAAAAGTACCGAGGAGCTCCTCGGCGTGACCCTTGAAGACGTAAGCGCTAACCCGGCAGCTATCCGCAACCTGGCGCATCCCGATGATCTCGACAAGGTAAGGCAGATCCTTGATGCCAGGGTTGCGCGGCATCCTGCCGTTATCGAAACCGAGCACAGGTTGCGGCTCAAGAGTGGCGATTACCATTGGTTCATCGTTCGCCAGTACCCCAAGTTGGCCACCTCCGGGGAGGTCGAGTACTACGATCTCCTCGCGTTCGACGTCCAGAAGCAGCGCGAAATGGAATTCAAACTCGCGCAGTACTCCAAAAGCGCCCTCGTGGGCCAGCTCTCGGCGGGTGTGGCGCACGATCTCAACAATCACCTTACTGCTATCCGATGCCAGCTAGAGATCGCCCACTCCCTTACGCTGGACAACTCTCCTGCCCAGGATGCGCTGAGGGCCGTCCAGAGGGCCGTCGAAGACTGCCACCAGATGGGCCAGCAGCTCCTTACCGTTGGGCGAGGTGGATCCCCTAAGCCGGCGTCCGTGAAGGTACCCGACCTTGTTGCTGCCACCCTGACCCTCGCGCGGTACGTCATCCCGCCGCGCATCACGGTGAGATCTCACCTCGGCGACCCACAGTCGTGCATTTGGGGGGATCCGGTCCAGCTTCAGCAAGTGATTATGAACCTGCTGCTCAACGCGCGAGACGCTATCGTCGACCGAGGAGACATAACAGTGAGCGTTTCCCGGGTTTCCGCTCGCGGCGGCACGGACAGCCTGACCGCCGGAAGATTTTCGGCTTTCGTGTGCATCGCCGTCCGCGACACCGGCTCAGGTATCCCAAACGACGCGCTCGGGCATATCTTTAGCCCCTTCTTCTCGACCAAGCGTGATCGGGGCGGCAACGGGCTGGGCCTTTCGATGGTGAAGACGATCGTGGAGGCCCAGCATGGCTTTATTTCTTTCTCAAACGAGCCCACCGGAGGTGCAACATTCTCGGTGTGCCTACCGCTTCTCACCGATGCTGGGGAGCCCCTGCCAAAGCCGGCATCAGGGCACTGCACTGACGCCCGCCGCTCAAGCATCGTCGTCGCCGAGGACGCCGATGACATCCGCCACGCCCTCGTCTCTTGCCTAGCCGCCCTCGGCCACGTCGTAACCGCCGTGGCGAGCGGCAGGGATCTGGCCAAGCACCTCCTGTCGTGCGTGCCGCCACCGGATCTCCTCATCCTCGATGAGCACCTCCCAGACCAAATCGCATCGGAGTCGCTCCCTGACATCAGGCGCCTCCAGCCCTCGGCGAAGATCCTGATTGTAAGCGGAGAGCCGACCCGGCTTGCAGAGATTGGGCGCAGCATCCCCGCCATTGCGACGCTGCCGAAGCCGTTTACCTTACCGGAGCTGGTATTAACCGTCTCGAGGCTTCTTCCTCGATGCGGGAGCGAGCACGCTGCTAAGGGTCGGGTATTGGGCGTCAAAGGGCAAGAGGCTTAAGGCCCTAGCGGCTACCGCGGATGAGGCTCGTTGCCTCTTCGCGCCTGCGCAACTCGCGCTCCTCTTTCTGGCGCTGGCGCTCATACTCCATCTTGCGTTGCTCCTCCTCCCGCTTCTTGTCGCGCTCTGCGCGAATGCGGCGGTCGTCCTCGTCTTTTTGCGCCCTGCGCACCTGCGCTTGAGCCCTCTTGTCGAGCACAGGAGTTGGAGTCGGGGGGTATATCTGTGCGCGGTACTGGCGCGGCACCTGGTTGATGCTGTCCACGAAATGGATCGTGCCGGAGCTGTCCATGTAGCGCATGCCTTGCGCACAACACACCGCCACGGTGGCCACCAAGAACGCTGCGCTCATGATTATCGAAGCGATCGTGCCCTTCCTCATACCTTCATTATGCACTCACGGCGGGGGTAGGAGTCATTACTTAAAAAGGCTATCTAACGCGCTGAATACGCGGCAGAAATTAGGGCCTAGTCGTCCTTACGCAGCTTAGCCTGTATTTTTTTAGCGAGCGCCGCCGACATTCGTCCAACCCGGGCAACCTCACTCACGTCGGCCTGCGCAATCATGTCTACGCTCTTAAAGTGCTTGAGCAGGCGCGTGCGGCTCTCAGCCGAGACGCCTGAGATAGTATCGAGCACAGAGCGAAACACTCGGCGGGAGCGGGTGTCGCGGTGAAACGAGATCACAAAGCGATGTACTTCATCCCGAATCCTGACAAGGAAGCGTGTAACAGCTGCCGACTCATCAAGCGGCAGCGACTCCTCCCGCCCCGGGATGAAGAGCCTCTCGGGGCGCCTCTCAATCGTCGGAGAAAGCACCTCTCCCTCGGTGCGCATCTTGGCCAGCGCCACGATATCGACCGACAACTTAAGCTCGTCCCTCGCCTGTAGCGCCATCGAGAGCTGTCCTGCTCCCCCGTCAATCACCATAAGATCCGGAAGGTTGCCCTCCTCCATGCCGCGCTTAAGGCGCCGATGGACCACCTCGTAGATCGACGCGAAATCGTTTGGCTTGCCCTGCTGCTCCAGCTTGTAGCGGCGGTAGGACGACTTGTCCGCAACGCCGTCGAAGAACACAACAATCGCCCCGACCGTGTCGCTGCCCTGAAAGTTCGATATGTCGACGCACTCAATCCTTCTCGGCATCTGCCTCAGGCCAACAATCCCCGCCAGATCGGTCGCAACCTGCTCCCAGCGGGACTCCTTAGTGCGGGATCCTTCGTAACCGTGCCGGGCGTTCAGCTCTGCCATCGACACAAGGCGCGCCTTAGAGCCGCGCTGAGGGGCCGAGATCTCGACCTTCCGCCCTTTGCGCGCGGCTAGACCCACCTCAATCAGCGTTGCGTTACCCAACTCCCACGGCACGAGGATCTCGGACGGAATATCCCTGCCCCCCTCGTAAAACTGCTGGATCGCCGACTCAATCAGCTCTTCGTCCGAGAGCCGCACGTCATCAAGCAGGAAGTTTTTGGTCTCGGCGATTCGCCCGTTGCGCACCATAAGCACGCAGAGAGACGCCTGCGCCCCCTCGCGCACGCAGCCAAAGACGTCCCGATTCTCTCCCCGAAACGATATGAGGGAGTGTCCTGCCTGGAAGTTTGTGAGGATCTCAATACGATCTCTCCACGCAGCGGCCTCTTCAAATCGCAACGCCTCTGAGGCCTGCTCCATCTTGTGATTGAGCTGGGCGATGGCGCTCTTGGTCCTGCCCTGCAAAATCGCAATCGCCTGCTTCACAAGATCGAGGTATTCCTCCCGCGACACGGGTAGGCAGCACGGCGCACAGCACCGCTTAATCTGGTACTCAAGGCATGGCCGCTGGCGATTGTGCAGCACGGCATCCGAGCACGAACGGAGAGGAATGACCTTCCTGATCACCTCAAGCACATTTCGGAGCTCGCTGCTGAAGGCGTACGGCCCGAAATACGTGGCGCCGTCATCATCCGGACGCCGCACTGATTCAAGCATTGGCCACTCCGCCCGCTCATCGACCCTAATCGAGAGGTAGGCCTTATCGTCCTTGAGGCGGATGTTGTAACGCGGCTTGTACTTCGTGATGAGGTCGCGCTCAAGCAAAAATGCCTGCTCCTCGGTCTGCGTCACAATGGTCTCGAACTCAGCCACGCGCTGCAGGAGGTACTCAATCTGAAATCGCCCATCTCCGCCGGCAAAGTAGGTGCGCAGCCGGGCGCGCAGGTCTTTTGCCTTGCCGACGTATATGACGGCCTTATCAGCATCGCGCATGAGATACACGCCCGGTGCCTCAGGGACATGGGTCGCCTGTCGCCGCAGGGTGTCTAGCCGTTCCGCGCTTCCGGATGTTCCCATCGCCTTATTCCCCCTGCCGTCCAGAGAGAATCTTGCGCTCGATCTGGACCATGAAGGCGTCGGCGGGAACCACCCGAAGCTTGACGTTGAGGACCGCACAGGCACCGCGAACACGCTCGCTCATGCCCTCAAGCTTTACCGCGTCCTTGGCTGTACAGATGACCGGCATGCCTGGGTGCTGCTCAACTATTTTTACAAGCTCCCCCTCCGAAAAGGCGTGGTGGTCAGGGAAAGCATGCCGGTCTGCAATCGAAAACCCTAGCCGCTCAAGAGACTCGAAGAAGGTTTCGGGATTGGCTATGGCAGCGAGCGCCTGGACGGCACCCGGGGCAACCGGCTTGCCAGTCTTGAGGTACGAGACCCCGGCAGCCTCGAAAAAAGAACGGTAGACCGGCACGCCGGGCGGTAATGCCTTAAGCAGCCGCTCGTCGAGAGGAAGCATGGCATCGCCTTCGGCTGCCACCTTTCGCTCTGAAACAACGATCATCGAGGCGCGCTTGAGTGCCGCGTCGCGGTGCTCACGAAAGAGCCCTTCCGGCAGGAGCTTGCCAAGCAGGAACTCCTCTATGGATTTGGCCGTGCCGGCGAAGACCGAAACGATGTCGACGTCACGGGCCAAGGCGCGGTGCTGGAAACCGTCATCGAGGATGATAACGTCGGCGAACCCGTCACCCTCGATACGTCGCGCGCCAAGAGCTCTCACCCGCGCGATGTATACCGGCGCCACATTCGCCCGCGCCATCAGAAGCGGCTCATCACCAACTCGCGAGGGGCTATCGGTTGGCATAACCCGGTACGGTCCCCGCTCTGAGCCCCCGTACCCACGCGAAAGAATCGCCGGCCGCATGCCCCGGGCAGCAAACTCCGACGCGAGCAAAAGGCACAGCGGCGTCTTGCCATTCCCACCCGCCGTCACATTCCCGATGCTCACAACCGGAATTCCTGGGCGATAGGCCCTAAGCACTCCGATGTCATACAGCAGCCCCCGCGCAGTGGCGACTACTCCATAAAGGGCTGCTCCGATCTTTAGCAGGGCCTTCGACATCCTATCCCTTGACCACCTGTTGCAGAACACGCTCAGCTGCGCCCCGATGGCGCTGCCACACTTGCTGGCCGGCATGCCCAGTCTCTCGCAGCGCAGAATCACTCTTCGTAAGTTGTTGCACAACTCGCTCGATATCCTGGGTAGAGGACACCCGCAGAATTCCACCTGCCCCCTCCATCTCCTCAACGATCGTCCGAATCACGGCGATATGCGGCCCCACACACACAGGAACCCCATACATCGCCGGCTCAAGGGGGTTGTGGCCACCGATGTCGACAAGCGTTGCTCCAACGAACGCAAGGTCGGCCGCTGCATATGCCTCCTCAAGCAGGCCCATCGTGTCGAGCAGCAACACTCGCTCGGGCGCTGATGGCGTGCTTGCGCGCTCGCTCCAAAGCCCGAACGGAACCCCTCGCTCCTTCAGCTTCTGAATAAAGTAGCCAACCTTCTCCTGGTGGCGTGGGGCCACAATAAGGCGCAGATCCTGCCCTTGAGACCATGCCCGTTGGCACGCATCCATCCACCATCCCTCCTCTTCAGGCCGAACGCTGCCGAGGACGAGGATGCGCGAGCGATCGGTCGAGGAGGAAAAAAACTTTGCTCGCAACTCCACGCGTCGGGCATCTCCAGCATGTCGCGGTTCGGAGTCATACTTCGTGTGTCCAGTAACAACGAGGCGTTCCGGAACAGCGCCCATTTCAAGGTAGCGCGCGCGCTGCTCCTCATCGGGAACGCAGATGACCGAGCACCGAGAGATGAGGGGAGCGAATATTGAGCGCAGGCGCCGGTACCATGTCATGGTGTAGTCAGAGATGCGGCCATTGACGATGGCTGTGGGAACGCCGCGCGACATGACCTGTGCTAGAAGCTCCGGCCACAACTCGGTCTCGCTAATGATGAGCCTGCTTGGAGAAACCCGGCTAACAGCCCTCCTTACCAAGGGCGGCGAGTCAATCGGAATAATGCGGGTGTAATCGACAGCCCCTGCCCCACGCTCCAGGCCCGTGACCGATGTGCCTGTCAGCAGGAGCCTCTCGCCCGGATAGCGCTCCCGAACGAGCCTCAACAGTGGCAGCAATCCCTGCACCTCGCCAACCGAGGCGCCGTGGAACCACCAAGGCGATCCAGGAACCGTCTCCCAGCCACCAAACCGCTCCCCGTAGCGCGCACGCCCACGGCGGGACGCAAGCAGCCCCAGAGCTACTCCCGGCAGCACAAATCCGCCTGCGATCCGGTAGATACTATGCAGCATCCCAATATCTATCTGCTTGCTCGGTGATACCATTCAAAGCTTCCTGAACGCGCCGCCGGGCGCTCTCCTGGTCCTCACTGGGGCCAACAGCGATCGGCTCACCAAGGATAACGACGCCACGGGAGAAGGGCTTAGGGATTATCATCCCATCCCAAGAGCGGAGCTGCCACCTCTTTTCGGCCGAGTAGGTCATCGGCACAATCGGAGCGCCACTCTGCTGCGCAACTGCAACAACCCCCGCCTTACACTCGTGACGAGGCCCGCGCGGCCCATCCGGGGTGAATCCGACATCTGAGCCCCGCTCAATCCTGCGGTTAAGCTCAAGCAGCGCCGAGAGACCTCCCCGGCTCGATGAGCCCGCAACCGAATGAATGCCCAGCAGTCGAACCGCAAAGGCGATTAAGCGCCCATCCCCATGCCGGCTGATGAGCATGTATCCCGTCGTCTTGCGTCCCCGCCTCAATCGCCAATAGGCCTGCACCAGCATCAGCATGCGCCCGTGCCAAAACGCGAATACCATCGGGGGAGCATCGGGCGCGCTTGCCTTCTCGGGAAACCCTACGTACTCCCAGCGCACGGTCAATCGAAGCAGGCGGATGATGCATGCGGAAAGGGTGCCGAGCACCACCACCTTAACACCAGAGAACATACCTCGCTTCGCCATGGGCGACAGTCTAGCCACCCGGCTTCAAGCCGTCAAAAGCTGCCGTAACAACACAGCTTTTCGCCCCTGCCGGGCCCGGCGTTAGTCCCGGCACTCAGAGCAGGTGGCCTTAACATCTATCCTTCCGGCGCCGATGGTGAGGGTCTTGCTTGAGGAAACGTATAGCCCCTTAGACCCCGCAGAGAGCTTCTTAGGACCGCGCAAAACAACGTGGCCGCCACCCGGCAGCCGGGCGGCCACCTGCACACCTTGCGCTGCTATGCGCCCCACGTTGACTACGACGACACCCATGTTGCGAACGTCGTGCTGGCCGCGGGATGTGCCTTGAATGTAGGAGAGGTCGCGAATGCGAAGAGTAGTCTGGCTCGCTCGGCCCGGCCCAGGAGTCCTTGCTGCCCGCGGCACCGCAACGGCCTTCACCGGCATGAGAAGGCAGAAAAAAGCTAGTACAAAAAGGCTCCAGCGCATGAGGGAGATATTCGCGCCAGCCTACCAAAAGTTGCGCCCGCCCTGCCGGCAACGCGCATGCTAGTTTAGCCGCTGCGCCTCACTCTCGCTTTCACGAAACTGCAGCGCGTGCAGGCGAGAGTATTCGGCCTCGCGCCGGAGCAGCTCATCGTGTGTTCCTACCTCAACGATGCGCCCCCCACTCATCACGACAATCTGATCAGCATCCCTCACTGTTGAAAGCCTGTGCGCAATAATGATGCTGGTTCGGCCCTGCTCGAGGGCCTCGATCGCCATCTGAACTTCCCGTTCAGCCCGGTTGTCGAGCGAGGCAGTCGCCTCGTCGAGGATGAGGATGGGCGAGTTTTTAAGAATGGCGCGGGCGATCGCCAACCGTTGCCGCTCTCCGCCGGAAAGCGTCATTCCACCCTCGCCTATCAGCGTCTCGAATCCCAGCGGCAGCCTCTCTATGAAGGTCATGGCAAATGCTGCCTTGGCCGCAGAATGAACTTCGGCTTCAGATGCGTTGGGGTTGCCGTAGGCTATGTTGTTGTAGACGGTGTCGTTAAACAGGAATGTGTGCTGACCAACCATGGCGATGCGCGAGCGCAGCTCCACGAGATCCAGCTCGCGCAGATCCGCTCCACCGAGGGTGATGCGCCCCTGCGAGGGATCGATGAAGCGCGGCACGAGGTCGACCAGCGTGCTCTTCCCGGATCCCGAGAATCCGACGAGCGCAATCTTCTTTCCCTCAGGTATCGTGAGCGAAATATCGCACAGCGCCTCGGTTGGGGCATCCCCCTGGCCCCTTGAGGGATAGTGAAAGGTAACCCCGTCGAGGCGAATCTCGCAGCTGCTCGGAAGCGGCTTGGGGTTGGCCGGCTGCTCAATCGAGGCTCGGGTGTCGAGGATCTCGAAGATGCGCTGCGCTCCGGCGATCCCCTGCTGCACATTTGAATTCACGCGCGTAAGCTTCTTGAAGGGATCGTACATGAGAAACACCGACACGAGGAACGCCATGAAGTCCCCTGACGTGCGGGTGCCCGATATCACCGAGTAGCCCCCGTAGAGAAGCACTCCCGACACAACGAGGCTCGCCATGAATTCGTTGATCGGGCCGGTGAGCGCCTTGACTCGCTCCGAGCGGATGAAGGTCCTCGTCAGCTCCCGATTCCCCTTTTCGAAGCGGTGCTGCTCAAAGTCTTCGCGGCAGAATATCTTCACGACGCGATGCCCCTGCATGCTCTCCTGAAAGAGCGCAGAAAGCTGCCCGATGGCGTCCTGCCCCCGCTTGCTGAGCTTCCGCAGCCGCTTGCCGAGGCGCGCTATGGGTAACCCGGCTATGGGGAAAAAGATGATTGAGATGAGCGAAAGCATCGGATCGAGGTACACGCAGGCGCACAGGAGCACCACGACCCTAATCGAGTCGCGGATAATCGCCGCAGTCGAGTCGGTCAGCAGCACCCTGATGAGCAGCACGTCCGATGTCACGCGCGAAAGGAGCTCTCCAGTTGAGTGCCTGACGAAGAAGTCTGGCGAAAGCGAAAGCACGTGCCGGTTGAGGTCGTTTCTAAGGTCCTCGGTAACCCTATGACCGACCGATGCCATAAGGTACTGCTGCCCGAAGTCGCAGATCGCGCGCACTCCCGCGAAGCCGATGATCAGGTACGGCAGCACCCAAAGAAAATTCTTGTCCTTTCCTCCGCCGAACACGCTGTCAAGGACGTCCTTCACGAGGAACGGCACGATGCCATCGGTTGCGCCGAACACCACCATGCATAGGAGCGCAAGCATGAATGGCTTCTTATGCGGCCGCAGGTACTTGATTATTCGCTTATACATGCCCTTCCTTTATGCAACTCGACGGGTCTTCTGCGCCGCCTCGACCGCTATTCTTGCCACCCGCTGGGCAGCGGTCGCTGTTGACGCCGCGCCGTCATCAACCCCAAACAGGGCTGACCGCACGTCCCTCAGGTCCGCTATCATTTTCTGCCTCACTGGACCGTCCTCAAAAACACGCAGAAGCTCGCGCTCCATCTGCACTGGGTCCTGCCTCACTCGCATAAGCTCCCGCACGGTGCCGGCTTTCATGATATTGACCGGCGAGTACTCCTTCATGCGCACGAACGCCTTAACGATACTCTTGGCCAGAAGGGTGCCGCTGTAGACAGACACGAAGGGGAGTTCGGCGATTGCCCCCTCAAGGTTGCAGGTGCCCGACTTGAGGATGGCGGCACGCGCGCGCTGCATCTCCGGCACGACGTTTCCCCGCTTCCAGTCGATTGCTGAGAGGGTGTCGGCCGAAACGGCTGTTGCCGCCTGCTGCGTAGCCCACTCTTCCGACATATTCTCTGCCAGCAGCACCGTGGCGCGCAACCGAGGCATCTGCTTCCTCATCCGCTCGAACGCAATGAGCATAGGCAGGAGCATCCGCTCGATCTCAAACTTACGGCTCCCTGGCATGAAGAGCACCGTCTCATCCCGCTCCTGGGGAGGAGAGACAAAGCGATTTTCGTCGAGGAGCGGGTGCCCCACATAGGTCACGGCATCGTACCCTTGCTGCCGATACCAAGACTTCTCAAACGGAAAGATGGCCGCTACTTGGTTTATCAACTTCTTAATCTTTTCAACCCGCCCCGAGCGCCACGCCCAAACCTTTGGGGGAATGTAGTAGAGAACATAACATCCGGCCTCATGCGCAACCCGAGCGAGGCGCAGGTTGAAGTCGGGATAGTCAACAAGAATGACCACGTCCGGTTTCCAGGACCGAATGAGGGATGACATTGCGCTAAACGACGAGAAGATTCCGCGCGCCGACCGAAAGAGCTCAAGAAACCCCATCGCTGACCCGGACTTGTAGCAATCCACCACAAGCTCTGCCCCGGCGGCCCGACACTCCTTGCCGCCCATGCCCCGAACCTGGACCTCGGGGTCGAGCTCCCGCAGTGCGCGAACTACCCTGGCCAGATGCTGGTCTCCTGAGACCTCTCCAGCACTTATGACGACCCGCAGGGCCATACAAACTCCTCAGCTTCGCACTCTTTCAGCCCGGGAAGGTTACCTTATTGCCGGCCTTGCGTATAGCCGAGCAGGTTAAGCTATCGATTTGCATACACCTTTCTTGCGGAGGGTGAAGGTTAGCCGTATTCTCCCCGAAACCGTCCGCGCATAGCTTGTTGTGAAGCCTTACTATGAAAAAAGCCCTAATCGCCTCCCTGCTCATCGTAGTGCTCCTAGCTGCGGGAGCCATTGGATACGTTATCGTCTTCGCCAACTCTTTTGTTCAGGGGTACAAGCCCCAGATTGAGGCGCAGCTGACGCGCGCGGTTGGGGCTCCGGTGTCGTTCGAGGACGTGGAGGTGTCACTCCTTCCGAGCCTTGAGGTGCGTGTGGAAAACCTATCTATTCAGGATCCAAAGGGAAGCGGCAGCACCGTCACACTGCAAGCCCTGCGTGCCGAGGCATCGCTCATCCCCCTGCTCTCAAAGCAGCTTGTCATCAAGCGCATCACGCTTGATACGCCCACCATCACGATCGTCAAGGGCCGGGGAGCAGGTGCCAACCAGGGCTCGGCCTCACCAGCGACTCCGCCTCCCGTCCCTCCGATAGCCGCCCAACCAGCAGGCGCACCTGCAGGGCAGGCTTCAACCCCGATGAGCCTCTTAATCGATCGGGTGCTCATCACAAACGGCACGCTATCGCTGCCCGCACAAGGCAGCCAGCCGCCCTTGACGATCAGCGCGATTCAGCTTGACGCCGGCATCGTCGTGGCTGGGCAGAAGATCGAGATACCTTCGCTCTCCCTGCGCGCACAGGTCAATTCCTCTCTCCCCTTAACCCTCTCAGCAGCGAACGCCTCGTTCTCTCAGCCTGACGGCGCTATCGTTTTTTCATCAGCCAAGCTTGAGACCACTGCGGGCTCGATTATCGTTGACGGCGATCTCAACGCCCAGTCGACCAACGGGTCGCTCAAGATATCCTCGGGCGGCTTCGACCTCGCCGTGCTTGCGAAAGACCTGCAGGCGGTCGTGCCCGCGGTGAAGGTATACTCACTTAAGGGCCGGCTTAATGTCGACGGAACCGTAACTCTCCAGCAGGGTGGCCCCGCGTTGCTCGCGTTGAATGCCCGTCCTGTGGACGTATCTGCGCAGATCTCGCCAACACTCCAGGCGTCCCGCCTCAACGGCCTGATCACCGGCTCAGGCCCAACGTCAAATCTTGCGGTTGCGTCAAACGGGCTCGCGCTTCGCCTCAACGAGGTTCCGTTGAAGGCCGATGCCGCGCTTAACGTTACGCCCCAGGGCGTTAAGGTCAGCACCCTCACGATCAGCGGCTTCGGGGGGCGGATCGCCTCGCCTGTGACCGTTTCCAACGGCCCTCCTAGCTCTTTCTCGGCCTCCCCAAGCGCCTCGAAGGTAGACCTTGCGCAGCTCTTCAACGCATTCAGCCCACAGGTCTCGAAATGGTTTGTCGGCAACCTGGACTCCCTCACCTCGACAGTGTCCGGGGGAGCTGGCCAGCCAGTCCGTGCCGAAGGCACACTCCTCGTAACAAACGCCTCCCTCAAAGGCACAAACCTCCCGATGGAGGTCCTGAACGCTCTGGGGCAGATCCCCTTGTTCAGTGGGCTGCTCGCTGGAGGATTGCCAGAAAACTACAAAAGCAGCGCCAATATCAAGGATACTCCCATCCGAGAGATGAAGGGCTCGTTCTCGTTTGCCCAGGGACAGACAACTCTCAAGAACGTTCAGGTCGTAAGTGACATGTGCTCGTTCACTGTTGATGGGACGATTGCGCCGGATGGCGCCCTGGATATCTCCTCGACCGTGACCTTTTCGCCCGATCTTTCGATGGGGCTCGTGCGCAGCTTCAAGGGGCTCAACCGGGCCCTAAACTCTGCACAGCAGCTCGTGGTGCCTGTGAGAATCACCGGCAAAAGCCCGATGCTCGTTGTGCTGCCTGATGTAACTAAGCTCATTACCGGCACCTTGACGAACCTTCCGAGCGAGGCCTTGGGAGTTATCGGCGGAGCACTTGGACTCAGGGGCGGCGACGGAAGCGGCAGCGGCAGCGGCAAAAACGGCGGCTCGAAGCAGAAAAGCGGCGGTCTAGGCGGAATTTTGGGATTCTAGCCCTCTATGAGTGTGCTAAGCAGATCGCAGGCTGGTTGCTACGATGGACGCTGAGAAGGGCTCGAGCCGACTCAGCGCTGCAGTAGAACCCTGAAGGGATTTCATGTCACACAAGGATTTCGAGGAAGATTCGGCGGAGCTTGAGGGCGCAGAGCTTCCTGAGCCCACGTTTAAGACCGAGCCTGCCGTTCCCGAGGCGGAAAAGGGAGAAAAGATCGGGGGCTTCGCCTTCTTTCTCTCTCTCTCGATGCTCATGCCCACCGGGCTTCTGCTCGTTGCCGCGTGCCTAACGGGCATTCGCCCGATCGACTACCAGGCGCTCGCCATCTTCGCAGGTGCCTGCCTGTTTGGGCTGCTGCTCGGCCATTCCGCTATCCGCGGCCATATCTCCGTGCTGATACACGAGTCGAAGCATGCGATTGTGTCTAACCTAGTGGGCAACAAACGCAAGGGGATGCAAATAGACGAGCGCTCCGGCCACTTCACCTACAGCTACACCAAGCGCACAGCGCACTTCAATTTCATCATCGCGCTCGCCCCGTACATCCTTCCGGTTTTCACATTCGTCGGCACCATCGCCTCGCTTGCGCTGTTCCGACATGACCACACGTTGGCGGTGCTGCTCGTGGGCCTCTGCTACGGGACCGACACTATCCTCAACGTGCGCGATATCTCGCCGATACAGACCGACATAACATCCGTCCGTGGCGGCTACGGCATGGGCATCGCATACATCTTTGCCTGGAACCTGGTTATCTTTGCGGTGCTGCTGACGTGGGTCTTTAACGGCTCCGAAGGGCTGCTCGACCTGCTCAAGCTCACCACAGAGGCATTTATGCGCTTCTACTCGCTGCTATCTCCGTCGGCTGCACCCGAGTAGGGCAGCGGCTCATAGGAAACCCAATCCATGCACAGCCCGTAGGGCGGTGCTGTAACGCCCCCAAGGCGGCGGTCCTTCGACTCCAGGACATCTCTCATCGAGCGGCCCCGCAGCCTGCGCCTCGCAAGGTCGGTCATCGTCCCAACGAGGTTGCGCACCATCTGCTTGAGAAACCCGTCCCCAACTACGCGGTAAATAAGTAGGTCCCCTTCAAGAGTAAACGAGCTTGAAAAGATCGTCCTTACGGGTGACGCCGCATTGCAGGTGGAGTCCCGAAACCCCGAGAAATCGTGCGTGCCGACAACGACGGAGGCGCTTTCCCGCAGCTGCTCCATGTCCATGCGATGCGGGATGTGCCACACGCGACGGGCATCAAGCACTGCCGGTGCCGGCCTCGTCAGTATCCTGTACGAATACTGCTTGTGCGTCGAGCACCAGCCGGGATGAAAGTCATTCGGCACCACCTCTGCTGACACGACTGCCAGCTCTCCCTTCATGAGGTGGCTGATACCTTGGGCGAGGCGATACAGATCGACTTCCATATCGGTCTTGAATGTGACCACCTGGCCGCGCGCGTGCACACCGGAGTCCGTCCGGCCTGCTGAATGGAGCGGCGAGATCGGGCCTCGCACCACAGTGTGAATTACTTTTTCGAGCTCACTCTGCACGGTCCTGAGTGCAGGCTGCTTCTGCCAGCCATAAAAGCCTGCGCCGTCGTATTCAACTATGAGCTTGATGTTGTTCACAGGAGAACG
This sequence comes from Deltaproteobacteria bacterium, assembly GCA_947467385.1. Taxonomy (GTDB): domain Bacteria; phylum Bdellovibrionota_C; class UBA2361; order UBA2361; family OMII01; genus OMII01. The sequence continues at coordinate 6,388 of CANIHJ010000024.1, read as the reverse complement.
GGCCTAGCCTCCTATTAGGCGCTCCGCGATCTGGACCGCGTTAAGTGCCGCTCCCTTGCGGACATTGTCCGCCACAATCCACATGCTGAGCCCATGCTCAACAGACTCGTCGCGCCGAATGCGCCCGACGTGGATGTCATCCGTCCCCGTCGCCTCAAACTGCATCGGGTACTCGTCATGCCCGGACCGCACCGAGACGCCCGGCGCCTTGGAGAGCTTCTTGACGACAACATCAAGGTCGAACGCCCGCTCCGTCTCTATAAACACGCTCTCGGCATGGCTGTAAAAGACCGGCACGCGAACCGCAGTCGCGGTGATGCGCAGAAGGGGGAGTCCGAGAATCTTGCGGCTCTCGTTGATGATCTTGAACTCCTCCTTCGTGAAGCCATTCTCAAGAAAGACGTCGATCTGGGGGATGCAGTTGAATGCGATTTGATGCTGGAACGCCTCCTGCTCGAATTGCTGCTGGTTGAACACGGCGAGCGTTTGCCCCCACAGCTCATCGAGCGCCGCCTTGCCGGCGCCAGAGACGGACTGGTACGTCGACACCACCACGTGCTTGAGGCCAGCGATATCGTCGATAACCTTGAGGACCGGGACGAGCTGGATCGTCGAGCAGTTGGGGTTGGCTATGATTTTGTCGTCCGGCTTAATCGATCCAAAGTTCACCTCGGGCACAACAAGCGGCACATCCGGGTTCATGCGGAAGAAGCTGGAGTTGTCGATGCACACCGCACCGGCTTTGGCTGCTATCGGCACGTACATCGACGAGAGCTCCGCCGATGTCCCGAAGAGCGCCACATCAACACCCTCGAAGCTCTCGTCGCCAAGCACCTCGACTTCGACCTCCTGCCCCTGAAACTTGTATACCTCGCCAGCCGAGTCCTTGGAGGCCAGGAGCCTGAGCTCTGAGCATGGCACCTTGCGCTCCTCAAGCACGTTCAACATCTCGCTACCGACGAGACCGGTTGCTCCGGCGATGGCGATTACCGGTGTCTTGGTTAGTTTCTTCATCGTGTTCCCTATTTCCTCACTCGGTCCCGCCCCGTTGGGCAGCATCCTCCCGCACAGGAGTCCCTACTCTAGAGCCTACCCGCGATGGAGGCAAATGACCCCTCGAGAGCAAAAAAAACGGCGCCCCAGGCGCCGCTTGAGAAACCACATGCGTTGCGGAGGAACTACGCCTCCATGATGTCCTTGCGGCGCTTCTCTCGGAGGAGCTTCTCGATTGTGAAAGACGCGAGGCGGTAGCCCTCTTCCTCGGTCTTGCCAGCCTGGAGGGCGATGTCGGTGATGGCCTCAATGAGGTCCCCGATCGTAGTGCTGATGCAGACGGTTTGATCTTGGGGTGTGGGTGTGTTGCGGGTTTCCATAATTCACTCCTAAAAACCGAAGACCTAACCTGGTTGCTTCAGTATACCTCACACGGAATTCGCGCCCGAAAGGAAAAAGTTTCGGGCACACCGTGCTGCTAGGATTGAGATGCTCGCCACCCGGAATAAATGTTCACTTTTTTGGATGCTCGTCAGGGCCTTAGCCGTGCGGCGCGCCAACATGCGGGCACGATAGATAATTTAAGTTGACTTCGGCTGATTTATTACAAAATCGGTACACCTCGGCCAGGCCGACCGGGCACAAACGCGCCCGCTTCAGTGCTTGCGGGGCAGGCCGTAAAGGGTCCAGTCGTACCCCGCCTCGGCTGAGCCTCCTGTTAGCACCAGCACCCATCCAGGCTGTGGCGGTGTCTGCTGGGCAGAGCTTTGTAGCTTAAGGGTAAGCCCCTCCTGCGTCTTCACGACGTCGCTTCCGCTCACCCGCTCATCCCAGGAGAGGGGCCGTGGCAGGCCGTCATCGAGGGTTTCCGGCGGCGCATAGCCGCCACCGTCGTAGCCAGCACCCGCGTAGCCGGTACCCGCGTAGCCAGCACCCGCGTAGCCGGTACCGGCGTAGCCAGCACCCGCGTAGCCGGTACCGGCGTAGCCAGCACCATAGCGGGATGAAACGAGCTCCTGAACCTGGATCCGCGCGGGAAGTTTAGTAATCATCGGCGACACTGTATCGGAGTCTTTGGATACGAAAAAGCCCCGCCAGGGATCTCCTGACGGGGCTTTCTGCAACAGCCTCAAGCGCAGAGCCTGTTAGCCAACCGCCGCGGTCTTGGCCTCAGCGTCAATGCGCTCCTTAAGCTCCTTGCCAACCTTAAAGAAGGGAAGCTTCTTCGGCGGGACCGGGATCTTCTCGCCAGTCTTCGGATTACGCCCCTCGTAGGCACCGTACTCCTTAACCACAAAGCTGCCGAAACCGCGAATCTCGATGCGACCGCCGCTTACGAGCGTGTCACGCATCTTGCGATAAATGAGGTTAACAACCTCTTCCGATTGAACTACACTGATCTGTGAACGCTGCGCGAGCTTCTCGATAAGTTCTGACTTATTCACGTGAACCCCTACTGATGAATGGACTTGCGTGGTCCTGTAAATCTTTCCGCCACCTTAACCGAGCGCTGCCCGAATCGTTTGGCGTCAACGAATCGGACTTTAAGCACTACCTAACCACTTAACAACAGGTGCGTCAGTTATAATCAGTATGATGTAAGTCTGTCAAAACTGATTGCAACAATTGAGGTAAAACTTTATTTACCAGCCCCTCTGTTCTACCCTACAGAACATCAACTCTGTCGGGGGTTGGTTTTAGTCCTTTTCGGTGCTTCCGTAACTTGTCATAGTGCAGCCGCATATTTATTCCCTTCCCTGGTCATGACCAAGCCTCAATCCCCCCTCGCCCCTTTGAAACCCCGGAAGCCCAAGCTGCTGACCATTCGGAACCAGGACAACAACTTCCAGCGGGCTGAGGTTATCAAGCGAAATCGTGAGAAGCGCACCCAGCACGGGCAGTTTCTGGTTGAGGGAGTTGCCCAGATCAACATCGCCGTGAAGCACGCCTGGAAGGTGCACGCGTTCCTTTACGCCTGCGACAAGCCCCTCTCACGGTGGGCTCAGGAGCTCCTGGATAGCGGAGTCGCAGAGCAGCACTGGGAGCTCTCACCGGAGCTCCTGGCTAGCCTAAGTGAGAAGGACGAGCCATCTGAGCTACTCGCGATTCTGGAGGCCAGGCGCCTGAGCCCATCAGCAATCGAGCCATCCGAGAACGGCCTCTTGGTGGTCTTTGACCGGCCGAGCAGCCCGGGCAACCTCGGTTCCTCAATCCGCTCAGCCGACGCATTTGGCGCCACAGGGATTATTGTCACCGGGCACGCTGTCGATATCTACGATCCTTTCGTTGTGCGCGGCAGCATGGGGGCGATCTTCGGCCTTCCGGTCGCAACGGCAAGCTCCCACATGGACGTCAAGGCGTGGGTGGAGGATGCTCGCGCGCGCGGCTTTAATTATCGGGTGATAGGAAGCAGCGGAAAAGCCGAGCACCTCGTCAACGACGCCGACCTCTCCGGCCCGCTGATGCTCGTGCTCGGCAATGAAACCGTCGGAATGTCCCGGGGGTACTGGGAGATCTGCGACACCACCGTGAAAATTCCAATCGGTGGGGAGCTTTCTTCCCTGAATGTCAGTTGCGCTGCCTCGATCCTGTTGTATGAAGTGACGAGGCAACGCCTTCAACGGAGCTAACGCATGCGAGCCAATTCGATCCTTGAAACGATAGGTAACACCCCCAACGTTCGCCTCAACAAGATCTTTCCCGCATCGCACCAGGTGTGGATGAAACTCGAAAGGGCGAATCCCGGCGCGAGCATCAAGGACCGCATCGCCCTTTCAATGGTTGAGGATGCGGAGGCGTCAGGCCTTCTGAAGCCGGGCGGCCTGATCGTTGAGCCGACGAGCGGCAACACCGGAATCGGATTGGCAATGGTGGCAGCGGTCAAAGGCTATCGCCTGCTGCTGGTCATGCCCGAGTCCATGTCGATTGAGCGCCGAAAGGTGATGGCTGCTTACGGCGCTGAGCTAGTGCTCACTCCGCGCGAGAAGGGAATGCGCGGCGCTATCGACCGAGCGATTGAGATCCTCAAGACAACCCCCGGTGCCTGGATGCCCCAGCAGTTTGAGAACCCATCCAACATAGAGGTGCACCGGCGCACAACAGCCCAAGAGATCTTGGCCGATTTCCCGGAGGGTCTCGACTACCTCATCACCGGTGTGGGCACCGGTGGTCATATCTCAGGGTGCGCCGAGATTCTTAAGGAGCGTTTCCCAAAGATTAAGGTGCTCGGCGTTGAGCCCGCGGCCTCGCCAGTCATCAGCGGCGGACAGCCCTCGCCCCACCCTATTCAGGGGATCGGGGCCGGCTTCGTTCCAAAGAACCTCAAAACCTCCCTGCTCGATGGAGTGATTCAAGTGACCAACGACGAGGCTTTTGAGTTTACGCGACGCGCCGCACGAGAAGAGGCCCTCTTTGTGGGTGTTTCTTCAGGGGCCTCCCTTGCAGCGGTCGCAAAAAAAATCCCGGAGATCCCCGCTGGCTCAACTATCCTGACCTTCTGTTACGACACGGGCGAGCGATACCTGTCGGTCCCCAACCTATTTCCCGAGCCCTCGGTTGCGCCACAGTGAGGCCGCCTCGCGAAAATATCACGTTAATTTAGCATATTACACCATCCCCTCGCCTCGTACCCATACTTCACGACCATACGTGCGGCATGTTCATCCTCGGGAGGCTGGCATCTCTGTGAAAACGAGCACTGCAACGGCGACCGTAAACATGGTAGGTCTTACAGTCTTGCCGTAGTAACAAGGGAGTTCCACAAGGCGCCTATGAAACCGATGCCGCATATTATCACCTACATGACCCCGCTTCCGCACACCATCGAGGCTGCCCGGTCAATTCACGAGGCGAAAGCGATCATGACATCAGAGGGTATCCGGCACCTTCCAGTGGTGTCCGAGGGCCAGCTGGTTGGAATGCTGTCAGAGCGTGACCTCAAGCTCGCTTTTGCCATCGCGGCCACAACAGAGTCCGAGGACACCCTAACGGTTGGAGATGTCTGTAACCTCGAGGCTTATATCGTCGAGTACGACACGCCGATCGATCAGGTGCTCACCAATCTCGCTGAGCTGCGGGTAGGATCCGCAATGGTCACACGAAACGGCAAGCTGGTGGGGATCCTTACAACGACCGACATCTTCAGGAACTTCGCAGAGATACTCAAGATCGCTTATCCGGACGCCTAATTAACGGTAGCGACCTTTAGCCGAAATATCTCGCCATCTCCCGATCCAGAGGTGACTACCACGCGCTCCTTGACGAGCTGGCTAAGAACTCGGCGAATCTCGGCCTCCTCGCCCTGAACAATCGGGCGCTCTTCCTCCTCGTGAACGACGATGAGGTTATTGAAGTACAGGCCATCTTCGGCTTCGGGATGACTCAGCGCAGCAACGATCTGGTCTTTAATGCGGGAAGCGCTCGTCATACATTCCTCCAATCTCTTTTCCGCGCACGCCCCCAAAGGTCGGAGCGGCTCAGGAAAGACTAGCCCAATTTCGCGCCCGGCAATATCGAAAATTTTGTGGCTTCCAACTTAGCCAATTCCGGTATTACAGAAACGTTTTATGGTTGCGCATGTGCCGAGCCTAGCGCCCGCAAGCCCTTCTCGACACTCCTCGGTATAGGTTGAATACAGGGGGCCTTGCGGCTAGTCTCGCTCCATGTCCGCTCCCAAACCCACCCTACTCGCTCTTGTCCTCGCGCTCGTGTACTTCGTCTGGCCCGTCGACCTTATTCCCGACATCTTCGGCCCCTTTGGCCGAATCGACGATCTCCTCGTCTTTCTGTTCGTCGCTTGGCAGGCCTACCAGTACAAGCGCAAGGCCGAGAACCGTGCGCCTAACGCAGATGCCGACAAATCACGCGCACAGGACCCATACGAACTCTTCGGCATCACCCCCTCAGCCACGCGCGACGAGATTGAATCCCGCTACCGCGAACTAGCCCAGCAATACCATCCGGACAAGGTGAGCCATCTCGGCGAGGACCTGCAGAAGGTTGCACATGAAAAGATGCTGCAGATAACGGAGGCGTATCGAAAGCTTCTTGCTGCAGCCGGCCCGCAGGGCGAGAACCGGTAGCGCGCGCATCGACAATGAACCAGGGCGGGAGCAGGCTAGGCGCGATGCTCGCTGGCTCGCATCGCATTTCGATCACTCGGGAGTTCAATCCTCTCCGAGCTCGCACAACACCTCTGATGAGGTGTTGTTGGCGCGCTCCATGAACTCCCGGTTTATTGCTTGTTCCGCCCCTGCTATGCCCCGCCCCAATGGCGGGGGCAGGCTCGGCGCGATGCTCGCTGGCTCGCATCGCATTTCGATCACTCGGGAGTTCAATCCTCTCCGAGCTCGCACAACACCTCTGTTGAGGTGTTGTTGGCGCGCTCCATGAACTC
>CANIHJ010000023.1 GCA_947467385.1 Deltaproteobacteria bacterium | reverse complement strand
CCAGCCGCAGCGCCGGATGTGGGGGGATTCGTGTCGAGCCGAATCGAGGAAGCTATAGCAGACGCAACTGCAGAGAGGGGTTTCACACAGGACGATGGAGAGTCAGCAATCGACCTCAATGCCGACAAGGGCCTTCAGGTGGCAGAGGCGGAGCCTTCCGCCGCGAAAGTCGAGCTTGCATCGATGCAGTCATCTGCCGGCGTCAAGGGTATCAAGGTCATGCAAGTTGGCCTCTCGCAGTCCCGCAGCGGGTCGCAGGAGGTGCAGATTGGCTACCTCGGCAAGCCGGACTATCAGCTGCAGCGGACCGCGCCTTCGGAGTATGTGCTTACCCTCCGCAAGGCCGTTCTCGACAAGTCGGTCGACCGAAAGCCCATCATTGCCGAATCGCGCGATGCCTCTATTCGCTCAGTCCGGATGACAGCTGAGGGCAGCAACGTGCTGGTTCGCCTCTTCTCGCAGCCAAGCGTGTACCTCACCGCCCGCGAGGAGCGCGGCAAGATCGTCATCGCTGAAACGCAGGACCTCACCCAGGTGGTGAAGGACATCAGGGCCCAGCTTGCTCCGCCATCAGCCGCCAAGGGCGAGGGCCGAGCGACCGATGCCGCGGAAGTGCAGTCTCCCACCATACCTACGCTACCGGTTGCTGCCAAATCGGAGCAATCCGCCGGTAATGAGGAAAAAACGGCCGACCCAAAAGCGGCTCCAGTGCAGCCAAAGAAGCCTGTGGCGTCAAGGGCCAAGGGAAAGACAACGGTTACTGAGATTAGTGACGCCGATATCGACGCGCTTCTCGGGGACAAGGCCAAGTATGGCGGCAAGCTTATCTCGCTCGACCTCCAGGAGACCGATATCGACAACGCGCTGCGAATCATCGCAGAGGTTTCAAACCTGAACATCGTCGCGAGCGAGGACGTTAAGGGCAAGGTTACGCTGCGCCTGCTGGATGTGCCGTGGGACCAGGCTCTCGACGTGATACTGAAGACGAACGGCCTCGACAAAGTTGTCGAGGGCAGCGTCATGCGCATCGCGCCGGTCGACAAGCTTAAGGTCGAGCGCGAAAATCTTAAGGAGGCCAAGGACGCCGAAGAGGATCTTGAGCCACTGGCGGTCAAGTACATGCGCGTGAGCTATGCGAAGGCCGCTGAGATCAAGTCCATCGTCGAGACGGTGCTGTCCGAGCGCGGCTCGGTCGCATACGACGAGCGATCGAACCAGCTCATCGTCAAGGATGTGCGCACGGGCCTTAAGAACGTGGTTGAGCTCGTGAGCAAGATTGACCTGCGCACTCCCCAGGTACTTCTTGAGACGCAGATAGTTGAGTCGTCCCGAAACCTGACGCGAGAGCTCGGCAGCCAGCTTGGCTTCCAGTACATTCAGTCACCGAGCACCGGCAACGGCACGGGAAGCAACTTTCCGTCGGCCATCTCGTTCGGGGGCAGCGTTGATCCATCAACCGGCAATCTAGGTTCTTCCTTTCCTGTGGCGATTGACCCGACTCTTGGCGGCTCAGCCATCAGCATGCTGTTCGATAGTGCCGATGGCACAAAGAGCCTTGAGCTGAGGCTTTCGCAGCTGGAGCAAGAGGGGCGCATTCGGATTATCAGCCGGCCAGCCGTTGCGACCACGAACAACAAGGCTGCGGAGATTAAGAGTGTCGAGAAGTTCCGCGTGCGCCTGCCGAACGGCGGCCTGTCGGTGGCGACCGGTGCTGGAGCATCCGCGAGCGGCACGAGTAACACTGCGACCGAGGTAATCGAGGCAGGTATAACCCTTAACGTCACTCCGCAGGCTTCGCCGGATTATTACATCCTGCTCGACATCAAGGCACGCTCAAGCACCTTCGGGTCAAATTACCGGGTGGGAGACATTCCGAACGAGTTCGAGCGAAGCGCAAGCTCCACAGTGCTTGTGTCGAGCGGGCAGACCTTCGCCCTGGGGGGAATCTACAAGGTGACGGAGTCGGACACGGTTTCGGGAGTCCCCTTCTTTAAGGACATACCGGTCATCGGGACCTTCTTCCGGAGGTCAAGCACGAACGACTCAGATGAGGAGCTGCTGTTTTTCATCACTCCTCGGATTGTCGAGGGAAGTTTCGATAACGCGAGCATGAAGTCGATTTCTTAGGAAGAGGAGCGGGAGAGTATGAAGAGCGAGCTGCGACGATATACCATCATTGCACTGTCGACGGTTGTGTCGGGCGTTATCCTCGCGTGCGGCGGCACAAATAATGATCAGGGGGTGTCGGTGACTTTTCTGGGCATCTACCGGACGATACCCAACTCGATTCAGGAGACGGCAACGCCCACACCGAGCAATAACAACAACAATAATAACAATAATAACCAGACCGGCTGTGCGACCATTCCGACCTCGCTCTCAGGAACGGGAGTGATATCCGTGGGCCCTGACCATGGCGTTGACGCTATCGCCGGAATTCAGAACAACCTCTCGGGGCAGTTCTTCCAGACCAACCAGCTTACCGTGGACTTTTTTATCGCAGGCGCAAGCATTCAGCCCCCATCCTACACAGTAGGATTGTCTATCCTTGCCGGGCCGGCCGAAGCTGCCAGCAACAACAGCAATAATAACAACACCACAAACAACAACAACAACAACAATAACGGCAACAACAACAATGGGGGCGGCTCAGGCACTGACACGCTTGGCCCGAACCTACGGCAGCCCAACTACACGAGCCTGCCGCCGTCGTTCTACAATATCTGCAACACCCAGTTCCGGCGCATCCCACTGTTGCCAAACCAGGTCGGAGAGTGGCTGTACTTCAATCGCGACCTCCTGCCCCAAGCCCCGTACACGATCGATGTGACTGCGCGATTTGTCGGGCAGTCATCGGCAGGGGATACTTTTGAGACTAATTCGATTTACATCCCAATTGAGGTTCGTGCTTCTTCAAGAGTGTCGGCGCAGGATGCTGAGAGTGGCGGTACACAGGGTTCGGAGAGTAATTCAGAGGATTCAAGCTCCGGCGATGACCAGACCAGCGTTGTTCTCGACGGTTTCGATACTGAGTACTAGGGCTCTTTGACGGGACCCCTTGCGCCAAACGTTAGGCTTTTGAGGTCGGCGAGGAGTGCCTAGCCGAACTGCCCACTGTTTTGATAACCAGCTGATATTGCAGGGTTTGGACATAAAAAATGGGTCTCTACTCTTGGCTTTAATCCGTATTCGGGGCTAGGATGCCGCCCCATGGACATTAAAGACATTGAGCACATCATCAAGATACTCAAGCAGAATGAGGTTACGGATTTCGAGCTTGAGCAGGAAGGCACCCGAGTCAAGTTGTCCCGTACGACGGCAGGGACCTATGTCTCTGAGGCACGCTTTGACGTAGTTCCGGCAGTTCATTACGCAGCGCCATCGGCTGGTAATGCACCAGCTGGCGCTCCGGCGCAGGACGACTCTGGCCGATTCTCGAAGGTCGAGTCCCCGATCGTAGGCACCTTCTACCGCAAACCCTCTCCGGACGCTGACTTCTTCGTCAAGGAGGGCGAAGCCGTTTCCAAGGGCCAGACGTTGTGCATCATCGAGGCCATGAAGCTCATGAATGAGATCGAGTCCCCAATATCCGGAAAGGTAGTCAAGGTCTTCGGCGTCGAGGGAAAGGTTGTCGAGTTTGGCGAAGTCCTTTTCCTCATCGATCCATCGGTGTAGCGCCATGAGACCTATCCCATTCCAAAAGGTTCTCATCGCAAACCGCGGCGAGATCGCCCTTCGCATTATCCGCGCCTGCCATGAGCTCGGCATCAAGACCGTTGCCGTCCATTCGAAGGCGGACGAGGATGCCCTGCACGTAAAGCTTGCGACCGAGAGCGTGTGCATCGGCCCCGCGCTTGCGAAGGACAGTTATCTGAACATCGCCTCCATCATGTCGGCGGCAGTGGCTACTCGAGCGGACGCAATTCACCCCGGATACGGCTTCTTGAGCGAGAACGCGGCGTTTGCCGAGATCTGCGGCAGCTGTGGCATTACTTTTATCGGCCCCTCCGTGCGGAATATGCGCGTTATGGGCGACAAGGCTCGTGCACGCCGAGTTGCAGACAAGGTGGGCGTACCCACTATACCGGGAGACAGTAAGGGCATCCTTGATCCTGCAGAGGCTCTTGAGGTAGCCGAAAAAGCTGGGTATCCGGTGCTCCTCAAGGCGTGCGCCGGTGGCGGTGGTCGCGGCATGAAGATCGTTAAGGGGCCCGATGATTTCGTGTCCACATTCCAGATGGCGCAGCGGGAAGTTGAGGCAGCCTTTGGAGATGGTCACATTCTCGTCGAAAAGTATCTCCCCAAGGTCCGCCATATTGAGGTGCAGATTGCGGGCGACAGGTCGGGCAACGTCATTCATCTTGGGATTCGGGACTGCTCAATCCAGCGTCGATACCAGAAGCTAATCGAGGAGTCCCCGTCGATTGGCCTCCCAGCATCCCTCCAGAGCCAGATTCAGGATGCTGCGGTGGAGCTCGGCAAGGCTGTCGGTTACTCAACGCTCGGAACGGTAGAGTTTCTGGCGGACCTTGAGCATGAAAAGTACTACTTCATCGAGATGAACACGCGCCTTCAGGTGGAGCATCCGGTCACCGAGATGGTGACCGATACCGATCTCGTGAAGGAGCAGATACACCTGGCGGCGGGCCTCGAGCTCTCGATGCAGCAGAAGGACGTCAAGCCGGTTGGTCATGCGATCGAGGTCCGAATTAACGCAGAGGATCCGCGCACGCTCATTCCCTGCCCGGGCCTCATCAAGAGCTATCACCCCCCCGGGGGCAATAGCGTTCGCGTCGACTCGGCCATTTACGCAGGGTACTCAGTAAAGCCTTACTACGATTCCCTGATTTCGAAGTTGATCGTCCGCGACAAGGATCGCGAATCGTGCATCAACAAGCTTCTCGTTGCGCTCGACGAGTACCTGATCGATGGTATTACGACGAACATCGATCTGCACCGCAGGATCCTGTCCCATCCTGACTTCAGGAAGGGCAACTTCTCAACGAAGTTCCTCGACCAAGTGCAGCTCTTCTCGTAAGTGCCTTGGCCTTTCTCTAGGAGGTGCCTCATGACGGCGGCCCGACGCTCTCTTTATGCTCTGCTCGCAGTAGCACTGCCGATGGTTTGGTGCGCTGCGTTACCGGTGCTTGCAGCCGGTGAGGGCCGCCCCCAGATTCAGCTACCCGAGAAGGCATTCAGCTTTGGCAGTGTTCCTGCGGGCCAGAAGGTGGCGCATGATTTCCCAATCCGCAATGTGGGCTCTATGAACCTTGAGATTATCGGGACGAGCCCATCATGCGGCTGCACTGTGGCGTCGCTGTCGTCCTCGGTCATTAAGCCGGGCGAAGCGGCGACGATGAGGGTTGAGTTCGACACGTCCGGTTTTTCAGGGGACAAGGTAAAAACCGTTGAGATCGCCTCCAACGATGCCGCAAATGCTCGGGCAAGCGTCGTCCTAAAGGGGACGATAGTTGCGGGCGCATCCGTTGAGCCTCCGATCCTTGAGTTCGGGCGCCTCTCTTCGCAGGTCATCTCAGCTCGGCTGGAGAAGCGCTTCACTGTGCGCCTTCCATCTCATGTGGCGGGAGACATCTCCAAGGTGACCAGCAGCTCTCCATATATCGAGGCGCGAGAGGCATCACGCTCTGCCAAAGAGGCGGTTTTTGTGGTCTCGCTCAAGGACAACGTACCCAAGGGGCTGTTTCGGGATCGGGTGCTGATTGAGTTCTCGGGAGGAAAGCTTGAGCCGATCAACGTCCCGATTGTGGCAACGGTCGACAGCGACATAGTGCTCAAGCCGTCAACGATCTCATTCGGCGTCGTTTCAGGAGAAACGGAGCTGGAGCGCCGCGTGCAGTTTGAGTACCGCTCAAGTGAGCCCCTGACGATCAAGTATGTGACGTCGTCCAATTCGGCGGTGAGCGCCTACTATCAGCCGGGCAGCGGCCGAGGCATGAATGGCACTATAGTCGTTAAGCTCAATCCCCAAAAAGTTACAGGCGACTTGAAAGCGACAGTTGAGATCGCTACCAACCACCCTACCCAGCCGAAGACCTTCCTTAACGTATACGCAACTTTGCCGCCTTCGTAGCGCGGAGCCCGAAAAGCTGGAACGCAAACGGCGCCCTTTGAGTATACTCCCGCCTGTCCGGCTGGTGGGTCCCTCCGCCCGCCCACCGATCGATTGTAATCGGATATGCCGATGCTGCTTCGACACCTGCACGCCCTCGCCGCTGTCACACCCGCTCTCTTATGGGCCTCTGTTGCGCGCGCCGACACCGTTTCGTTCGAGGGGCTATCCCTCCGAGTGGCCGAAGCCGCACCCCTCGCAGGCGACTCGGTTGCGCTGACGGTTCAGGAGGAGACAACTGTAGTGCTTGAGGCTGAGGCTGGCCGCGCAGTCGCGATGAGCTACGCGAGGTCGCCTGCGCTCCTTGGGTCCCTCTCGCTTGAGGATCTCTCTTCCCTGCTGCACCTAGCGTTGCTTCAGGGGCACACCGACATCCTTGAGGAGGCGCTTGGAACGCTGCTGAGTGCTGACTCTGCGCGAAGCGTGGAGGATATCGCCAAGGCATCTCGGGTGGTCGTGGCCGAGCGGGAGGGGGCTCATGCGCTCGCTCGCTTTGTTGATCGCGGTGCCGATGCCGTGGCTAGGGGCCGGGCGTGCGAGGCCCTTATGGATGCCCCGGGCCCCGAACTGCTTCGGCTGCTTCGGGCAGGTCTTCCATGCGACGAAAAGGCGATCGGTAGGTCGGCTGCACTTCTTGGAGAGGGGCAGATCGAAGCGGGAATCCTCCTGCTTGAGGTCGCTGGAGCGAGAAACCCACAATCCGGTGCCTCCGCGCTGGCGCTCTCGCTCCGGGAGGCGACCGATGCCGCGTCTCGCGGTGATGATGACGCCTTTGTCGCTGCGTGGAGCAGGCTGCAGGAGGCTCCATCCGCGAGTGATACTCTGCAGATGGCGAAAGCAGGGGGCGTGCGCGCGCTGCTGCGCGATTCGCTCTCACGGGGCCGGCTCCACATTGCCCTCGCGCTACTTCTTGCGGTTCCCTTCCGGGAGCGATCAAGTCTTCACCATGAGGCACTCGTGAGGGTGATCTTGGAGCGTCCCGATCTCCTTGAGGAGCGGCTTCCCGACGCGGAGGCAGCTGCGCTCGTTATCGACTATGCTCGCAAGGATGACGACATTCGGAGAGCACTGGTGGCGTGGGCGGAAGGGCGGGCGCGGCACGGTATGGATGGCAAGCTGAGCGAAGATCTCATCGAGGCTGCCTGGGTGATGGGGGGCGGTGATGTGCGCCAGCATCCAGATCTTGCGCGCCAGACGATAGGATTGCTTCGCCGGCGCGGGGAGGACGAGGTGGCGCAACGGATAGAGAATGAGCTGGAGCGCCGCGCCGGCTGGACGGGCTGGGCCGTATTCGCATCTGTGATGGTAGCTCTCGTGGTGGCCCTCGTGCGCAGGTGCTCGGGGAAGTGGTCGCCCGAAGTGGAGCCAAGAGGCGCTACAGGTGAGGTTTCCGCGGCATCCGAGGAGCTAATTCGGGAATATCGGAGTTGTCTGGCTGACTTCAATCTCGGGGTGAGCGCATCGCTTCTCGACATTAAGTCTGCCTACCGAAAAATCATAAAGAAGACACATCCGGACCGCAGCACAGCAAGCGCAGAGGCTGCGCCTGAGCGCTTCTTGGCGGTCAAGCAGCGATACGAGGAGCTCCTGCGCCTGTACGAGCTGGTGCACCGCCATCGCAACACCTCGCACAAGGGTCAAGGGGCGGCAACAAGCTGAGGCGAGCGTGATGACAGCGGCCTCCTGTTGCGTGTTTCAGCAGGGAGGAGGAACTGAAAGGCTCTGGGCCGGCTCAGGAGGCGCCGTTCGGGGCGCTGGCGGCGCGCTGAGATCCTCGCAGTTCGCGGCATCGAGAGGAAAGATGCGCTGGAGGAAGCGACGTGCCGCAGGCAGCGCTGGCCGGCATGCCTGCGCAGCTCATCTGGGAGCATGGAAGCTCGGTACCCGCGACGCAATTTTTTGGCGAGGGGATGCTTGGCAGCGGATCTCCCAAGCCGTGCCATGGCTTTGTGGTAGAGGGCCTGATGCAGCAGCTCGTGCGGCGAGAGGTACTCGTTGGCCAGGAGCAATCCCCACCACGGGTTGCCCTCACTTATTTGAAAAGAGATCTCTTGAAGCATCGCGACCGTCAGTTCCATATGAAGAGCCTTGGAGCACGCCCTATGCCACTGCCACAGACCGCCTAACGTGTTGATATCGGGGTGTTTTCTTGTCTGCTCTGGTGTAAGGTGCAACACCTACTGGTGCGCCGTGCATCACGCTGGCCGTACGATGCTCCTGCTTCTAGGTTCCGTGACAGCGGCGGCGAAGACCTCTATACTGTCTGGGCGGCGATTGGGGCGCGCGAGAAAGTGCGCGAACCCGGCCAGAACCGGAAGGTAGCAACCGTACCGCATGCATCTGTGATGCGTCCCCGGTCGTCGTGTTTCATACTTCAGCAGCGCGAGTCTCTCGATACCCTAGCGGAATCTTCGGCGCTTCATTTCTTCTGCGGCCCCGCTACCCGGCGGTCCCAGCGTGCGCAGCCTTCTGAGAGGCAAAGATTCTTCCAAACTTTCTGGTGTGTTTCCGGCTAATCCTGGTTATTCTTAAACGGTAGATATTTCGAGGCGTTCAAGTCGTGTCTTACCTTGTTTTAGCGAGAAAATATCGTCCGGCTGGATTTGGATCCGTCAGCGGACAAGAGCATGTCACGCGAACCATTTCAAACGCGATACAGCGGGATAAGGTTGTGCATGCGTACCTGCTCACCGGCCCGCGTGGCGTAGGAAAGACGTCAGTTGCACGCATCCTTTCGAAGGCTATCAACTGCCAGAATAGTACGTCGGCAGAGCCTTGCCTTGAATGCGCGACGTGCAAGGAGATCTCCGCGGGGACGAGCCTTGCCGTCAGGGAGATTGACGGCGCATCGCATAACAGCGTCGACAATGTTCGCGACCTCATGGACTCCTTCAAGGGCCTGCCGCCCCCTGGGTATCGGCATAAGGTGTACATCATCGATGAGGTGCACATGCTGAGCGTCTCGGCCTTTAATGCACTGCTCAAAAGCCTTGAGGAGCCGCCGCCCAACACCGTTTTCATCCTTGCAACGACCGAAGTTCACAAGATACCCGAGACGGTCATCTCGCGCTGTCAGCGGCACGATTTCCGGGCCTTGAGTGTCCAGGCGATCGAGGATCGGCTGTCCCACGTGTGCGCTGAGGAAGGCATCAAGGCTGACAAGGAGTCGTTACGGCTCATCTCGCGGCTTGCCGATGGCTCCATGCGCGATGCGCAGACGCTGCTCGATCGTGTGCAGAGCTTCTGCTCGGGGACGATAACAGCAGACGAGACGAGCCGCGCGCTGGGCACGGTCGAGCGGCGTGCGCTGACGGAGCTTTCGCAAGCCCTTCTATCCCGTGACCCCGGGCAAGTGCTTGCGCATGTGTCCGATCTCTTTGCGACCGGAACAGATCCGGGCACGCTCCTTCGTGAATTCGTCAACTACTGGCGGGAGCTTTTCGTCGCAAAGCTCGGGGGGGAGCCGCGCCTGAAGGCTATGGGACTGGGGCAAGACTCGATCGTTGAGCTGCTTCGTCTCACCTCACCACTTGAGGCGGTGGATATTCAGGACCTGTGGGACCTGGCGCGCGAGGGGGCAGACCGGTGCCTCCGGTCGGGCCAGCCTCGCTACGGATTTGAGGCTCTTGTGGTCCGTATGGCGACCCGCCAGCCCGTGGCAGAGCTTGGAGAGATGATCGCAACCCTAGCGGCCCAGCCTGAGCCGGCAGCCGCAATTCGTGCGAAGCCCGCGGTGCAGGCAGCAGTTGAGGCTTCGCGCGTGGCATCGCCGAGGCTTGAGGCGCCTCCGGCGCGTGCTGCAGCTGATACAGCTCCGGTGCCGGGCAAGGCGGCCAGCGCGGGCACGCCGCTCCTGTGGGAGGACTTTATGCGAGGGGCTTCTGCAAGCGCGGGCAAGATGCTCTTCGAAAACTTAAAGCGTGTGCTGGTGACTAGGTTTGAGCCGGGTGTTGTTGAGGGTACCGGCCCTGAATTCAACGTCACGACGATAGGACGTGATAAGCAGAAGATCTGCGCGCTGCTCAATGACTTCCTGAACCAAAAAGGTCTTCCGTCGATGCCGAACTGGAAAGTCGCTTTCGTGAAGGGCAAGGGGGCGGTCGAGTCTTCTGCGAGTGGCCAGCCTGGCGTGAGCCGCAGCGGCTCGCCCGAGGTGGAGGGGCACCCAGCGCTTCAGAGCCTCCAGAAGATATTCCCGGGGAGCAAGGTAGAGCAGGTTCGAACGAAGAATTGAGGCCCAGATATCTAATTGTGTGTATGAGGTAACGTATGACGAAAGGATTTAAGGGATTTCCTGGTGGCGGCAATATGCAGGCGCTGCTCCAGCAGGCCCAGAAGATGCAAAAGGATATGCAGAAGGCCCAAGGAGAGGCTGAGGCCTTTGAGGTTGAGGGGAGCGCCGGCGGTGGTGCCGTTACCTGCAAGATAAACGGCAAGTATGAATGCCTCGCGGTTGCCATTAAGCCAGAAGCAGCCGATCCCAGTGACATTGAGATGCTCCAGGACCTGGTGAAGGCAGCCACAAACGACGCGCTGGCGAAGGTGAAGAGCAATTTCGACGAGAAGCTCTCCAAGGTAACCGGTGGCGTTACGGCTCCGGGTGGCCTGTTTTAAGAAGGAAGATTTAAGGAAGGCTCGCTCATGCTGTCATTTCCTCCAGCCTTGCAGCGCCTCATTAAGGAGCTTTCGAAGCTGCCGTCGGTCGGCGAGAAGACGGCGGCTCGCTTGGCGTACCACCTTGTGGCGAACGACAAAGATCTGGCGCGATCGCTCTCCGATGCCCTGCAGCAAGCTGCCTCTCAGGTGCGTCTCTGCTCACGGTGCTTCTTCCTGAGCGAAAGCGAGCTGTGCTCGATATGCCAAAATCAGGGCAGGGACAGCACCCTGGTGTGTGTCGTTGAGAAGCCCGTTGATGTTGTTGCCCTTGAGCGCGTGGGAGAGTTCAAGGGGACATACCATGTTCTCCATGGCCTATGGGCCCCGCTGCGTGGGCAAGGACCAGAGACCATGAAGATAAGGGAGCTCTCGGCACGCTTGGCGGCTGAGCCGATTCGTGAGGTAATTATCGCAACGAGCGCCACGGTGGAGGGGGACGCCACAGCTCTCTACGTCGGCCGAATCCTCGTGGAGGCCGGTGTCACCGTGACGCGCCCAGCGCAGGGGATCCCAAAGGGCGGCGAGCTTGAGTACGCCGACGACGTTACTCTGTCGAGGGCCTTTGCGGCGCGCAGTACCCTGCAGGTTTCCTGAGCATTATCAGCCTGTTTTAGCTGCGTTACAGGCTATCTATGTTGCTCGCTGTATTGACTTTCTGGGTCGGGGAGAGAATTATACAGCGGCTACTGTTCCCCGGTAGCTCAGTTGGTAGAGCAGGTGGCTGTTAACCACCGTGTCGGGGGTTCGAATCCCTCCCGGGGAGCCATGTTTGCAGGCAAGCGATGTCTTGGCTGCAGCGCGTGTGCTGACATCTCCTGAGCCGTAGCCATCCGCTTCCGCCACCTTTTCCGAATACTTGTCTCGCTGCTCGGCGCACTGGTGCCGAAGCAATTCGCTTGTAAACTTCACGCGGCGACAGCCGACTCCGAGCCGACTCTCCCCTTGGGAGCTTTTCATGGGGCACTATCGGGCAGGAACGGGTGTTTTCGGTCGGTATTGGGCGTTTGTCCTGGCTGCCAGTTCCTTGAGTTGGCTGTCCAGCGGGTTATTCTTAGCGACCGAAAGAGCGCCTTGGTCCAGGCGGCGCTGTTAGGAGCAAGCACGCTTCCAAACCAATCCTGGCCCCGAGAATTGCGCGTGAGACGAGACAAATTGGCATCATGAACGTGGAATCGGCGAAAGGGCCGCAAGACGAAAAGCGGGACAGCCTTCCGGTTGAGGAGGGGCCCCCGGGTCACGTGATAAACCACGATGGCGAGCTCTCTTTCATCGCGGAGCTTGCTGCCGGCGATCACGCAGTCAAGCTGACGATCGGTCGGCCCGGACAGGGCTCATTCGCCAGCCTAGAGGAAAAGTCGATTATCCTCGACCCAACACACTGCAAAACGCGCGAGGAGCAGCGTGGCGTCGCCGCGCATGAGGGGCGGCATATCTACGATACGCCGTCGTTTTCTTCCATGGGCTTCACGCAAGCCGAGACACGCGAGCTTGCTAAGCAGGTCGGGACCATGTCGGGGCGCAACCTCGTCGAGGACTTCATCGTTAATGACGGAGTCGTGAGGGATTTTCCCGCCAGAGAGCGGGATATTCTCGCGCTCTATTCCCCTCATGAGCCGACTGATCCGGTATTTCCGATTCAACACCCCGAGGTGAACCAGATTATTTCGCGCATTGGGTTTGCCCCGCGCTTTGCCTTCGCCCTGGCGGGGCTGCTGAATGACTGGGCCTACCTGCGCAGGCACGTGGGGTTTGGGGGGAGCCCTCAGGAGTATTCCAAAGTGCCATTCTCGGGGGGTGTTAGCGACGATCCGAGCATAACGCGCTTCTTCGAGCGCAACTATAAGCTTGCCCGAGAAGCGGCAAGAATCATCGCGCCTGCCGGCGCCAGTGGATCTGAGCGCATCGACTATGCGCGGGCCAGATTCACGTTTTTTAGGGATGTGCTCTATCCAGAGCTCAAGCAGCTTTTTGAAAAGGACGTTGAGCAGCTTGCTGAGATGATTAAACAGGCCCTTCGCCAGCAGTCGTCCAAGCCCAAGGATGGCCAGGGAGACGGCGGAAGCGGGTCGGAGCAGCGGGGTGAAACGCCCGAAGCTGAGAATGGGCCGATGACGGACGAAGAGTCAAAGCGGCAGGCGTCTGGGCAGCTCTCGGAGATCGATGATGCCATTCGCGACGCCCTTCGGGGCCTTTTGACGGAGGATGATGTGCCCTCGTCAGCCGCTGAGACCCACAAGCACAACGAGCAGGCACGCCGCGCAGAGGAGGATGCCAGAAAGGCCCAGGAGCTAAAGGACGTTCAGGATGCCCTCCGCCGCGCGATGGATGCGGGAGTTTCGGACTACTTGAAGGAGTACCAGAAGGTTGCAGGCTCAGTCGAAGAGGCATATGGCCGCCTCGCCCACGACTTTGTGCCGCTGGCGCACTATCGCTGGATGACCGGAATGGCGAGCGGCGCGCGCGTGAGCCTGCCGCATGCCATGAGCTACTCCCTGAGCGGCTCGGGAGCAGGGCAGGTATTCATGAGGCGGATAGAGCCCACGAGGCCAGACATGTCGATTGCAATCCTCGTCGATATGTCAGGATCTATGGGGACTGACGATAAGTATATTTATGCCCGGCGGGCTGTCATCTTCGCGAAGGAGCTCTTCCAAAAGTTGTCAATCTCAACCTGCTTTGCCCGCTTTAATGACTCCGTAAACGAGTTCCTCTCTTTTGATGATGATATCCAGGACGAGGACGCTCAGCAGCGGCTGCTCCAGGGATGCTCTAAGCCAGAGGGCTCGACCCATGACGAGACGGCGCTGCGCTTTGCTGAGGAGCGGCTGCGGCAGGTGCGGTCGCTCCAGCGCAGCATTATTGTCATATCCGACGCTGAGTCAGGGCAGGGTGCAGCGCTTTCGGCCACGGTGCGGCGGCTTGAGTCCGAGGGGTTGCCGGTGCTCCATTTTGGGATTGGGCGCGGCACATCCGACACGGCGAACCTCTATACCCGCTCCTGGGGTAATCTTGAGCTTCAGGGGCAGGGAGAGCGCAATTTTCTGTCGGTCTTTTGCCGGGAGATGTCCAGGGTCGCGCGTGAAGCGCTTGAAGGGCCGGGGCGATAGGGTGAGGGGGCGTCATGAGTGAACGGGGAGAATCGATGCTGCTGAAGTTGGCCGAGGGGGTTGAGAGTGGACGTTTTGGCCGTCTCGCGCTTGTGGTTGAGAATTCGGGCATGAGCATGGCCGCGGCACGGCTGCGTGAGCTTGTTCCCACTTTCGGCGTCAGCTCCCTTGTCGAGATCGTTGACGCGCTGCTGGCGCACGAGCGGGGCGCATGCGTCCAGGAGGCTGAAGCGGCGGAGCCAGGGCCCGGCATGCTGGTTGGCCTTGATATCTCAGGCGTTTCGCTCGACGACACCGAGCTCTTTGCCGGAAACCTTTTAAGCTCCCGGGCCACGGGCACGGTCTACGTTATGACTCCAGCGCAGTTTTCGCTCTTTGATTCATCGCTTTTTGATTTTGTAGTGAGGTAGTTGTTATGCACACGCATTCATCAGGAAACGCACAGCCAAGCCCAGGCTCGCTTACGGGCGGCGACCAGGGGCTTGTGGCTCCCCGAGACCGCATACGGTACATGAGCGACCAGCGGGCGCTTGCGGGCCAAAGCCCACTTGGCGTGGCACACGGGAAGGGGCTGGACGGCGAGAACGTCGTGGTCTTCTCGTCTCCGTGCTCGGCTGAAGTCGTCACCCTGCCGACCCGCATTTCGCGCGAGGAGTTCGACGCAGTGGTTGCCGACGTTCTTCCGCTCAAGGAAACGCGTTACATCCTGTACCTTCTCGCCTCGGCGCAAAAAGAGGAGTGGCCCATCCTGCTGGAGGGCGGCACTGCTATCGGCAAGACATACGCCGTCAACATCTTTTGCAGGCTTCTCGATGGGCCAGAACGCGGCATGGTCGATTTCTACTGCAACGGTCAGACCGACGTGAGTGAGCTCATGGGTAAGTTCGTTCCCTCGGATCTCAAGCCTGAGCAGCTCAAGGCGATTGACCGGCTCCTTGAGTCGGACGCCGGTGCTGCGCTCAGGGCCGCTCTTATGAGTGAGAGTGGCGGTTCCCTGGATGGGGACGCCCTTATGCAGCGTGCGGCCCTCAAGCTCGGTATCGACACGTCGAGCAAGGGATTCCGCTGGCAAGACGGGAGCCTCATACGGGCGATGAGGGATGGGCAGCGGGTCCACCTTCAAGAGCTTGGCATGGCAGCAGTCGCAATTACCAATGCCCTGCTCAAGTTCCGCGGAACAAATGGCCGGCTCGCGAGATCGGTCCAGGTTTCCGAGAATGCTGGCGAGACCGTGCATGCCGCGCCGGGATTTCAGCTTATCCTTTCTACTAACCCGCCCGGCAAGGAGTACCTTGAGCGGCATGCGGTCGACCCGGCGCTCCTGCGCGCCTGCCATTACGTACGGCTTCCAGACAGGCTGTCTGATGAGTCGGTCTTGGAGGCCACAGAGCAGCTCTTCTCGCCGAAACGCATCCCCACGGCCTCGGACTCAACGATCCTTGACCTCTCCCGGCATGAGGAGCTTGCATCGACAGTAGGTTCCCTGGTTGGGCGCCTCTTTCTCCAGTATCGCGAGAAGCTTGCCGTGTCGGAGCCCGGCCGTCGGCAAAAGAACACGGCCACGGTCGACCACTTGAGCCGCATCGCCGCGCTTGTGCAAAGGCGCCAGATAGCAACGCCCGACGAGAAGAGCGTCGACACAATCGAGACAGCGAGGCAGGCGGTGTACGGGTGCCTCGTCGCGCAGCTTGAGGACAAAGAGTCGCCGTTCGGCGCATCTAAGACGGTCGAGGGGGCCGCCAAGGAGACAAAGTCTCTGGGCAAGGCGATTATGGACAGCTTTAACAACCTTCTCAATGGCGAGGTGTACGCCTACAGCTTCCGCGGCAAGCCATCGAGCCTTCGCGAAGCGATCTCGACCCTCGAGCGCGAGGCGATTGAGTCCTACGAGCAGACGCACGAGAACGCAAAGTCTCGGGAGGTTGCGGAGAGGGCGCGAACTACGCACTTCATTCGGAGGATGCTCGATACGCTTGGGGTTATACAGAAGGACTGCTCGGCTGCCCAGTTTGAGAGGCTGCGGGAGGCCGCACTTCGCGCCATGCCGAAGGATGACGCTGAGCTGCTGAAGAGAGAGGTCGACACCCTGCAGAACGGGGAGCAGCCCGCCCCTCAGTGAAGCTTCATGAGGAGGCGCTTGAGAACAGAGCTTTGGCGCTGAAATTGCTCGAGGTGCCGCTGCATGTCGAGGATCGCCTGGGATGATGCCGTCCGGGCAGAATCATCGTCCTGAAGCTGCGTGCCGACATCCCGCTCGAGATTCTCCATGCGCTCCACGAGCTCTTCGAGAGCGCGCAGCGGGTTCGCCTCATACGTTGCCGATACGGACTCTTCTTCGCCGGGCGCACGGGGCTCACGAATGACCTCCACTTCTATCTGGTCAATAAGTCGAGAGCGATTCTCAGCGTCCCGTTGGTTTGCCATATGCGAGCGGTCCCCAAAGCCTGCAAGACATTCATAGCTATGAGTTGCAAAAGTTGTTCTCAGTAGTCCGAGCCGAACAGCGCCGATTTAAGCTCAAAGCGGAGGCAGATTTTTCCGCCGGGGCAGCGCCGGGGGGAAGAAATGTCCGCTGGCCTTCTGCGGACGGGCATCCCGGAAGGGACCTGTATTCAGCTGCCTCAAAATGATACATATTCTCGCTATGTCCTCAAATCTGCTGGCTATCGCCCCAATATGGTACGTAGTGTTCCTGTTCAGCACGGTATGCCACGAGGCTGCCCACGCCTTGGTCGCAAAATGGGGAGGGGACACCACGGCCTACGCCGGGGGGCAAGTGACGTTAGACCCGATTCCGCACCTGCGCCGTGAGCCGCTCGGGCTCTTCTTCATTCCCATCGTCACCTTCCTGGCATTTCAGGGACGCGGCATGCTCGGCTGGGGCAGCGCGCCCTATGATCCCTTCTGGCAGATCCGCTACCCTCGGCGCGCTGCGCTCATGGCGTTGGCGGGCCCGGTCACCAATTTTTTGCTCGCAATCGCCTCGGCGGGTTTCATGATCCTTGGCATCAAGCTCGGGCTCTGGGGCTACGATGGTGGCCTGGGGGTAGTGGCCCCTGGGGACGGGATGATCGACGCGCTGACGGTGTTCCTTGGAATCCTCCTTCAGCTCAACATTATTCTTGGCGTGTTTAACCTTCTTCCCGTCCCCCCGCTCGACGGGCACTCAGTGCTTGGGCTCCTCCTGCCGGAGGACCTTTTCTTAAAGTTTCTTGAAGTAGTGCGCAGCCCTTTTTTCTCGCTTCTGGGGATCCTGATAGCGTACGAGCTCTTCCCGTACATCCTGATGCCGGCGCTTGTGCTCGCTCAATCGTGCTTTAGATCGGCCCTTATGCTCGTGGGGGCAGGCTAGGAGCGCGGCTTCCTCTGGCACGACGGGCAGAGGTGCGTGCCCCGCTGGCCGACAACGACGCGCCTGATAACCGTCCCGCAGCGGCCGCATGGCTGGCCGTTCTGGCCGTAGACGGCAGGCGTATACATGCCGCCGTCGACAACGCCGTCGCCAAAATCAGTTCCGAGCAGGGAGACCGCCTCAGACAGCACTGCTCGGATCGCTTCATGCAGCGCCCCTTGCTTGGGGCTCGGCACGCGGTTCGCTGGAGTGAGGGGATGAATCTTGGCACGCCACAGGGACTCATCCACATAGATGTTGCCAAGTCCCGCAATGAAGGACTGGTTGAGCAGGAGCGGCTTAATAGCGCCTTTTTTCGACGAGAGCATCGCCCGCAGCGCATCGGCCGTGAACTCTGGGCTGAGGGGCTCAATGCCGAGCTTCGCGACCACATCGTCCGGAGACGTGGTGAGGTACATTCGGCCAAACTTTCTCGTGTCATTAAACCGGATAGTTTTGCCGTTGCTAAGGAAGATAACCACCCGATCGTGCGGTGCGATGGGGAGCGCCTTTGCCATCACGTCAAGAGAGCCGCTCATGCGGAGGTGCGTGTAGAGGTACTGTTCACGCTTGCCAACGATGCGCAGGCCCACGAGCTTTCCGCGCCGGAAGACGTCGGCGATCTGTGAGCCCGCAAGCTGGTGGCAGAAGGCGTGCGGCGAGGTGAGGGCGATAGTGCGATCCCACAGCACTGTGGCGCCCTCGATTGAGAGCCCCGTAACCCGCTCCTTAAGATACTGTACGGTCGACTCGACCTCTGGAAGCTCTGGCATATGGCCTTCAAACAGCGAAAACAGACAGCCGTTTGAATAATTACAGAACCCGCACGGAAGGGCAAAAATTAGGAGCTACAAGCTCTTAGCTGAGGGCTCCCCAGCGCAGCAAGGCCGGGACTGCGTAACCCCTTAATTATTGCCCAGAAATGGCCGATCTAGGCTTTAGGGGAGGGAAGTTCAGCCAGGTATGAAGGTCGCCCATCGAGCTGAGAAAGACGCATTTATTGTAGAGTTGTCGATCTCGGACGATCGGCTGAAGCTCTTTGCCCATATTACCCCCAAGGCTGACTTCAAGGCTGCTCGTGAGGAGGATCTCCTCAAGGAGATCTCCGCGATTACGCCCTCTGACCTGATCGATCGAATGGTCGTGTGGGACATCATCACCGAGCTCCGGCAAGGCAAGGGGTGCGAGTCGCGCCGCGTTGCCAAGGGAGTGTCTCCCGTGCCGGGCAAGGACGGTAAGCTCGTGTGGCTTGTGCGCCGCTTTAGCCCTGGAAAGATTGAGGACACCGAGAGGGAGTTTGTTGATTTTTTCACCTTAGGGCTCTTCGAAAATATCGCCAAGGGCCGCGAGGTCGCCCGCATTTACAAGCCGACACAGGGCCTTGCCGGCCGTGACGTGGTCGGAAAGCTCATCCCCACCCGAACAGGCCGCCCTGCCGGCACTCGTTTCGACAAGACGATTGAGGCCCGAGTTGATGATGACCAGGAGGCGTACACGACCCTCCTCGCGGCGATTGATGGCTACGTTCACGACGAGGGCGGAAAATTTACCATCCGAGACGTACTGAACGTCTCCGGGAACCTCGATTACGGGATGGGGCATGTTGATTTCATAGGAAACGTTCGCGTCGTCGGAGACATACAGAAGGGGTTCAACGTGAAGGCTCGCGGCTCAATCGAGGTTCTTGGCTCCGTGCTGGGCGAAAACGTGCTCACAAGCGAATCTTCGATTTCCATTAAGGGCTTCCACTATGGTGGTCCTGGGTCCTTCCTGTCCGCCAAGGGCGACTATTCTGTCGACACAGCAGAGAAGATTTCAACCGAGGTGGGGGGGAATATCCTCGTCGGCCGAGAGGCGCGTGACTGTAGCCTTCATTCTTCGTCTGCCGTAATCGCCACGCGAGCCGCTATTATCGGCGGCTCTGTGTGGTGCGTGAAGGGGTTCGAGGGGCGAATCGTTGGCAACGAGATAGGCGTCAAAACTGACATTGAGCTTCGCAATGAGCTTGAGGTGACGCGGGAATACCGGAAATTGAGCGACAACATCCAGAAGCACCGGGCGGCGGCTGCAGCGCTTGAGCTTCACATCGGCCCGTACCTCAAGAACCGCAACCGCGTGCCGCTCCTGCGCAACCAGTTTCGGGACAAGATGATGATGCTGCTTGATAAGTACGACCAGGTGCAAAAAGCGCTGGAGCACCTCGAGAGTCTTGAGAAGAAAATGAGAGAGGGCAAGCCGCTTGAGCTTGAGGCGCGCATTAACGTCACTGAGAAAGCGCACGCAGGAGCCGTTTTCAGAACGGGAGACGCGATGCTCGAACTAAAGGATCCCGTGCAGGGGCCAGCAAGCTTTAAGCCGACAGATGACCGCAAGGCGTGGTCAACGGTGCCGTACCAGGATTTAACAAAGGAATAGCGTATGGAAAAGAAAGACCTCCTTTCGAATATCTACTCTGCCTGCTCCTTGGGGGTGCAGCTCATCCCCCCGACGCTCCTGTGCGATAGCATTGGATCGATCGGCCTCAAGGATCCTCTCGTCGTAAAGCCCGACACGACGCTTGCCGAGTGCATCGCGACTCTTCAGCGCCATAAGGTTGGAAGCCTTCTTGTGGTGGATGACGACGGAAAGCTGGCCGGTATCTTTACGGAACGCGACTGCATCATGAAGGTCATGGGCAAGGTCGACTCCCTCAAGGATGCAATAGTCTCGGATTTCATGACGAAGAACCCGGTGCGCGAGCGGCCTGAAGCCTCCATCGCATTTGCCTTAAACCTCATGTCCCATGGAGGCTTCAGGCACGTGCCAATCGTCGACCAGGACGATGTGCCGATTGGGATTGTTTCCGTGAAGGATGTGGTGGACCACATCGTCACGCGCATGCTCGAGGCGATCTACGCCGCCTGCGAGACCGACTAGGCAAAAAAAGGGCCGCCCGGAGGCGGCCCTTTCGCGGGGCATCGAAGCCCGCTCCTCCTTACTGCACCAGGAAGGATGCAATCAGGAGCGAGAGGATCGACACCATCTTGATCAGGATGTTGAGAGCTGGCCCGGAGGTGTCCTTGAACGGATCGCCTACCGTGTCGCCAACAACAGCTGCCTTGTGGGCATCAGAGCCCTTCTTCTCGCCCTCAACGAGGCCCTGCTCGATGAACTTCTTGGCGTTGTCCCAGGCACCGCCCGTGTTGGACATGAAGAGTCCAAGGACGACACCCACGACCGTCGTTCCAAGGAGAAGGCCCGCAAGTGCATCCGGGCCCATAAGGACGCACACAATCACCGGCGTGAACAGGGCGATGAGGCCCGGAGCGCGCATCTCGGTGAGGGCTGCCTTGGTTGAGATCTCGACGCAGCGAGACACGTCAGGCTTTGCGCCCTCCTTGCCCTCAAGCAGTCCCGGAATCTCACGGAACTGGCGGCGAATCTCGTTCACGATCAGCGAGGCGGCCTTGCCGACCGACTGCATCGTGCAGGCAACGACGAGGCCTGGAAGCATTCCTCCGATGAACACTCCCATCACGAGGTTTGGGTTCGTGATCGAGAGGTTGATGCTGACACCCTTCGAGATGAAGGTCTGCGTGAACGCGCCGAACACAGCAAGCGCCGTGAGGCCCGCTGACCCGATGGCGAAACCCTTACCGATAGCAGCAGTGGTGTTGCCAAGAGCGTCGAGCTTGTCAGTGATGGCGCGAGTTTCAGCACCAAGGTGAGACATTTCGGAGATGCCGCCCGCGTTGTCAGCTATAGGGCCGTACGCGTCAACGGTCATGATGATGCCCGTGGTCGAGAGCATCGCCACGCCTGCGAGAGCCACGCCGTACACGCCGCCGAAGTGGAATGATACGAGCACTGCCGCAACGATAACCAGCACCGGAAGCGCTACGCTGCGGAATCCCACGGCGATGCCGGTGATGATGCAGGTAGCAGGGCCGGTCTTGGCGGCGTTGACGATCTCAAAGACGGGCTTCGATGAGGTGTAGTACTCCGTCAAGAGCCCGATGCCGATACCGCACAGGGTTCCAAACACCACCGGCACCCACAGACTGAACGTCAGCGGGGAGAATAGCGGCATGAAGACCGCCGATGCGGCGACGAAGAGCACGGAGGCGATCAGCACTGCAAAGCGCAGGGCCTTGGCTGGGTCTCCGTCCTTAAGCACGCCCATCCACTTGATGGCGATGAACGAGGAGATTGTCCCGAAAAGCCCAAGAATTAGGGGCGTGCCCATAAGCCAG
Organism: Deltaproteobacteria bacterium; assembly: GCA_947467385.1. Lineage (GTDB taxonomy): Bacteria > Bdellovibrionota_C > UBA2361 > UBA2361 > OMII01 > OMII01. Next base: position 1,151 of record CANIHJ010000023.1, on the reverse strand, counting down.
TACTGGCCGATCTTTGGGTCGGTTGCGGGGTCGCTCATGAGCTTGGTGATGTCGCCTGCGGCCATCGTTGCGGCGAGCGCAAGGCAGCCGATGATGCAGGTGACGTAAGACTCAAAGATGTCCGCGCCCATGCCGGCGACGTCGCCCACGTTGTCGCCAACGTTGTCTGCGATAACGCCCGGGTTGCGTGGGTCATCTTCCGGAATTCCCGCCTCGACTTTGCCTACGAGGTCCGACCCTACGTCAGCAGCTTTGGTGTAGATCCCTCCGCCTACGCGGGCAAAGAGAGCTACTGAGGACGCGCCCATCGCGAAGCCGATGATCGGCTCGTGGGCCTTGACCAGATCGGCAACGCCCTGCGGGAGAAAGTAAAGGAAGAGGGAGCCAACGCCGATAAGGCCGAGCGCCGCAACGGTGAGGCCCATGACGGCTCCTCCGTTGAAAGCAACCATAAGCGCCTGTCCAGGCTGCTTCTCTGAGGCTGCTTGCGCCGTGCGGACATTCGCCATCGTGGCGGCCTTCATGCCCAGGAAGCCGGCAAGGAGGGAGCTGAATGCTCCGAGCAGGAAGCATCCGGCCGTTGCCCAGTTGAGGGTGTACATGATCGCTAGGGAAGCTACGCCGATAAACCCTGACAGGTAGAGCGACTGCTGCTTCAGGTACGCAAGGGCACCGTCTCGGATCAAGCCGCTTATCTCTTGCATGCGCGCGTTGCCGGCGGGAAGCGCTTGAATGCTGACGTACATTCGGTACGCCAATAGGAACGCGAACACACCGAAGAGGGGGGTGGCCCACGTTAGAACGGAATAAGACATAGACATGGTAACACTCAACTCACTAGACGAATGGTTTACTTACGGCGACAGCCAAGCAGAAGAGCACAAACCTCCCCGAAGCTGGAGAACCAAAACCCTCGGACGATTTTGGTGTTTGAGCCCTGAGAGCTGCCTCCGTAAGTGCCTGAAAGTAAAGGCGGGGAGATTGTAGCTGTTGTGACAGCGGAGTCAACCCGAGTTGGTTAGACCTACAGCAAAGCAAGACTTTGTAATCGTTAAATAATTTCCAAGTAGAGAGAGGCAGCGGGAGATTTCTAACCCACGACGCCGTCCGTACTAGTGTTCTAACGCTGCTCGTTAGTGCGTCAGCTTCTT
>CANIHJ010000022.1 GCA_947467385.1 Deltaproteobacteria bacterium | reverse complement strand
TGCAGCTAACCGCAGGCACTGCCCACACGTGCGCCCTCACGGTTGACGGCGCTGTCTTCTGTTGGGGAAGAAACTCTTCCGGCCAGTTAGGAGAGGGAACGAACACGAACAGAAAATCCCCCGTGTTGGTCATCTCTGCGGCGAGCGGCGTCAAGAAGATCGCGGCTGGCGCCCTGCATACGTGCGCCGTGAGGACCATCGGCGGCAGTGACGTGGCGTACTGTTGGGGAAACGGCACTGCCGGGCAACTCGGACGAGGGTCAACGGCCAACAGCACCACCCCGGTTGCGGTATCGGGTCTTGCGCATCCAATTAGCGATCTCACAGCTGGGGCATCGCATACATGTGCGACTGCGTCGAACACTAAGACATTAAAATGCTGGGGCAGCAACCTGTACGGCCAGCTTGCCGACGGCACTACTACAAATAGGCTCGTCCCGACGTCCGGTAGCACTGCCTACAGTTTTGACAAGCTCGCCGCCAGCTCTCACGGCACGTGTGGGGTTACATCGACCGGCTCCATCCAATGCTGGGGAAGAAATATATGGGGACAACTCGGAAATGGGGACACCAGCCCAAGCTCAACAACAGCGCCCGTTAATGTTGTAGGATTACCACCCCCCCTTACCATGACAAAGGTATCTTCAGGTGGAGCTCACAACTGCAGTCTGAGCAGTGCCGGTTCCCTCTACTGTTGGGGCCTTAACGATTTCGGCCAACTCGGAATAGGCTCTGTGGATCTCTATAAGAAATCCCCCCAATCCCTGACAGCACTCGGGACAGAGATTGTTGACGTTGCGCTTGGCTTGAGTCATTCGTGCGCCATAAAGGGAGCGGGAGGTATTTATTGTTGGGGAAACAATCTCTACACCCAGATCGGGGACAATTCCTCGACGCCCCGCTTTTATCCGGTGGAGGTACTGAAGGGAGGATATACACCGGCAGCTACATGGACCCCAACAGCAACACCGACTAACACTCCGACTAGCACACCGACAAGAACTCCAACTGATACTCCGACGATCACACCCACCCGGACACCGACAAGAACTCCAACTGATACTCCGACAGTTACCCCAACTCGAACACCCACGAACACGCCGACCAATACCCCGACTAATACCCCGACTAATACCCCGACGCCAAATCGTCCCTCTGTAACTAGCGTATCGCCCACAGCTGGGTTGCCGGGGGGAGGGGGAACTCTGACTATCAATGGAACTGGCTTCTTGAGTGGGCTAACGGTGACCGTGGGCGGAAGCGCCTGCACTGCTCCTACATTTGTTTCGTCGACTCAGGCCACATGCACCTTGCCACCTGGCACTGGGGGGGCAGTTAACGTAGTGCTCACCAACTCGAATGCGCAATCGGGGACACTCACAAACGGGTACACGTACTACCGCGCAACCGGAGGGGCGATCACGGAATGCTCAACAGGTGGTGTGAATTACGTCGTCCATACCTTCACCTCGGCCGTAAGTTCAACTTTTACGGTGGCCTCATCAGGGTCTAACCTCTCAGTAGACTATCTCCTGGTAGGTGCCGGAGGTGGCGGTGGTTCCAATTATGCTGGCGGCGGTGGTGGTGGTGGTGGTGTTTTAACCGGAACCACCTCACTCTCAAGTGGGTCGGCTAATAGCCTCGCTGTCGGTGCGGGGGGTAACGGTTCCGCGTCGGGTTCAGCCGCTACGGGAAGTAGTGGCGGTAGTACGACTGGATTAGCGTTCACGGCCTATGGAGGTGGTGGTGGTGGAAGTGGAAACAGCTCCACTATTGCCGGAGGCAACGGAACCGGTGGAAGTGTGGGCTCTGGAGGAGGAGGAGGAGGAGGCCAAACCTCCGGTGGAACCGGTGGGACCACAACAAATACATCGCAAGGCAAGAACGGGGGGAATGCTTATCTCAATACCACCGCTAGTTTGCGAGCTGGTGGTGGCGGTGGAGGCGCCGGGGGGAATGCGTCCAATGCAGTAAATTCCTCCGCTACTAGTGGCGGTATTGGCGTTGGCTCTACTTATGGAGACTGCGTCAACACCGTGTTTTATGGCGCGGGTGGTGGCGGTGGAGGAGTGAATTCGAGTAGCAGCGGGGGAGCGGGTGGTTCTTCAGGCGTGGGCGGCGCAGGTGGCAACAACACCACCCTAGCAGGAGGAGCTGGCACAGCTAGCAGAGGTGGCGGCGGAGGTGGCGCCGGAGCAAATGGTTCCGGCGGCATCGGCGGCTCGGGCATCATCATCCTCCGCTACGTGAAATAACGCCGGTTGTAACTATCATCGGAGATCTCCCCTGCAATTAGTTTAGTGCCAGCGGGAGATACTCTAGCCTCACAGTCGGACTGCCAATCGAAATGGCAGCTCATGGCCAATTTACACTCAAGGGATATCATAAAGATGTCGATCCCAAACATCAGAAGCTGAGTAAAGATGATGGGGGCCACATGAACCTAAACATTCATGCCGAAAACAATAAATATGCCGGCACAGCTCATCGCCTTCGGTGCGTGCAGGATTGGACATGCACTATCTGCCTGCTGACCTTGGGGTTGGTGTTGTCTGCGCAATCCGCGCAAGCCGATAAACTTTGCTTGAAGGTTGAATTCAACAAGAAGAAGGGAACGGTTTCAACTTCGTCAGTAACAGCGGCCGCTGCGTGTCCCGGAGGATTTATCACGTTAGCCGATACCAGCGTCTTCAAAGGAGCCGTTGGTGCAACCGGCTCCACCGGCTCCACCGGCGCAACCGGCTCCACCGGCTCCACCGGCGCAACCGGCCCTACCGGCGCAACCGGGCCGCAGGGCGCTGTGGGCGAAGATGGCTCAATCCGTATCTACGGAGATGGGAGTTCCGGAGCACTAACCGTCACTGACGACGCGCTCCTGTGGGAGTTCGATTCCGGTAACGCACAATTTACGGATGTGACGATCTCGCCTGATGTAACCTTATGGGTAGAGAGTGGAACACTTCTTCGATGCACAGGGACATTTACTAATAACGGGAATATAAAAGTCTTCCAAAGCACTACCCGCGGACGCGCGTCATACACCACTAATTGGGGCTTCCCCTCAATTCAACCTCCCGGCGCAGGGCTCTCACTTGTTGCCGCTGGATTCGGGGAGATATCATCAAGCACCGCTTCCGGTGGCCGAGGCGGGAGGGGCTTCTCCGATACAAACCACATCTTCTTTCCAGCTCTTATTAGGCATTCCCTTGTAGGAGGTGGCGGGGGTGCCGCCTCGCTTGATGCTTATCATCGTGCGGGGGACGGCGGTGGATTCTTTGCAGTGTATGCACAGGGGGCAATCCTCAATCCGGGGAACATATACGCTGAAGGAGAGGACGGCGACAGAGGCGCCGGGGGAGGAGGTGGCGGTGTTGTAATACTCGCGTCCCAGACCTCCATTACAACACAAGGAGGACAAATTAGTGTGCGCGGAGGTAAGGGAGGAATCTCAACCTCAACATCTGGTGCAGGTGGAGGAGGGGGTGGCGGATTAGTTCACCTATTAGCTCCGTCGGTCAGCGCTCCCTCCTACAGCGCCCTAGTTGACGGTGGGACTGCAGGCTCTAACGCCACAACTGTGACGGCAAACCCGAGAAGCGGAGGAGGCGGGGGCGGTGCAAGCTTCGGCGACGGAGGCGACGGAGCAACTAGCAATAGCTTCGGAGCGGCAGGTCAGAGCGGATATCTTGCGATTTCGGAGGTTGAACCCACCGGGCGGCTCCTGTAGCTCTCTTCCTCGCGATTTCTCTCCGTAGGCCTACTTCAGCCGCGAAGCCAGTGGGGTATCACTGCAACCCGCCCGAGAGCGGCGAGATAGCCAAAAGGCGAGACTATGCCCTCGCTGAGACCCATGCCGCTCCGCAAAGAAATCAGAACGCGTCGCAGTGGCTCGGCTCTGGGATATACTGAGCGCCGCGGTTATGAGCACCGAATTCAAACCTACAATCGCAAACGCATCTCTCTTGCGCATTACCGGTGAGGAACACCTACCTGTGAGAAAGGCGGTACCCATATTCTTGGTCCCGCGCTACTTCTGCGCCTGTAGCGACACTTATCACTTTTGTAGGAGGCTTCTGATTTCAGCCCTCAGTCTGAGCTTTGAGGCGTTCGGCTTGAGTCTGCTGGCCTTCGTTTCTCAAGTCGCCGTTACGATACGTTTCTTACTTAAAATTCACCGATGACCCCGGGGGTTGTCGTCTCTCGTGCGAGCGAGTACTCGACGCTGTTATTTCACCGTCCTCGCAATCGATCGTATCACAGATACCGGCGCTATGGTTTCTTAGTAAGCTCTTTGGGTTATACCAGTGGAACTTGTGAATATTTGGGTGCTTGAATAATGAGCTGTAAGCTCAGTGGGGTTCGTTTATCTTCGACACAAGTAGATTCCGCATTTGTGAGCGCCGCTATCCCTTCTTCTTCTTTTGGATCGTGAGGAAAACTTCAGCCGCATCGAGCCCAAATTTCGTCAGCTCTGAGTGGTTCATAAGGACATCATCAGTGACGAGGTAGAGCCAATCATCAACGTGGAGCACCGTCGTTGAGCCGTCCACTGGGACAGACAGGTCATAGACGAGGTGCAGGGTGTTTCCGGACACCTCACCGAAGGCTGTTCCGACAACGTCGCCGGCTGTTCCTGCGAATGTGCCGTCAGGCTGCTTCGTGAGGCGCCAGACCCGCTTCTGCCGCGAGCCGTCGGCCCAGGTGAAGTCCTCATCGAGCACGAGGGTGCTACCGTCCCACGTTCCGCGCATGTCGCACGAGAATCGCTTGACGACCTTGCCGCTGCGCTCGGCGACGACGCCGAAGGCTTCGAGGTCTCCGGCGAAGAACTCCTCCACAATGAGCGCCGGTTTCTCGTCTTTGTACTCATGCACCGAGACGGCACATCCTGAGAGGACTGAGAGCACAAGAGAGCACAAAGCAAACAGATGGGGCAGGCGCATAGAGCCTCACAAGAGAGCATAAAGTTGAGATTGCTCCTGTAGCTTAGGTGAAAGAGCCTAGGTGTGTCTCCCTTGCTTTTGCTGATGGATGAGCCGAACGGGGGGGCATTTCAGCCAAGCGGCTTCTCGCCAAGCGGATTGCAGGCTTCTATCCTAGGTCGCCCCCTTTCCGTTTGCTGGGTGCGCGTCCTGCTGTAGGGTAGCCGGGCTTTTCTGAGTGTTGATAAAGTGGGGCATCTGGGCACCTTCCAACCCCCTGTGATGGTAGACATCTCATTTCAGGGTCGCCGCAGAATCAGGAGCGCTTGCCCCGTTAACTATCTGTAATGGCGATATTTATTGCTTTGAATACCCAGCCCCCATGGGGTTGAAATAAACGCTCTTGAGCGTCTCGGGCAGCCAAGGTTGACCCCTCTAACCAAAGCAAATACTATCACGAACCTATTAATAGGTAGTTCACTATGAAACGTACGTACCAACCAAGCAAAAAGAGCCGCGCTACAACCCACGGCTTCCGTAAGAGAAGCGCCACGAAGGGTGGCCGCAAGGTCCTCAACGCCCGTCGTGCGAAGGGCCGCAAGCGGATTTCAGTCAAGAAGCATCAGCGCAAGGGGCACTATCGTTAATTCCCTTTCACGCGGGTCGGATGCCCGCTTGCGAAAGAGGTCCGATATCGCTCGGTGCCAGAACACAGGCGCCAAGATCCATTGCAAGCATTTTCTTGTTCTGTTCATTCCTTCAGAGGCGGGAACGAGCCGCCTTGCGATCGCTGTGACAACGAAGCTTGAGAAGCGGGCAACGGCCCGAAACCAAATTAAGCGCCGGTTGCGCGAGGTGTTTCGTGCTGTGCGTGGAGACTTTGCGAAGCCGGTCGACATGGTCGTCATCGCCCGCCGCGATATCCAGTCGTGCTCGTTTAATGACTACAAGCGGGAGCTCATTGGGGCCTGGAAGGGCCAAGGGCTTCTCCCAAAAACAACGGTGTATTGAGGAAGCGGAGCGGCGGTGCCCCAGTGCCGAGCCCCGATTCATGGTAATGAGGTGTCGTGCCGAAACGCCGCCCGGTCGCTCGGGGCATTCACTCGCTTTACAAAGCCACGTTTTCCAAGCTCTTTGGGAGCGCGTGCCGCTTTCATCCGAGCTGCTCGGACTACGCCCTTGAGGCTGTTGAGCGGCACGGATGGCTTCGGGGAGGCGTGCTTGCACTCAAGCGCCTGGCGCGCTGCCACCCGCTTAACGAGGGCGGGCCCGACCCTGTCCCGTAATTCTGCGTGTTTAGGGCTGGTTGCCTTGATTTTAGGGTAGCCTTTTCTTACAACAAGGACTTCTGAGTTTCAGTGCGGGTGAGCGCCTACACGTTAGTGCCCCACAGCCCTCCTCTTTATTCTTATTTATCCTTAAAGGACCCTTGTGCAGGACAACTCCCAGGACCAGAACCGGCGAACGCTGCAGGCGATAATCCTTTGCATCATCGTGGCGATCGTTTGGTCGCAGATGCAGGCGCCGAAGAAGAAGCCGATACCGGAGGCCCCAAAGCAGCAGGCACAACAGGTGGACAGCAAGCCGGGTGAGTCAGCGGTCCAGGTCCAGCCGGCGACTCCTGCGCAGGTTGCGCCCGCCGCCCCGGCCGCCGTGGCCTCACATCCCAAGCGTGCCGAGCTTGAGGCAGCCCCGACCTCGTTCATCCAAACGGGCGTTGCACAGTTCGGCATCTCGCACCTTGGGGGCCGCGCAGTGAGCGTGAAGCTCAACGAGTACAAGCGTGAGCACGGATCTGACCAGGCGCTCGATCTCGTTGACACTCCGGAAGGCGCAGTTTTTCCGCTCGGTGCGTATGCGGGCCTAGAGAGCGACGAGCATGTAATGTACACGCTCGCCTCAGTTAACGGGGCGCCCTCCTCACAGGCCTCGGGCAACTTCCTCGCTCCCGAGGGATCGAGCGTGACGATTGAGCTCAAGGGCACGCTTCCAAGCGGCAACCAGATCACGAAGCGCATTGCCGGGAGCTCAGGCTCGTACGTCATGTCGGTTGAGGTGTCGCTCTCCAGAAAGCTTCCTGAGGGGCAGTTTGTGTGGCTTGAGTGGACGCACCTCTTTCCGCAGGACAAGGAGGATCCGCGGGCTGGCGCCTCGCAGATCACCTATCTCGACCAGGCAGATAAGATCCATCACATAGCGCTCACAGATATCATCGAGGGCGTGCGCGGCTTTGGGCCTTCGAAGTGGGCATCGCTCGGTGACAAGTACTTCATGTCGACCGTTGTCCCGCTTATGAAGGGAGCCAATACCCTCATTGGCCGCGAGGGGAACGTGTTCCTCGCGCGCGAGCCGGGCGGACAGGAGACGGGCACATTTGAATTATATGTGGGACCGAAAGACTACAAGACGCTTCAGTACGTGGGCGACTACCACCTTGAGCGCACGATCGACCTCGGGTGGTTCTCGTTCCTCTCGCTGCCGCTTTTGTGGCTTCTGCATTACCTCTACATCTACCTGCAGAACTATGGCCTTGCGATCATTGCGCTCACTCTTATTGTGAAGACGGTCATGCTTCCGCTGTCGAAGGCGAGTTTTGCCTCGATGAAGCGGATGCAGGAGATCCAGCCCGAGATAAAGGCTCTCCGCGAGCGCATCAAAGATGCCACGCAGCTCAACCAGGAGATTATGGCGCTCTATCAGCGCAAGGGCATCAACCCAATGGGAGGGTGCTTCCCGGTTGCAATTCAGATACCGGTGTTCCTGGGGCTGTACAACGCGCTCCTCAACTCGATTGAGTTGCGGCACGCCGGCTTCGCGCTCTGGATTACCGATCTCTCGGCCCCCGAGAAGCTTGAGATCTTCGGGATCGGTGTGCCGGTCATGGTGCTTCTCATGTCGGCCTCGATGATCCTGCAGCAGTGGACGACCCCCAATACTTCGGCCGATCCACAGCAGCAGAAGATGATGATGCTGATGCCGATTATCTTCGCCGTAATGTTTATCGTCTATCCGATGCCGGCTGGGCTTGTGCTCTACTGGCTTGTGAATAACATAATCTCCATCACGCAGCAGGTGTACATGCGAAATGCCGAAAAGGGCTCGGTGTATACCGCTACGTTTGTAACGAGTCTGCTCATCCTTGGGGTGGGCTACATCCTGACGCTTGTCTAATGGACGGATCAACCATCGCTGCGCTTGCCACGGCCCCAGCGCCCGCGGGCGTAGCCGTCGTGCGCGCGAGCGGTCCGAGGGTGCGTACGGCTCTGAGCTCTGTGTTTCGCGGCAAGAAGGACCCGCTCAAGAACCCACGACTGCTCTGCTTTGGCGACATCCTCGACTTTAAGTCTGGGGCAACGATCGATACGGGGCTCGTGGTGTTTATGCCGGCGCCCTACAGCTTCACCGGCGAGGACGTGATTGAGTTTCAGTTTCACGGCAGCCCGGTGCTGGTGCAGCGGGTGCTGCGGTCGCTCTACGCATTTGGGGTGATTCCGGCACCGGCAGGCGAGTTTACTAAGCGGGCATTCCTCAACGGCAAGCTTGATCTGGCACAGGCAGAGGCGATCGCGGACGTGATCAACGCCAAGACCGAGGAGGAGCTGCGCTTCGCCGGTGAGCAGCTTAAGGGGCGCCTCAGCCAGGCTGTTGCTGCGATTGGGGAGCCGCTTCGAGACGCGCTGGCTGAGCTTGAGGCGACGATCGACTTTCCCGAGGAGGATATCCAGCCTGATAAGCTCGATGCTGTTGCGGCTCGCTCAGAGGTTGCGCGCGCCAAGGTGACGCAGCTTCTTGAGACCTATTCGTTCGGCGCGCTTGTGAAGGAGGGCGTGCGGGTGCTCTTGTGCGGTCGGCCCAACGCCGGCAAGTCGAGCCTGCTTAATCTTCTTGTGGGCAAGCGCAAGGCGATCGTGTCGCCGGTGTCAGGAACGACGCGCGATCTGATCGAGGAGGAGGCATCCCTCGCTGGACACAAGTTTGTCTTCTGCGATTCGGCCGGAATCCGCGAGACCTCCGACGAGGTTGAGAAGATTGGTGTTGAGCTCGCCAAGGAGCGAATCCCGTGGGCAGATCTCGTTCTGTTCGTTGTTGATGCTAACGATACGTCTGAGGGCTGGCAGGAGACGCTGTCGGTGCTCAAGGGAGCAAGCAAGCGAATCTGGATGGTCGTTAACAAGATCGACCTAAACCCGTCCGCTGTTGGGCTGTTTGTGTGTGACTCGTCGGTGTGCCAACAGAATTTTTACATCTCGGCAAAGACGGGCGCTGGTATTGGTCCCCTTATTGAGGCGCTCGTGGAAGATGTCGCCAAGAGCGCCCCAGAGAAGGGGGAGGCGGGTGAAATCATAACAAATGAGCGCCACCGCGATTGCCTCAGGCGCGCCGAGGAGTCGCTTGGGGCATTTGCAGATCTCGTGCACTCAAAGAGCGCTCCGCTGGCGATCCTTGTGGCAGACCTGCGCGAAGCGCTCTCGGCGCTTGATGAGATCGTCGGCAAGACGCACACAGAGGATATCCTCGGCCGCATATTCTCAAAGTTCTGCGTCGGAAAGTGAGGAGGGGCTACCCTTTCGACGCCCGGGTAGTTTTGCATCCGCCCGCGATCCGGTTCACATGGATGTCGATAAGCTTGATAAAAATTCCGCGTGCCCCTGGCTGCGGGCACTCAACTGAGTAGGAGCGGGTGTAGTCCTTGTACCGGCGCTGCACCGAGAGAGTTCGGGTGCTGGCCGGCAGAACAACCCTCTCGCCGGGCTTCAAGTACACGCTCATGCCGCCGCCGGAAACGGAGATCACGTTGTACTCAGAGTCCTGGGAGTCGTTCTTGACCATGATGCGACCTGCAGGGGCTTGGTCGCGGGAGCATCCCATGAGTGGGAGCACGAGGAGGGCTATGCAGAGGATGAGTCGGAAGTGGTGGAGGGGCAACGGCATCAGGGGCTCTTCACGGGGCACGCGAGTCCTAGGGGGCAATTCCCGCATTATAGCCCCCCTGCAGCGCCGGGCGCACCTAGTGGCTTTTGCGCCGCTCGTGAGAGCTGCGTCGCCCGGATCATAGACAAGAGGGCCTGTGGAGCTTGAGAGTAACTGAAAAATAACGCCCTGGTTTCAATCTGTTAGGGCGTTTTAGGGGTCTTTCTGGTCGAAAATAGAAGCACTTCCCCAGGGCCGGCGGACAAGGGGGTATAGGTTGTAGAGCTTTTTGAAGGTGCTCAAATGGAAAATGCAAAGACCCCGAACTTTTTTGACAAGACAAACTGTGAAGTGAAGTTTGGCGACGTTGAGGTCGGATCGACGTACCCGCTTTATGGGATGATTACGAAGATAGTCGATGACACTCCGGGGCATGTGGTTGTTGAGATTAACTTCTCCATCACAGCGAACATGACGATTCCTGACCGCGAGAAGATAGAGCTTCTTAAGGAGCGCGCATTTGAGCCCGGCATCTTTGTGTCGAAGGTAACGGCTAAGGATCCCAAGGTTGAGGTTGACTGCAGTACGGTGGTGTTCGGCAAGCGTCAGGGGTTCAGCGCGTAATTCATCTCTCTACAACATTCTCTCCAGCAGGCCGCGGTTAGAACGAAAGTTCCCGCGGCCTTCTGCTTTTGGTGCTTTCCCCCAAAACCACAGCTAACCTGCATTGACGTTACCGGTTGCGCCCCGTATACCAGTCTGAGCACCCAATGCGAGGAGCATCTATTCGTGACGGAAGCGGAACAAAAGGCGGTTAAGTTTATGTCGTCGCCACCCCAACCGGCAGATCGCAAGCAGGACACCTCCACGCCCGGCGAGCCCAAGAAGGGCTTCATCGCCGAGGCGGTGTCCTTTGTCCAGACGTTGTGCGTCATCTTGTCAATCGCCTTTACCCTCCGCTCTTGTATTATTGAGCCCTTTAAGATCCCCTCGGGCTCAATGAAGCAGACGCTCCAGATTGGGGACTACATCCTCGTTCTCAAGTTCTGGTATGGCCTTCGGCTGCCGTTCATTACCGATACAGTGTACGAGTGGAACCAGCCGAAGCGGGGTGACGTTGTTGTTTTCACGCGGCCCGACGACCCGCGCACGCCGCGCGAGGATGACTCAGCAATTCACATCATTAAGCGCGTGATTGGCCTCCCCGGCGACACGATTGAGGTGCGCCCGGGGGAGATCGGGGCCAGCAGTGGCCGGCCCAGCGGCGTGGTGCTGATCAACGGGCAGCCGCTTGAGGAGCCGTATGCGCAGTGGGTGCACGGCGGAAATCCGGACGGGCAGTTTGGCCCGCGTGCTATTCCGCCAGGGCATGTCCTGCTGTTGGGAGACAACCGCGACGAGTCGAAGGACTCCCGTTTCTGGACGGATCCCTTCCTCGACATCAAGCGCATCAAGGGCAAGGCGGTCATCATCTTTTGGTCGTGGGACAGCCCAAAGAGGATCGGAACAGTCATTCGATGATGACCGAGTGGCATATCTTTTCCCAGCCCATCGTCCTTAAGGTTTCCGGCAAGGACGCGCGCCGCTACCTTCACAATCGCCTCTCGAACGATATACGCGCCCTTGAGCTCGGGCAGTCGGTGCGGGCTGCGGCGCTGACGGCGCAGGGGCGGGTAGAGGGGCTTTTTACGGTGTTCTGCGCGGGGAGCGATCTCTTTTTTCTCGCCTGCGACGGCGGGGACCCGGCGGGCGTGCGAGCAGCTCTTTCGCGCTTCATTGTGGCTGACCGCGTGTCGGTTGAGGACGTGTCGGAGTCCAGCGTCTTCGTGCATGCTGTGGGCACAACAGATAGCATTAGGTCGGCGGTCGCCGTCAGTGAGCCGGCGAGGCTCTTAGGTGCGGATAATTCGCGCCTCGCCGAGCACGGTACCGACCTGCTCATCGTCGGCATAGAGAGGGGCCCTGCAGCGAAGCTCCTCCGAGAGAAGCTCCCCGAACCGATGCTGCCGGCACGCTATGAGCTCCTGCGCATTAAGCACGGCACGCCGGTCTACCCGGACGAGGTCAACGAGGGAATTATCCTCACGGAGAGCGGCCTGTATGACGCAGTGTCCTTCTCAAAGGGGTGCTATGTGGGCCAGGAGGTGCTTGAGCGAAGCGATGCGATTGGAAAGCTACCGCGCGCTCTCGAGCGCATTCAGCTCAGCGGATTGGCCGCTCCGCCTGCCGGAATGGAGGTATGCGCAGCGTCGGGAGAGCGAATTGGGCAGGTCGTTTCCGCGGCTCCAGATCCAGAGGGGCCATCGACGTTTGTGTTTGCGCTTCTTCGTAGCGGGAAATATTGTATCGGGGACGCGGTGACGTGTGCTGGGGCCTCGGGAGCAATCCTGGGCCGCGCAAAGGGTACGGGGAGATAGTGTCGGTATGAAGACCGGAGAGGCGATCGATTTTCTCATTCAGAGCCAGGCCCTGAAGTTTGGCGAGTTCCTTCTTAAGTCAGGCCGCAAAGCGCCGTACTTCATCAATACCGGCTGCTTCGATGACGGCAAGAAGATCTCTCGGCTTGCGCACTTCTACGCCCAGAAACTTGTGAGCCTCGGGCTCCATAAGGCCGATGCCGTGTTTGGTCCAGCCTACAAGGGGATTCCGCTGTGTGTCTCGACCGCTATGAGCCTCTCGCAGAACTTCGACACCAACATCGGCTTCAGCTTCAACCGCAAGGAGGCGAAGACACGAGGAGAGGGCGGAGAGTTTGTCGGCACGCCGCTCTCGCGTGGCATGAAGGTCGCGCTTGTTGAGGATGTCGTTACGGCCGGCACAACGCTTCAGGAGATGGTGCCGGTGTTGCGCGAGCGCCTTGGCGTTGAGGTCGCGGGTGTTGTCATCCTGGTCGACCGTGCCGAGCGCGGCAAGGGAACGCTGTCGGCGGTGCAGGAGGCCGAGGCTGAGCTCGGCATTAAGATTCACCCGATCATTACCATCTTCGATATTATCTCGTACCTCTCAAAGCCTAACAGCTCTGGGTTCCAGATAGACAGCGCGCTCCAGAGCCGCATCGATGAGTACCGCGCCGAGTTTGGCGCCCCGTCGTTTGAGGCGTAATGCGCGCGCTTTTTGTCATGATACTTCTTCTGTGCGCGCCAAGCTTCGCCCGTGCGGACGCGAACTCAGAGGCGCTCGACAAGCAGTCATACGAGATGTACCAGCAGGTCTTCAGCCCATTCTGTCCTGGCCGCTCGCTGAACGACTGCCCCTCATCAAAAGCGCACGAGCTTAAGCTTGAGATGCGCCAGAAGCTTGAGCAGGGGGTTCCACCCGACCAGATCCTACAGGCGGTGTTTAGCCGCTTTGGGGACAAGTACCGCGCAGTGCCGCTCTTTGAGGGCATTGGCACGATGGTGTGGCTTGCACCGATCGGTTTTGTAGTCGTCGGACTCACCCTTGCCGTAGCTGTCGTTTTAAGGCGGAAAAAGGCGTCTTCTCGCACTTCGAGTCCGCAAGAGGCTCGCGTGTCTCCGGAGCTTCAGAGGGCGATCGACGAAGAGCTCTCCAAACTTGATTAGCCCCGCTAGGTGCCTCACCCTGTCTAATGTAGGAGGCGTGGCGCTAGTACGGCCCGCCTAATCCCACAAGGAGAAACCATGGCCGGCGCTCACGAAAGCACTGGGTTTTATGGCGGTTTTCCTCAGGTTTCTGAATTCAGCCTGCTCAAGCAAAAACAGCGAGATCGTTACAAGCGCAAGAGGCGCTCAGGTCGCCTTGCGCGACAGGTTAGCGCGATGGTGGCCGCTATTCTTTTTGTGGCGGTCCTGCTCAAGGGCTCTGTTGTTGAGGCCTTCTACGTGCCGTCAGGGTCAATGAATCCGACCCTCAGAGCCCAGGATTACATACTTGTGGAGAAACTTCGCTACGGGCTGCGGGTGCCGTTTGTAAGCTCGACGGTCGTTCCCTGGAGCCAGCCAGAGCGGGGCGATATCGTAGTGTTTCGGCGGGGCGACGATCCGAAGACTAGTCTGGATGAGTCTGGCGAGGACCTCGTCAAGCGCGTCATTGGAAGAGAGGGGGACCTCGTTGAAATATCGGGAACTCAGGTCCGCGTTAATGGCGAGGTGCTTAACGAGCCTTACGCGGAGTGGGGGAAGCCGCAGGTGGTACCCCTGACATTTGCTGTCCCGCAGGGGGCGCTCTTCGTGCTCGGCGACAATAGGGCAGACTCCTTCGATTCCCGCTTCTGGAGCAACCCGTTTGTTGTGCGCGAACAAGTTGTTGGAAAGGCTACAGTTGCCTACTGGAACGGGCACTCTGCTGATACCCCGATGCGATTGACACGGTAAGGGCAAGCACCTACCATCATTTGGCCATGGCACTGTCAACGAGCCCCAGAAGCAGAAAAATATCGGCCTACGTAGGCCTGACGAAGCCTCGCATTCTTACCATGGTGCTCGTTATGAGCGCGGCGGGCTTCTTCCTTGGTGCCGACGGCAGCCTCCGACCACTCGACACATTTTTCATCACGATGCTCGGGACGGCTCTAAGCTCTGCGGGTGCTGCAGTGCTCAACCACTACCTTGAGCGTGACAGCGATGAGCTGATGCACCGCACCAAGAAGCGGCCCCTCCCCGCAGGGGACGTGTCGCCGGAACAGGCGCTCTCATTCGGCGTTCAGCTCGTGCTCATGGGAGTGGGGCTCCTTGCATGGCAGGTAAACCTGCTAACCGGCTTCATTTCGCTCCTGACGGTGTTCCTGTACGTGCTCGTGTACACACCCCTTAAGAAGGTCACGTGGTGGAATACGGTGATCGGGGCGATACCTGGGGCCCTTCCCCCTGTTGGTGGATGGACTGCGGCGTCTGGCAAGCTCGAGCTTGGCGCATGGATCATCTTCCTCATTCTGTTTGTGTGGCAGCACCCGCACTTCTACGCTATCGCGTGGATGTACAAAGAGGACTACGCTCGCGGTGGCTTCAAGATGCTGCCGGTCGTCCATCCGGATGGGCGCAGCACCTTTAACCAGATAATCGGCTTCTCCATAATTCTTATCCCGATATCGCTCCTGCCCGTTCTCTCGGGGATGGCGGGGGCACTCTACGGCTGGGGGATGGGTATTCTTGGGGTAGGCATGCTTGCGATGGGCATTCAGCTCGCCCGCACGAAGTCGGTTCAGGACGCCAAAGCGCTCCTTAAGGCCTCGGTCATTTACCTCCCGCTCTTCTTCGCCCTTATCCTTGGCGATCGCTCTTTGTAGTGCTGTGTGACTCAAGCGCACCTAGTATTGTAGCCCGGCATGCAGCATCGAGATGACATAGACGGGCTTCGCGCAATTGCGATTGTGCTCACCCTCATGTTTCACCTCTTTCCCTCCCTCCCTCCCTCCTTCCGGGAGGCTTTGTTGGGGTTGATGTCTTCTTCGTTATCTCGGGGTACCTCATTACGGGGATACTGGCTGAGGCCCTCGACCGGGGAACGTTCTCGATCGGTGGCTTCTATGCCCGCCGAATAATCCGGCTCCTGCCGTCACTGCTGACCGTCCTTCTCGCCGTCCTCGTAATTGGATGGCTTGCGCTCTTTGCCAACGAGCTCCTCGATTTAGGAAAGCAGGTCGTTGCGGCTGGCCTCTTCTCGTCAAACATCCTGCTTATATTGACAACCAACTACTTCAATCCTGATGCCCAGACCAAGCCGCTGCTTCACCTGTGGTCGCTCGGGGTTGAGGAGCAGTTCTACATCGCCTATCCGCTTCTTCTGTTTGCGCTCACAAAGGCTCGCGTGCGGCTGATGGTTCCGTTGGTGCTTATCGCGGCAGGAACCTTCGCACTTGCCATTGCCGTGGCCCCGATGCACCAGGTGCAGGCCTTTTACTCACCGGTCACTCGAGCATGGGAGCTTCTTATCGGGGCGATTCTCCAACTAATGCTTCGGCGAGTCCCGCCAGCAGGGCGTTCGGCAGCGCTGACGGCGGGGCGGCTTTTACTCTTTGGCGCTGGAGTAGCCGCGATTGGAGCTGGAGCGTGGTCGATTGAGGCGGGCAAGCCCTATCCGACGTGGCTCGCCTTATTGCCGACGATTGGAGCAGCGGCGATCATCGCCGTGCGGCAGCCGAGCATTGCTCAATCGATTGCGCTGTCAAATGGAGCGATAACCTACCTGGGCAGAATCAGCTATCCGCTCTACCTCTGGCACTGGCCTTTTATCTCTGTCGCAACGATCCTTTCTGCGGGCGAGCCGGCCCTCAAGATTCGTCTGTCGATTCTGGTGCTCAGCGTTCTCCTTTCGGTAGTGACCTACCACCTCATTGAGGCGCCCATACGCCGCAGCCGCCATCGCCGCTTCTGGGTGGCTAGCCTGATAACTGGGCTCGTCTTGGTTTCAAGCCTGGGTGCTGCGGCGTGGCTAACGGGAGGATTTCCGGGGCGGAGAGCGGCCACCATGCTGCCACCGGACGCGTTTGCCTATACCTTTAAGGAATCGTGCTACGAGGTGACAAAAACCCGGTATGGCGATGACTGGTGCCATCCGCACACTCAGACGGAGCCCCCTACGGTGCTCCTCTTGGGCGATAGCTTCTCTGCTCCGTACGCGTCCGCCCTCGTTGAGCTCTCAAAGTCAAAGCATTTTGCCTTTAAGCAGTATGGGCGTGGGCAATGCGCACCCCTGTTTAACTATGGGCCCCAGCCGTGCCGGGAGCTCCTTTCGGCCGCGTTGTCCGCGACTGACCTCAGCCAAGTGGAAACGGTTATCCTCGCCCTTGATTGGCGGCAGTACATCAATGGCAAGGTGTACTACTTGATGCCGAACGCATCGCCGGAGTCGGCCGAGTCCTTCGCCCGGGCGCTGCGCGAAACGGTTGATTACTGGCTTGCAAAGGGCAAGCGCCTAGTGATCTTTTATGGGCCACCCCAAGGAGCAAATCCCCTTGAGTGTGTCACCCGATCATTTAGCCTCAAGAAGGGGAAAGACTGCCGCATTCCGCGCGCTGACGCGGAGCGCAACGACGGAGGCTACCGGAGCAAGCTTGCGGCCGTTCTTGCGGGACGCACCGGAGTCCTTTTCTTCGATCCATTCCCCTACCTGTGCGACGAGGAGTACTGCCAGGTGAAGGAAGGGCGCGAGTTTCTGTACGTAGATCGAGTTGTACAGGACAAAGACGGATCAATGTTTTGGAATCACCTTAGCGAGCCGGGCGGGGAGCTTGTGGCGCAGCGGGGCGACAAAGAAATGGCGAATCTTCTGGGCCTTAAGTGAGGTCCGTTGATTCTTGCGCGCAGGCAGCGAACTATCGCGTCGTGAGGTGTCCGATGGAGAAGTTTGAGTCGCCGCCGGAGGGCGTCACGCGAAGGCGCGTTGTGGCCGGCACCTCGGATGGCACTGTGCGACGGTAGTGCGCTAAGCCCATCCCCGGGGGCTTCACAAGGTACTGCGCCATCTCCGGGGCTGATGCGGGCCCAAGATTAAACAGATCCCTAAAGCCAGCTCCGTCGAAGTATTCAAATCGGTAAAGATCGTTTCCGTCGAGGCTTGTATCGATCACAGAGAGCTTTTCCGGTCCCGGGAACACCACTTCGATGCCGTGACCGTAGATGACGAGATTTTCAGGGGCATCCCAAGGGCCGCCATCCTTCGGCGACGCTTCGAGGCGAGCGGCATCTATCGCTTCGTAAGCGAGGTTGCTCGTTCGTGGCTGCGTGTTCTCCGGATTTCGCCCCTGTGGGAAGTCAGGAGCTTTCTTCCCAAGAAACCTAACGATCGTCATGAGACGGGCCAGGCTGACGAGCGGACCGCGCGTAATGGTTCGCAAGTCGTCGTAGTAGCGCCTAAGCTCCTCGTCGACGAGGGCGTTTTGGTTTGCGTAGACGCTATACTGGTAATTCGTGGGAACGGCACGCATCCAATGGCCGATGCGCGCATTCGGCAGCGCCGGAAGTCGCGCTAGAAGTGGATCCGCGAGGGCACACTGATCGATGAAGTAGAATTTGGGTCCTGCTCTCAGACTGTTATATCCCAGCCCCCCGCACTGCATCATGACTCGAGTAGGCCGGCTGTCCTTTGCCAGGGCGCTGTATTGTCCATCAACCTCATCAAACTCCGGGTACTGTGTTCGAAATGCTCTCTCGGGGAAGTAAAACAGCCGCTCATCGGCTATTCCATGGTCTCGCAGTAGCCGCTGTTTCTCGTTCATGAGCACAGACGATGGGATGTACGACACGCCGCAGATGAGAAGCCCTGCGGCGAGCCATCGGCTGCCGAATCGATTCCGAGCGAGTATCGCAAGGGCAACGATGAGGGGAACGGTAAAGAAGCGCCCACTCATAAAGTCGCCCCCAATCCGAAGGATATAGGCGAGGTAGAGGGCAGCTCCGGCAGCGAGGGCGCGATCGAGGGGGGAGGAGAGCAGCCCCACTATAATACCGCATGTTATCGTCGCCAAAGTGACAGGATCTGTGACGAGCGAGTCTTTAAAATAATAGAGGCCTTGCCGGACGCTGTCCGAAAGCGACACACCCGTCGAGAGTTTTGCGTATGCAGTATTTGGGAAGGGAAAGCCGTAATACACAAGCGAAAAAGCCCCCCACGCAAGAGCCGGGAGCGCTCCGACGACAATCGCCTTGAGAAGGCTTGGTCTTGGTAGCCGGACAACGAGTGTCACGTACAGGGCAAGCGGTGCCACGACTAACGCCAGGTCGGCCCTGGACAAATAGCAGAGTGAGCATGACAGAACAAAATTTCTATAGCTGCCAGCAGTCTTGAGGCGGCAGGCCCGAAGAGCCAGGAGCATTGCGCACAAAAGTGTCAGGTGCGAGATCGGATTCTCGAGGCCTGAAGCCGAGTAGTCGATGTACGATTTAGCGGTTAGGAGAATCCCCAAGGCGCAAAAGCCTGCCCACGCGCGAGCAGCCACGACGTGCGTCAAAATGAGGGCAACAAAAAGCGAGACGAGGAATGAGAGAAGGAAGGCTGAAAGAAGCAGATTTCCGACTAGTAGGTACGAGAGGGAAAGCAAAAGGAACCAGAGGGGGTGGGTGTATGCCTGAACCCGCTCTCCGATATTGAAGACCGGCCCAAACCCCCAGGCAAAATTAAGGACTGTGCGGAGAGTAATGGCCGCGTCGTCTCCGATCCAGGCAAAGAATATAAGCTGCCAAAGAGCGAGGCCAGCGACGACACCACAGCCTAAGAGGCGACTCGATAATCGTATTGAGGCTGATTGCATCGCTTATCCTGACTACGTTACAAAATCTTCTCGCATGCACGTGAGCCGCCTGAAATAGGAGAAATGTCGCAGCCGCGCTAAGTCGTTGAAGCGTCGTGCCCGCGCTCTTGAGCGAACTGATGCCGGAAGCAGCTTTGCGAGCCGGTAGCTCCGGGTACCTGCCGGTAGCAGGTTCGTGTGGTACCACTGCCCATGCCGCAAGAATCGGCTGTGCTTAAGTTACGTGCTCACGACTAAGGTTGGGCGCCTGCGTGCGCCTATCTCTTCTCCCAAAGTAACACTGCCAGGCTCGATGCGTTGCATCTATTGCGCTGATTCTCCATCTTGTCGAGCAGTGAGTGAGCGGCCCGAGCTATTCCCCTCTCGGTCTCACAGCCATATTTCTGCGCAAAAGAGGCCCCAGTAGTTGAGAAATCGGGCATCAAAGTGCGCGTGTACGCGGTTAGCTTGATTGCGCAAATCGTGGTTTCCGGATATTCGATCCGGATGGAAAAGCGTCAGAGCAGTCGGGGAATTAGCGCATATTGGTGCGTCCTTGCCCTGGTCGTCCTGGCCAGCATCGCCGTTCGGGCATTCTATGCCCCGTGGTACCCACTCGGGTACTCGGGCCACTCGCTTTTGCATTACCAGTCTACGCGCCTTCCAATTTATAAATTCCTGTTCCTCTCCCCGTGGGATGACATAAATTTTCCGCTCTTTCTCGACCCACTGTTCAACCATCAGCATGGTCCACAGTCATTCATTGAGGCCATACTCACGCCGTTTTTTGGTGTTGGTCTCACTGAGTCTCGCCTGATCGTTGCGGCTCTGGGCATGGGCAGCATCCTTCTGGCGATGTATTGGGGCTCGCTCGCAGTCAATCGCTGGTTTGGGCTGGCAGTGGCGCTCGCGCTTAGCTTTGCGCCGCATCACCTCATATTCTCGCTCAGCAGCGAGAGCGAGCACATTAATGTCTACTGGTGCACATTTTTGGTGCTCATTACAGCTCAGCTGGTGCTGCAGCGCGGACGGCTCGTTCATTTTGCCCTCTTGGGCCTTGCTACCGGCCTCACTGTGTATGTGTATGCGCCAACCATAATCTTGGGGCCGATAGTAGCCGGCTTGCTTTTGCTGTTTTCTGGCAACTTCCTAAAGGCGCCGTGGGGCCTGCTTTGCAAGCGGGCGATGGCGTATCTCCTGCCCATGGTTGTGCTAGTTTATCCGGTCGTTGCTCGGGCGATTCGTGAGGGTAAGACGATTCCCGTTCGTTCGCCGACCAACCACGTCCAGTACGAAGTCACCGCGCTTGAGCGGCTTTGGGGCAATCTTAGAGTGGCGATCCATGAGCTTTTCTTAAAGTCGGTGGATCCGTGGTTCCAGCGACCCGTGGGAGCCATCGCAGACCCAACACTTTTTCTTCTGGTCCCAGGAATTCTGTTACTCATCGTTCTCGTCGCTAACGCTGTCCGAAGCGCCCGCCTTGCGCGCGCCCCGAAAGAGGGAAGCCGCTCGGCACGCGAACTCGGCTTTGTGCTGGCCTGCGTGCTGGCGATGACGGTGTGCGGAATAATTCCTGCGATTATGTCGCCGATTCCCTACTTTCGGCGCCTTATTCTTACGGGTATCGGCGTAACGATCCTTCAGGGGGCCGGATTGTACGCGATCGCGTGGGTTATGATTCGCTATCTTGGCCGCATTGCAGGCGGAATTGTCTCACTGGCGGCAGTGGGGGCGTACGGGTATGTCGGCTGGCATGCGTTCCGCTATGACGTGACCCTGCAGGACAATCTCCTGACTTTTGAGTCTGTCGAGATCGTGCGTGAAGCCTCTCGGAGGGCATCGAAAGGAGAGGGCACCGTTATCCTGCTGCCGCAAAACATCCAGAAGCTTTACCTAGACGAGATCAACAACCTGCTGCGGGTTGAGTATGGCTTCGATGCGGCAGTTCCCCCAAGCATTAGGACGATCTTCCTGTCGACCACCATCCCGGGGCCGATGCAGGGAGTCATCATGCCGTTCGATGCCTTCCGCGCGGTGGAGGGAGGGACGATCCCCAAGCCGCAACACTTCACCATCACGAACCCTCGGCCCGTGCGGAATGTCGAGAAGGAAGTGTTTGTTGTTGTTGATCTTGTACCCAATCATTAGTTCGGGCTGGGGCTCCTTGTAGCATTTGGCTCTCCCCAGCACTCGACTAGAATCCGTGGCAACTCCGCGCAAAAGCAGGCGCGTTGTTGACTGCGGATGAGATAAGAAAATACTCTGCTCTTTGATGAGTGCGCCAAAGCAGCCGACAACGAGAGCCCAATTGGCTCACCCCTCATATCGCCCAGATGTCGACGGCTTGCGCGCAGTTGCAGTGCTGTCGGTTGTGCTCTTTCACGCCTTTCCGGACGTTGTGCGGGGAGGATTTATTGGCGTCGACATCTTCTTTGTGATCTCCGGGTATCTCATCTCCTCGATAATCATGAGAAGCCTTGAGCAGGGGTGCTTTAGCTTCGGTGAGTTCTATGCTCGCCGCATCCGGCGCATTTTTCCGGCCTTGGCTCTCGTCCTCATCTCGTGCCTTGCGTTGGGCTGGTTTTCCCTCCTGGCATTAGAATTCAGGCAGCTCGGGAAGCACATTGCTGCCGGCGCGGGATTCGTGTCGAACTTCGTGCTGTGGGGCGAGAGCGGCTACTTCGATGATGCAGCTGAGACAAAGCCGCTTTTGCACCTCTGGAGCCTGGGCATTGAGGAGCAGTACTACATCGTGTGGCCTCTCGTGCTGTGGCTCACATGGCAGATTCGAGCAAGCTTTCTTGCTGTCACGGCGATCGCCTGCCTGCTGTCGTTTGGCTGGAACATAGCGGTATTTAGGTCGGATGCGGTGGCCGACTTTTACTCTCCGCTTACCCGCTTCTGGGAGCTTCTTATAGGGTCCGCCCTTGCTGGCATAACAATGCATGGTGCCAAGCAGGCAGAAGCGACTCAGGGACGATGGACGCAGCCCATGAAGCAGGCCCAGTCAGTGCTGGGTGCAGCATGCATCGCGAGTGCGCTGGCGCTGGTGACGAAGGAATCGCACTTCCCGGGAGTGTGGGCTCTGCTCCCGGTAGCTGGCACCGCCCTGATGATCTCTGCCGGCTCGGGCGCCTGGATAAATCGGGCCTTTCTCTCAAGGCCGGCGGTGGTGTGGGTGGGGCTCATAAGCTTTCCGCTCTACCTATGGCATTGGCCACTTCTCTCGTTTGCGCGCACTATCGAGAGCGCTGCAGCGCCGCTGGGGCTGCGCGTGGCCTTCGTGACGGCATCGTTCGTGCTTGCGTGGGGCACATACCGCTTCGTGGAGCGGCCGATTCGGTTTGGTTCTCGCAGCGGCCTAAAGGCACTGGGCCTGGCCGCCCTCATGGCCGCAGTCGGCTCTGCTGGCTTCGCCGTTTTTTCGCTCGATGGCGTGCCGGAAAGGCGCGCCGCGCAGCCGATCGTGCGCTACGAAGGCGATGTTGGGCGCGACGCATACCTGGAGTACATGGTGCAGCACTTCAAGCGTTGCGAGAACGAGGAGCTGCGGAAGCGCTCGCGGAGGGACAGCGACTACGGTTACCGGTGCTTTCAGTCGAAGCCGGGCAAGGAGATCGATATCATGGTCATAGGGGATAGCCACGCCGAGCACCTCCTGCCGGGATTGGCGAAGGGCTTTCCCGAGAGGAACGTTGCGTCTTTCAACCAGACGAACTTGCCGGTTATCGACGGGCCCCACTTCTCTCGCGCGTTCTCCATAGTTCTTAAGGACAACAACATCAAAACCGTGGTGCTCGTCGCCCAGTGGGAAGACAAGATTAGGCCGCAACGCCGGGGAGCCCAGAAGAGGCTAGCCAAGACGATCGTTGAGCTCGTGAAGGCTAAGGAGCGCGTCTATGTTTTTGATGACGTTCCCAACTACTCGTTTCACCCCAATCGGTGCAAGTACCAGCGTGCCTGGAGCTTTTCACCAAGCTCCTGTGAGATGTCGATCGCAGAGCGCTCGGAGCGAAAGGCCCGCTACTCGCCGGTCCTGGCAGGCGCGGTTGCGGCAGCGAGCGGAATCAGCATTGTCTCGATGGATCCTTTCTTTTGCAGCGAAAGCGAGTGCAGCATGGTTCAGGGGAGCGAGATCCTATACCGCGATGAGAATCATCTTAACGTGGCGGGGTCGCTCTACCTGGGGGAGAAGCTGAAGGCAGCGCTAGACCAGGCGCCACAAGGATAGCCGGGCAGCTGCGACCATGCGCCACGGGTCGGCGCTAGTTTCGCTCTGCAGCCGTGATGTGCTCCGGTGACATCTGGGCCTTCATTTGCGGGATCTCCGCGTTGAGGATTGAGCTCCAGCCGGAATCGAGCCCAACTTTAATAACTGCGAAGGCGGCAACAACGACAATCGCCTGAAGCACAGAGGTGTAGCACAAGAGCATGAG
>CANIHJ010000021.1 GCA_947467385.1 Deltaproteobacteria bacterium | reverse complement strand
ATGCCCGCATAAGGTGCGCATGGATCTCTTCGTTGTTCCTGGCCGGGATGCCTACGCCCGGGATTACGCCATTAATTCCTTTTACTCCGAATGCTGCGCTCATTACCTCGCGGTCATTGGTGTTAAAGCTCGGGGGTTTGTTGATCTGGACAATTATACTCGAAGAAATCGCTTTGGCGCCTTTACTGCAGTGCAATGCAACCTGAGTAGAATTCTTGAAGGCTGACAGGGAGACTGAGCCAGAGGTTCCGGTTTTTTTATGTAGGCCAGCGACAAAAGGACTCGTAAGAATTGTGCAGCTACCAGCGCCTGTTGAACTCCAGGATACTTTCACGTCTCTGACTGAGCAGGTATTTAAGGACTCTGTCTTTAGCGCCGTCGTTGCTGTTGGCTTGTAGGTAATATCCAAATCTGAGTTAAGAGATTGCCTGTTAGAGGTGATTGCCGATAATACCGTCGAGGGGACAGTAGATGAGACGCTCTGTGTATATGAACCGGCAACTGTCAGGCTTGCGCTTAACGGCTGCGGCGTAGATGTAGGTGTGCGGGTAGGTGTAGCTGTGCGGGTAGGCGTAGGTGTGCGGGTAGGCGTAGGTGTGCGGGTAGGCGTAGGTGTGCGGGTAGCTGTGTGGGTCGGTGTAGGTGTGTAGGTAGCGACTGAACTTATCGTTGGCGTTACGGGTTCCGAGTACGGTCGTGCCGGGGTTGCAGCAGGGGTCGGCGTGCAGGTTCCAGCTACACCATTACACTGACAGTCGCTCATTCTTGCGAGGCCGTGTGGTACACCCATGCAGTCAAGGCAGGAGGTTTCATCGTCACATCCGCAGACTCCCATAAGTGCCGTTCCGTTCGGCACTCCATTACAATCCAAGCATGTATTAGTGGGATCCTCACATCCACATGGTCCACATTGTATCGGTGCAACCACATCTTCTGGGCCGCCAACCTCTTGGGCAAAGGACAGATCGATACTTAGCGATAACGATAGGAGAGTAAGTGAAAAGAAAAATCTGATAACGGCTATCACAACAAGATGCACAGAAGTTAACGCCTTGCCGTTAAGGTTAATTGAAGGGCTCGCTGTTATCAAATGATTTAATGTAGTGGATGCGGCCAGGATTGCGGCAGCGTCAGATCTGCCTACAATGCCGTGAAATTGGATGGGTCCAAGCGTTTCTCGTAGGGTGCTACTATGCCTGCATGCAGGCAGGTCTGATCTGCTCCCCCCGAATACCACCACAATGTTCTAGAGTTTCCTCTTACCAGAAGGACGAACGAAGAAGAGAGACAGTGAAGAGCACATCGTATAGATCCTGAAATAGGTGGATGCGACGGGCAAGCTAACGGAGGCATGTCGGAAGTACGGGGTGCGCGATGCTACGATCTACAACTGGCGCAAGCGCTATGGGGAGCTTGAGTTGTCCGACCTATCGTCGAAAGCGCGGCGATGCCGACACCGGAGCATATGTCGTATGCGACCCAAAGCGGCAAGGTACTCAGCGCAAGCGATAGGGAATAGAACGAGAGGATACAGCCAACAGCCGTCACAATCGTGGGGATGTGGCGGGTGCAGCCGTCCGATTACTTGAGTGCTGAGGTTGCGACAGCCTCTGTGGCGATGGCGACGCTTCGGCAGATCCGCTACATCGTGTTTCTAGAGCCTCATGTCGAACCTCTTCCGTGGTTCGGAAACACGCCCAGTTGGCTATCCGCTCCTGCAAAGCCGCTCGGCACAACTGCGCACCCGTCCCTACCCTGCCTCGCTCAGCATACGAAGCTTCTCCTCGGCACCCGAGAGCAGCTTGCGCAGGTGCTGCACGAGCACGCTCCCCTTCTCGTACGCGCCGATGGCGCCGTCGAGAGGAAGGCTGCCGTTCTCGACCGCCGCTACCACCTGCTCCAAGAGCTTAAGTGACTGCTCAAACGAGAGCCCCTTGAGCTGCTCATCCGTCACCTCGCCCGCAAGAACTGACTCAAGCGACACTTCTTTCGATGTTCCTACTGTTTTTGCCATTTCGACTCCTTTGAAATCTCCTGAACCTTCCCTGAAATAACACCGTCCGCAACCGCTACCTCAAGGGGTGCGCCAACGGCCACATCACCGATTGAGCGCACATGGCGACCCTCAGTCGAGACGATGCTGTACCCGCGCTCAAGCACCCGCTGCGGGCTGAGCGACTCAAGGCGAAGCCCTAGGTGCCCGATCGTTGCTGCAAGCGTTTCAACTCGGCGGCGGCTTGCCGACGAGAGCCGAGTAGCAAGCGTATCCACGCCGCGAGCATTGAGCTGCGCGGATGACCGTCCCGCCTGAAGCAGCCTGTCTCGCAATCCCTGGACCTTTGCCGAGACCATCTCAATGACTCGATCGGGCCGAATGCGGACCAGCGAGGATTCGGCTGATTTCACGTGCAGCCTAGCCTCAGCCAACACACCGCCAACGCGCGCACTAAGCCGTCCAGCCAGCTCATCAACCCGCTGCGCGCGCGGCTGAAGCCATCGGTCGGAGTCGCGCAGCCGGCGCTCAAGCTCGGCCACCCTAACCAAGAGATCGCTTACTTTGGGCACCGCCATCTCGGCTGCTGCCGTGGGCGTCGGCGCGCGAACGTCGGCTGCAAAGTCACACAGGGTTGTGTCGACCTCGTGGCCCACACCAGAAATGACGGGAGTGCGGCAGGCGAAAACGGCCTTCACAACCTCCTCCTCGTTGAACGCCCAAAGGTCCTCAAGCGAGCCACCACCGCGCGCAACAATAATGACGTCGACCAAGTCCGAAGCGTCAAGCTTGCGCAACGCCTCGGATATCTCAGCTGCTGCGCCCTCGCCCTGAACACGAGTTTCAGAGAGGTACACGACCATCGAGGGAAACCGCTCGCGGATCTTCACCATCATGTCGTGGATAACGGCGCCGGTTTTGGAGGTGACGATCCCCACTGCGCGCGGCATGAAGGGTAGCGGTCGCTTGCGCTCCGGAGCAAAGAATCCGTCGCGTTCAAGGCGCGCTTTTAGCTCAAGAAACTTTCTCTGCAGATCCCCCTCGCCGTCCTCGGTCATGCGGCTCACGACGACCTGCAGCCGCCCAGTCTGGGGATACACGTTCGGGCGGCCGTGGCACCTGACCGCCATGCCCGCAGCGGGCTTGAAGCGCAGGGTGCGTGCCGTCCCCGCCCACATGACGCACGACACCTGTGCCCCTTCGTCCTTGACCGTAAAGTAGAGGTGCCCGCTCTGGGCCACTGTGAGCTGCGATATCTCACCCTTAAAAAGAAGCTGCGGGAAGCTCGTCTCAAGTATATCGTTAAAGAGGCGGGCAACTTGGGTAACCGAGAGGTAGTCCGGCCCATCCCCCGATGAGGGGTCGCCGCTAGCGCGCTTTTTGATGCTTGAGTCCACGGTGCCGACGTTACTACGAAAAAAAATTAAGACAACCGGTTCTCGCAAGCCCCGCCGCCTGGGCCCGTACGGCCGATTGAGCCGGATATGGCCCCTGCTCTTCGTCTCGATCCTTGTTGACCCCCTCATTCCGTTCGTCACCCAGCCCCAGGTACCATACGAAATGGCCCTCACGGTGGCATGCTGCCTAGCGCTCCTGCTCCTCCCGTGCCTAGCCCAGGACCGGTTCCAAAAAATGGTCTCGCGCCTCCGGACCTTCAATCGCAAGAGCTCAGAGCAGCCTTCGCGCCTGCAGTCCTTTATGGTCCTAGCGGCTATCGTCCTGACGATGCTTCCTAAGGTGGTGGGGGTCGCGAACATTAGCGGAATCTTCCTTGGAGCCGCGCTCGTCATCGTCGCGCTGGCAATTACGGTGAGCTTCCGAAAGTCCATCAAGCAACAGGCGCAAGAGCGGGATCTTATCGCAGACAAGCCATGGCTCCAGATCGAGCGCTGGGAGGCACAGCTCACTATTCTGCTCTTGCTCCCGATGCTCGCCGCGCGCGCGATTAGCCTGTGTGGGGCGTTCGTGGCTGGGCCGCCCGATGCCGTTATTGCCCGGCTGCCGTTTTTTCTCGTGGGTGCTGCCTTCCTCGCGATGCTCAAGCCCGACAAGCGGCTCTTTCTGGGGCACTGCAGGCGGTGCAAGCTCACGGCCCCGATCGTGCTCGTTGATTTTGGCTCGTGCGTGCGGTGCGACCAGCGGCTGCTTGCGTCGTACGTTGAGGCTCTCTATCCTGAGACCGTTCCGGACGCGCCGCAAACATCAGT
Organism: Deltaproteobacteria bacterium; assembly: GCA_947467385.1. Classification (GTDB taxonomy): domain Bacteria; phylum Bdellovibrionota_C; class UBA2361; order UBA2361; family OMII01; genus OMII01. The sequence continues at coordinate 20,196 of CANIHJ010000021.1, read as the reverse complement.
CGACGCGCAGCAGAAAAGCGGCTCTGGGCTCAGTTAGATAGGGCAGCGCTCAGCGCGCCGTTCTGTCTCTCCTCCGGTACGAGGATGTGGGGATGGAACCACAGAGGACTCAGAGGTGCACAGACGTGCACAGAGGGGGCAGCCTGGCCGCTTAACTGATTCCTTGCTTCGCCTTGTCGTAGTTGTCGTATCGCAGCTGAATGGCTTTTGAAACCACAGCCTCTGTGTCCCCTGTGGTTCCCACCCAATCCGTTGGATTTGGGTATGCACTTCGTCCGATCGCGAACGTTAGCTCTTAAACCACGAGAAGATCCCGCGGCGCTCGGCTTGGGCCTCATGCCCAGGCGCGTCGCCATTGAGATCATCGTCTCCCGCATCTCTGCCCTCTCCACCGTGCGGATCGAGCAGCAGACTCGCGCTTCGAGCCTCCTGGCGAACTGAGTGAAGAACCTCATGCGACGGACCTACAATCGAGGCTATAATCGTCGTTCCCTCTGCGCCGGATGCGCCAGCATCAAGCTCAAACTCATAGTCAACTTGGCACAGCCCGCTCTGCTGCCGAGACCACGTCGAACGCCTCGGGCTAACGAGCGGCTTACGGAAGGCCTCGCCGACGCGCTTGCCCTGCGACTGCAGCACACACGCAACGAAGGTTCCAGGGTCTGATTCGCGCCCCCGCGGTACGTTGACCACCATGCGACCCGAGATGCGGGAGCTGCGTGGCGTAATGGTCGCCACAACGTCAACGATGCGTGGCAGGGCCACAGCGCCCTCAACAACCTGGGGCTGCATGTCCGGCGAGAGCTTCATGAAGAATTCGCGGCTCGTGCTCAACAGCTCTTCGCCGCCCATCGAGAGCGCTCTCACGCGGGCAAATAGGCGCGCTTTTGATATTCCGCGGTGCCCCTCGGCACCAAACGACCATCCGAGGATCTCTTCGCGTCGGAAGTTAGTAACCACAGAATGCGAGCCGAAGGCGCTGCGGCCCTCGACGCACACGCCGCGCGTAACGGGCTTAAAGCCCATACCGAGCTGATCGGAAAAGGCCTGCAAAAGAAGATGCCCATCCTCTCTCTCAATCGAGACTTCAACGCGGTACGGCCGGAAGAGCTCCCCGGCGCGCCCGGATGCAAGCTCTGCGATCTGGCGGCCGGCGTTTCTCGGCCAGAAGATAGCCTCTATTCGTACGCCCTCCGCACCGTCAAAGGTAGCGTTCGGCTCGACCTCAATGCTTCCAACTTCGATGAAACTTTCGTCGGCTACGCGATCCGCGCCACCCTCACCGCCTTCGCGCGGAGTGGCACCTGGCACGTGAACGCTCACGAGCCCGATGTCGCCACACAGGACGCGATCGTCCTGCGACACAACAAGAACCTCACAGGTGAGGTTGTGCGTACCCGCCTCAAGGAGGAGGAACTCGACCGGAATATCGATGCACAATCCGCGGTACGACGCCCACGCGCCTTTTGGCTGAAGCATCCTGCGGTAGCGATACGACGAGACCGATTCAACCGGCCCGTCAAGCTCGCCGGCCTCATACGGAATGCCGAGCGACGAGAGCTCCACCCCGCTGCCGCGGCTGTCAAGGAATCGGCACTCAAGCAGCAGGCTTTCGCCCGCGTGCATAAACAGCGCGAGATCAAAGTTGACCGAGACAGTATGGCGCTCCCACCCGCCTGCCAGCTTGTGTCCGCAATGAACGGCGAGACCTGAGATGCGGTCACCGGATACCACGTCATGCGGCCACATCCCGATCGAATGGGGCGACGGCACGCTTACGGCGAGCAGCTCGCGCTGCGGGATGCAGATGCTCTCGGCTTTACCGGCCGCAAGGAGCTCCCTGCCATCTTCGTCGATGACTGCGATGTGGAGCTCTATGTCACAGCGGCCCGGCGGAAGATCAAGAGCCGCGTACGGCACGAACGCCCTAATGTCGTCGATGATGAGGCGTTGCGCCTGCGGACGGATCGGAACGAGCGAGCAGAACGAGGCGCCCTCGGCGCCAGGTCCGCTTGGGTCGGTCCACGTCGACCACTCGGGGCGCACAGCAACGGGCTGCCCGTTCCAGCGCGCAGAGACGCGCAGCCACAGCGGCTGCCCGTCGTGACCAACGAGGCGAACCCCACACGAGATGTAGCAACCCTTGGTCGCAAAGACCTGATGGTCATGCATGACCTCAAAGCCAAAGATCGCGTCGTCCTCTCCGCTGCTGGTCGGCAAGAGATCGGTCACCGCATCCATGCGGCGCGACTGGTGCACCTCAAGGCCGGTAAGGCTCATCTTGCGCTTTACGTACCACTTGAGGAGCATCGAGAGCTCATCAAGCTCGCGATTGACGTCATAATCGCCGATCGCGCCTGACACTCCTCCGAAGCCGTGGCCCGCAATCTCTGCGGCTTCTCCAGCGTCGGCATCAAGAACGCCCTGGGCGCGGCGCACGAGGCCCGAGACGATTGCGCCCTCAAGCGTTCCAGCGTAGAGCGCGCTCAGGAGCAGCGCGATGTTCGGCTCAATCGAGTATACCCCGGTCTCACGGTGTGCGATGCGGCGCACGACGCCCAGCACCAGCTCCGCTACTTTTACGGACGCTCTTTTGGTCGAGGCAAAGGAACGGGCGCGCAGCTTCGACGCTTTGCGCAGCGCCTCTTCAAGCGGGGCAACGAACTTTTGGAGATCGTCGGAGCGAGACGCGATGTAGTTTCGAATCTCTCCCGGCGTGGGCGTGCGTGGCTCGCGGTACAGCACTGGCTTGGTCGAAGCTCTGCCGCCGTTCACCGTCGCGACAGCGCCGCCGCGCGTCACCTTGAGTGCGGATGAAGAGTCACCACTCACAGGGTCGAGACCCACGCCTTCAAGGCCAACAGCGCTCGTGGATTCCTTCTCAACAAAGCTCATCGAACCCGGATCCCTTTACGAAACGTACGTCAAAAATTCCTCTCGCCGTGATGCCCATAGAAATGGGCTGGAAAACCTTCCTCAGAGCCGCCCCAAGACGCGCTCCCGAAGCCTTTTCCTCTTGTAATGTCAACACATTACGGCACTGTTTCTTCTTGAGCACGCGAGTTGTAGGATAGTGCTCTCGAAGACAAGGCTCCCCGGCGAAGGAACGAGGGTTCTACCCTACTTTCGCGCGAAGTTTCAACCCGTGTTGTGTGAGGTCTTAAGGGCACAAGACGGTTTGTCTCGAGAGGCGGTTCAGACTATAACCTGCCGTCCGAGAAGCGCCTCACGGCGCTCCAGTGCAATCGACTTTTTTGCAAGGATTTGTCATGGCTACAGATATAAAGATGCCCCAGCTAAGCGACACCATGAGCGCGGGCAAGATCCTCACCTGGAAAAAGAAGGAAGGGGACACCGTCACCCGCGGAGATATACTGGCAGAGGTAGAGACGGACAAGGCTAACCTGGAGATCGAGTCGTTCTTTAACGGGACCCTGCTCAAGGTCTTAATTCCAGCCGGTTCTGAAGCAAAGGTCGGCGAGGTGATCGCTGTCATCGGCGCAGCAGGTGAGTCAGTTGCCGCAGGGCCAGCAAGCGCTCCAGCGGCCAAGGCCCCTGCTGCACAGCAAGCCCCCGCAGCTGCAGCACCACCGCCAGCTCCTGCCGCACACCCTACTCCTGCCGCCCCGGCCGGGCCGCTTGGTGTGGTTGCAAGCAGCGAGCGTATCAAGGTTAGCCCTCTCGCGAAGAAGGTGGCTGAAGATCTTCAAGTTAACCTCTCGTCTGTGCGCGGCTCGGGCCCTAACGGCCGCATCGTGCGCCGTGACGTTGAGGCAGCCGCGGGCAGCGGATCCGCAGCCCCGAAACTGCAAACGTACGCACAGCCCCAGGCCTATGCGACGAGCCCCGCCAACCAGGTTCCGGCTGCGCAGCCGGCGGCCGGGACCCTCACCCCGCTCTCGCGCATGCGCGAGACGATCGCCCGCCGCATGCAGGAGAGTGTCACAACCGCGCCACACTTCTACTGCACCACGTCCGTCAACATGGGCGAGGCGCTCAGGCTCAGGGAGTACCTTAAGGAGAAGCCTGAATTTAAGGGCATAAGCGTCAATCACCTTATCATCAAGGCCGTTGCGTACGGCCTTAGGCACGAGCCGCGCGTTAATGCTGCGATGAAGGATGACCACGTTTACCAGCCGGGCCAGATCAATATCGGCATCATCACGGCGCTCGATGACGGCCTCATTATCCCAGTGCTCAAAGAGGTCGACACAATGGCCCTGCGCGACGTCGTATTCGAGGCCCGTGCGGCTATCGATCGTGCCCGCGCCGGAAGGCCCAGCTCAAGCGACCTCTCGGGCGGAACGTTTAGCATCTCCAACATGGGGATGTTCGATGTTGAGAACTTCACAGCTATTATCAACCCTGGGCAGGGCGGAATCCTGGCGGTAAGCGCCGTTAAGGAGACGCCGATCGTGCACAAGGGCCAGATTGTAGTGGGCTCTGTTATGAAGGCGACGGTGTCTGTTGACCACCGCATCATCGACGGAGTCATGGCAAGCACGTTCCTTAAGCACTTTAAGGACGCGCTTGAGCTGCCTGCCCTGCTCATGGCGTAAGCAAACAAAAGGATCGGTATGGCGGTTGAGGTCCCGAGAAATGCGACGACTATCGTGAAGCCCTCGTGGCTCAAGGTGCGTGCGCCGGGCTCGCCCGAGTACCTTGAGACCCGCAAGATCGTTAAGGATCTTAAGCTCCATACTGTATGCGAAGAGGCCCAGTGCCCGAACATCGGCGAGTGCTGGTCTCACCACACGGCGACGTTCATGATCATGGGCGAGCTGTGCACCCGCAAGTGCCACTTCTGCTCAGTCAAGAAAGGCTCTTCCGACACCCTCGTTGCGCTCGATCCGAACGAGCCCGAGCGCGTGGGCGTTGCGGTCAAGTCGCTTGGACTCAAGCACGCCGTTATTACATCGGTCGATCGCGACGACGTTGCTGACAACGGGGCAGGACACTTCAACAAGACGGTTCGTGCTGTCCGCACCCAGTCACCGGGCTGCAAGATCGAGCTCCTCATTCCAGACCTTAAGGGCTCGCGCGCCGACCTTGAGACGATCCTCGCCTCAAAGATCGATGTGCTTAATCACAACATCGAGACGGTACCGAGGCTCTACAAGAAGGTTCGGCCTGGGGCTGGATACGTCCGCTCGCTCTCGATCCACCGATGGGCGAAGGAGATCGACCCTCAGGTGGTAACAAAGTCAGGCATCATGGTCGGCCTCGGCGAGACCAAGGAAGAGGTCCTGGCAGTCATGGACGACATGCGAGCGGTTGGCATCGACGTCATGACGATCGGGCAGTACCTGCGGCCAACGCAGAACCAGCTTCCTGTCAGGGCCTTCATCACCCCCGAGGAGTTCAAGGAGTACGAGGAAGAGGGCATGAAGCGCGGCTTCCGTTTCGTTGAGTCGGGGCCCTTCGTGCGCAGCTCCTATCACGCCTGGAAGCACACAGCCGATATCAGCGTTCGCTCTTAGCCATGCCGGACAAGCCCTCCCCGCACCAAGGCGTCCTGTACCTCATCCCAAACCTCCTCGGAGAGGCCTCAAACGATTCCTCTCTGCCTCCCCTCGTCGCGCGAGTTGTTGGGCGGGTCTCGCACTTCCTTGTGGAGGAGGAGCGCAACGCCCGCGCATTCGTGAAGGGACTCGCGCCACACCGCAACCTGCGCGAGCTCTCGTTTGAGCGGCTCGATGGGCACACGCCAGCCAGCGAATTCGACCGCCTCATGGACCCCCTTCTCAAGGGCAACGATCTCGGAATAATCTCAGAGGCCGGCTGCCCCGGCATCGCCGATCCTGGCGCGGCCATCGTGAAGCGGGCTCATGCTCGCGGACTGGTCGTGCGGCCGCTCGTCGGTCCCTGCTCGATGGTACTGGCACTCATGGCGTCAGGGTTCAACGGTCAACAGTGGCGCTTCGTTGGGTACCTGCCAGTCGATGACGGAGAGCGCCGAAGCTCCATCGTGCGGCTTGAGAACCTCGTGGCGAGCTCAAGCGAGACCCAGATAATAATGGAGACGCCCTACCGCAACCAGAAGCTGCTGCAGGACTTTCTCTCCCACTGCCAGCCACAGACGCGCCTCTGCGTCGCCTCGGGGCTCACGACCCCGGCCGAGCTGGTCGAGGTTCATTCTATTGCCGAATGGCGCCAGCTCAACCGAACCCTGATTAAGACCCCCGCCCTCTTTCTGCTCGGCTCCTAGGCCTGAAAAGCCGCAGTTCTCGGCGAGGCGTTGCGGCAACCCCACCATAAATGAGATAACCAGCTGAAAGGCTTGTGCGTTTGCAGTAAAAGGAGCTTCCAGTTTAGCTTTGCTCCTTGTTACTGGCACCAAAGCCGGCGCACTGGAGGGTCTAAGAGCCACTCCTTAGCCAAGAGGATCAATGCAGCCACGTTCATCCGCACACGTTATCGCCGAGTCAAGCAGCTCGCACGATGATGTGCTCGGGGGCGCGCCACCTGATAGGAGTTATTCTCCGTCATGAAGCGCATAACGGGAATCACCTTGGCGCTCACAGGGCTCTTCTTCGGCTTGACGGCTGGACTGGGAATTGTCGGACTCAAGTACTACCTCGTTCAGGAGATCGTCCAGGCTCTCGACGAGGAGGTGAAAGCTGCATGCAACTGCTCGCTCACGTTTGACTCGTTTTCACTCTCCCTCTCTCGGCTGCGCGGCCGCGCCACAAACGTGCGGCTCCTTGAGAACGGCGTGCCGCGCCTATGGTTCGACGAGATCACCACCGACGTCAACATCGAGGAGATCTTTGAGAAGCGCGTATACCTTGAGAACCTGACGCTCTCACACGGAACTGCCGACGGGGCGGGGCCCGACTCTGTCATGTTTCGCTTCATCGACCAGATCACAACTCCCCTGCCACCAGAGAAGGAGGATCCGGACCGCTGGCGCGCGATACTCAACACCCTCAAGGTTGAGAACACGCTCCTAAGGGAGCCCCTCGGCAAGAGTGAGATCGTAGCTTTTAAGACCTCGATGTCGCTCAGGCGCGTTGGCGAAAACTATGAGCTGGAGCCGCACATCGGCGAGCTGCGCTACCGCACCATGTCTGATGACCATCCCTCTGAGGTTGAGGAGCTGCCGCTTGGGGCGGCGTCGGCAAAGATCGTAATCACCGACTCGCAGGCGATCTTCAACTCGCTTGAGGTCGGCCGCGACGTGTCACGGGCGTCGCTCAAGATGGCCGTCGACACCGACCGCGGCGACCAGTGCACGGGAAGCGCCGAGTTCGATCTCACTCCAGAGTATATCGGCCTCCCAAGCTGGCTCCTGGGAGCCGTGGCCGGCAACGCCCAGATTTCGGGTACTCTCGGCAGCCCCCTGTTCACGGGAAGCCTGGCTGGAAAGCCGAGCGCCCCGATTACACTGGCGCTCCCGGGCGGCGGCCCGCTTCCGCTTGAGTCGTTCTCCGCTAATATCTCAATCGACATTAACCACGGCGATCCTCTCGTCGAGCTCTCGAACATCGCGGGATCCTCTAACGGCACATCGCTCAAGGGCACCATGCCCCTCACTTTCTCTGACGCGGGGCTGCATGCTGGATTTGACCTCACAATCCCATCATTTGCCCTCGGGCCCTTCGTCCTGACGAGTGCCTCGGCTGCGGTTGAGGTAAAGACCCTTGCGGGCAGCAGCGTGACAAAGGTCAAGGTTCTCGCGAAGGACTTAGCAATTGAGGGAACTTCTCTTGGTCCCGCCTCCCTGCTGATCACGGTCAAGGATGACCAGATCGAGATATCAGCCGACACGACCGACCGGCGCCAAGGCTCGCTTTCGTGGCGAGGCGAGATAGACACCCGCGCCACGCTCCCGTTCCTCTCCCGCGGGGAGCTTAAGCTCGCAAACTTTCGCTACCTCTCCGAAAAGCCCTCTGGCGACGAGCCGTCCTTGAGTCCCGTTGCGGTGAGCGGGACGTACTCCCTTAAGGGGGGGCTTTCGCTCGACCAGCTAAGCCTTGAGGGGGACACCTCCCTCTCATTCCCTTCGACACCATCGGGGATGACGCTGCAGGGCAGAACGACTCTCAGCAAGGGTACCCTCACCGTCTCGCTGCCGACATCGGGCTATGGCGGGTCGGCGAGCCTCAAGGCTGACCTCATCGGAAAGGGCGGCGGATCTCTCGCGGTGGCCCTCTCGAAGGTGCGCCTCTCGCACATGATCGCCGGAGCAGACTGCGGCTGGATCGACGCAAAGCTCGACTACTCATTCGCCCTCGACAAGCCGCTCGCGGGAACGGGCGCACTCGACCTCTCAGAGCTTGAGGTGGGCTGCGCTCCTTACAGCCTGTCAGCCACCAAGAGCTCGCGGCTTCCCATCATTGCCGGCGCCCTGAGGATGAGCCCCTTAGTGTTCAGCGGCCAGAAGACTGAGCTGAAGCTCTCGGGCGAGATCGGGCTGGAGCGCGGCTTCGACCTCTCCGTCGATGGCGACCTGCACTTAAGCTCCCTGCTGCCCCTGCTTCCCTCCGTCGACAACCTGCGGGGCGTCCTGACCTCAAAGGTGTTCCTCAAGGGCCCGCTCAACGATCCGTCGTTCAGTGGCACGGCATCGCTGGACTCCGGAGAGTTCGGGATCCACTCCCCGGACATCGAGGCGCACAGCATCACAGGCAGCTTTAAGCTCGCCGGAAAGGAGATAGTTCTTGAGAAGCTCACCGGCTCGGTCAACTCCGGAAAGTTTGAGATTCAGGGCGCGCTGATGCCAAGCGCGCTTGAGCACTCTTCTCTCTCAGCACACCTTGAGCAGGTTACAATCGAGCCGATGCCCGATGCCTCGGTCACCGTCTCGGGCGACTTCACCCTTGGGGCAGACGCAAACAAGCGCCATGTGCTTGGTGGTGACATCTCGATCGATTTCGCCGAAATCCGCCAGGATTTCAACCTCAACAAGATTATCGTCAATGCCATCTCCGGATTCTTCCTGCCAAGCCGTATCCAGCGCCAAGGCTCTGCCAAGCCGATAGACCTCGACTTGGACGTCAAGATCCATGCGCCGCGCAGCATCTACGCCATTACACCCTTCTTCAGCGCCGAGATGAACGCCAATATTCACGCGTTCAAGAGCGTTGCAGAGCCGGCGCTTGAGGGAGACATGCAGATCTTGAGCGGCTGGGTCGAGCTCAAGGGCAACCGCTTCGATATCACCTCGGGCTCGCTGCTCTTTAAGCCGGGCAGCCTTACCCCGCAGCTGACGGTCTCAAGCGAGGGATCGGTCCGCACGCCAACGGGCGACACCATCCTTGTGATTCTCGAGGCAAATGGCCCCCTCACCGCCCCGCGCATATCGCTTGCGTCTGACCGCGTCCTCTCGCAAGAGGAGCTGCTGCTCCTTCTCACCCAGAGTCGGGCCCTGACGGGCCGAACTCTTGCCAACCGCTTCGCGGGCCAGCTCAAGGACGACGATCGGTTTTTCTTCTCCAAATCCACATTCGGCAGCATCACCGGATTTTTTAGCAGCCTGTCGAAGATCGACACCCTGTCATTTGAGCCCACCTATAACCCGTGGACCGGCTCTATCGAGCCCTCGATTGTTGCAAAGAAGAAGCTCAGTGCGCGCATGGACCTCGTCGGACAGACGCTGGCTGGTGCCGTACAGAGCTCACGCGCGGGAGTCGTGTACCAGCTAACCCCGTCCCTAAGCATCAACGGGTTCATCCAGAGCATCAGCAACCAGAACAACAATATTGTCAGCTCCGACCTGACCTACACAGTCCTGGCAGAGCAGTCGACTTTTCTCACCTTTGGTATCGAAGGGCTCAACGCCTTCGACGAGGAGGATATTTTGTCAGCCGCCCGTCTCGGCCCGGGCTCGCGGGTGCGCAACGATCCGGAAACGCTTGCGGCCGTGCAGCGCGACATCATCAAGTACATGAACGATCAGGGCTACCTCGACGCCTCGGTCTCTATCGAGTGCCTCAAGGGAGAGGCATACTGCGAAAACCTGCGCGTAAATGTCAACGAGGGGCAGGCCTTCACCATCGCCAGCACGGAGACCGAAGGCCAGCCGTTGCCGCCGGAGTCGCTCAAAGCGCTCGCTGACACGGTCGAAGCCGGCGATCCCGCAACGGCCTCGACCCTAAGCAGCGTGGAGCGAAAGCTCGTTCTCGGCCTGCGACAGGAGGGGTACATCGCCGCCCGCATATCGCCGCGCTACGAAAAGATCCCCGGCACGCCAACAGCAAAGCTCATCGTCAATGCAGACATCCGTGAGCCGATATCGTTTGTGTTCAACGGCAACACCGTCTTTTCGTCGTCTGACTTCCTCGACTCCATAGATCTCTTCTCGCGCAAGCGGCCCTTCGGAAACAACACAATCTCGCTACTTACGACGAACATCGAGCAGATGTACCAGGAGAAGGGCTACCTCTTTGTTCAGGTAAGCTACACCGAAGATCGGTCCAACCCCGACCGGCTCGCATACGTCATCACCATCAACGAGGAGGCCCGGACGAAGGTCTCGCAGCTTGATATAATCGGGGACCTGACCTTGTCACGCGCGCGAATCGAGGCCGTTATGGACGAGCTTGGGTACTCTGAGCAGAAGGAGCTCCTGAGGCCCGAGTATGCCATCCCCGACAACCTCGACGCGCTCCGCGACATCCTTTTGGCCGTGCTCCAGCAGGAGGGCTACACCGACGCAACGGTCACGTATCGAATCGAGCCGGCCCAGGATCGCACCAGGCTCCGCATCGTGTATACCGCCAATGAGGGCTCCCCGCACACGGTGCGCTCAGTCACTGTGCAAGGCTTCCCGACTGGACTCTCGGCCCCTCCCCTTCCGGCGATGCCTTCTTCCTACCCACGGGTGAACCAGTACATCGAGCAGATCCTTACTATACTCAAGAATGAGGGATTCCTCTCTCCCTCCATCGCAAGCGACGCAAGCGAAGACGATGAGACGCTGTCGATCATGGTCTCCCCGGGGCCGCAGGCGATCATCAGCTCCATCTCCTACGAGGGTCTCTCAAAGCTCTCTGTGGACAAGGCCGAGAGCTTCTCGACGCTCAAGGTCGGCGACCCTTTCCGGGCAGACACAATCAACAGCACCAAGCGGGCGCTCCTGCGCTCCGGCCTCTTCTCGCGTGTTGAGATAGTGGCAACTGACGGAAGTGTCGACAGCTCGACCGAGTCGGTCACGATCAGGCTTGTTGAGCGGCCCCTCGACACGCTGGAGATCGGAACGGGAGCGAGCTCGGAATTCGGCTGGCATCTCTTTGGAGAGGCGGTGGACAAGTCCCTCTTCCAAGACGGGCGCTCGCTCTCGTTCCGCCTCGACACGTATATTGACCAGGCGCAATTCTCGTCGACGAACGCGGACAACCTAAGCCAAGGCTTCGCGAGCCTGCGCTACCTCGACCCAACCTTCTTAGACTCGGACTACACCCTGACCGAGGAGGTTCGCTACCAGCGCCAAACCCTTTCGTCACAGGAATATGACTTCGACCGTTTCCTCGTCGGCTCGTACATATACCGGCAGCTTGGGTACGGCGTGCGGCTGTCTGCCGGACACTCGCTCGCTCTCGACGATCTCTTCAACGTCAATCCTGGGGCAATCATCGGCCCGCTCGACAACGGCTTCGTTCGCTTGAGCTTCCTCTCTGGAGTCCTTAACTACGACCAGCGTGATGACCCGCTCCTGCCTCAGAAAGGGTACACAGTAACGCTTGAGCCGAAGCTGTCGATGCAGGGGATCGGCTCTGAGGCGAACTTCGGATCGTTTATCGGTAGGACCACCGGCGTGGTCCCGCTTAGGTTTCTCGGGCCCCGATTCTCGCTCGGCCTTGGCGGAGCGGGAGGAGTCTCACAGCCATGGGGCGACACGACGGTGATACCAATCACGCAACGATTCTACCTCGGAGGCCGCACAACGGTGCGCGGCTACGCCGAGAACTCCCTCGGCCCCCAGGGCTCTGACGGCGCCGTCATCGGCGGCGACACCCTGCTGCTCGGCAAGAGCCAGTTCCAGTACCTACTCCTTGACTCGGTCAGCACCCATGCGTTCCTCGACGTCGGAAACGTGTGGCTCCGGCACGAGAGCTTTGAGCTTAACGACATCAAGCAGGGCGCCGGCGGCGGATTCCAATATAACTCCCCGATCGGCCCGATCGGCGTTGACCTCGGCTACCCACTTAATCCATATCCCGGCAACGAAGGAGCTCGGCTCACGTTCTCGGTGGGCAGCACCTTCTAGCCCCTCTCTCGACGACGAGGCAGGCCGGCAGCCCCGCCGCTTGCCCCAAACGTCTGCTTTTGCACCATATTCACCCCTCATGAAGCGCTTTTGTTGCGGCTCCGCCCGTCCGCAGTGTCCGCCTTTTGGAACCGGCGGGTTTTGGGTAGTATTCCCCGAGCATAACACCGCCCCCCTATGAGCCACTCCAACGCACCATCCTCGTCCCCCCTCCTCTCGCAAGCGTCCATACACAAGGCGTCCTTCATCCTGACGCTTATAATTCTGGCGAGCATTATCGTCTTCAAGCTGGGGACCCCTTTTATCACCATACTGTTCGGGTACCTCACCCTCGTCTACTTGGGCAAGGTGCTGCCGAAGCGCCTTGCGATACTCGCGTTCAGCATTGTTTTTATCGCGCTTGTGTACCTCTTCGGCCTCTTCATCAGCGAGTCAGTCGGGGCGCTTCCCGCGGCGGCTAACAAGTCGATCCCGCTCATGGTTGACCTCGCAAACAAGTACGGATTTACGCCGCCCTTTACCGACGCGGAAACCCTCAAGGTTTTCTCGGTCCAAAAGATAAACTCTCAACTCACCTCGGCCTTCAAGGTTGCGAGCATCTTCACGAAGGAGTTTGTCTACGTCATCATCGGCGTCGTTGCGACAGCTGCAATCTTCTTCAACGGGAAAATGGACCTTGGGATGGGAAGCTACCCCATCTCCAGCAACCTATACTCGGAGTTCACCACGGCCCTCTCGCAACGCTTCCGCTGCTTCTTCCAAAGCTTTCACCGCGTCATGGGTGCCCAGGTTATTATATCTGCCGTAAACACCTTTTTTACTGGTGTGTTTCTCGGCTGCCTTGGGCTGGTGGGGATCCCCCTGCCATACTCCTTTGTTATCGTAGGCATCACATTCCTGTGCGGGCTGCTCCCCATCATCGGCAACCTCATAAGCAATACAGTCATCTTTGCCATCGGGCTCACCCAATCCCTGCAGCTCGCCGTTATCTCGCTCCTCTACCTAATCGTGCTCCATAAGTTTGAGTACTTTCTCAACAGCAGGATCATCGGTGGCCGCATCAAGAACCCTATGTGGCTAACGCTCCTGGCCCTCCTCGTCGGCGAGCGATTGGCAGGTATTCCGGGCATGATCCTGGCGCCCGTTTTCCTCAACTACCTTAAGCTAGAGGGCACACAGGTCGAGGTTTCACGGCCCTCCTGAGCTGGCCATAAGGCCCCAAAATTACTGCCCTTATCCGCCTCAGGCTGCGCAAAATATAGCCTGCCCCTTAAACTTTTTGCGACCATCACAATCGGGTCTGCATCGAACCGAACGTACCCTCTAGGACAGTTCCGTCCCCGCGGGTTCAGGTTCTGGATCGACCTTTTTAAGGCCCCTGAAGGCTTGTCGAGGTGGTTATGATTAGCGCCCTTATCGTCGATGACTCTCTCAACCAGGCGAACACACAGCTTCTCGCCCGGCTCTTCAGCGATGTCGGCGCGTTTGCCGACATCACCGTGGTGAGCACGCGCGAGCAGCTTGAGCCGACCGCGTCAGCATCGTTGGTCATTGCAGACAACATCGTTGACGCGCTCGCACAGGGCATCGCCGCGGCAGCGAGCAAGCGTACCCTGATCGTAAGCTCAGCGCTGACCTTCTCCACAGACGACATCTCGCGCATGGCCGCAGAGCTTGAGACCCGCTCAATGCTTGAGCATACCGTGTTTGAGCCTTCGACCGGGCGCTCGATCCTAGAGCTTCCGGAGATGACGCCAGACACGATTATCGAGTCAATGAAGCACAATTCAGTATGGCCGTTTGTGTGCCTGGCAACGACCCGCTACGCGCTGAGCGCGACCACCCCCTCTGGCTGCACGTCAGTGGCGGAATATCTTGCCCAGACCCTTATCCGCTCCCTCTCGGACGGGGACACAGTTCGCTCGTCAACGTCTGTGAACCCGCTCATGAACCCAGTCGATGCGGCCCGACTGACCGAGCTTTCTGGGGCTCAGCTCGCTCGCTGCCTCCACGCCGCCGTCGACTCGCTCAACATCGAGGAGCTCTTCCCGCACCACAACTGGCTCTCTCACAGCAAGGAGAGCGCCGCCGCGTCCTACCATTCCCTTGCGGCCCTCTTCATCCGCTTCGGCGACAAGACAGCCGCAACGCAGTGCCTTGAGTGCAGCCAGCGGCTCGACGACAGCCCGCGCTACTTTGCGCTCAAGGGAATCATGCAGAACGAGAGCGGCGAGACGCTCGGCGCAGTTGCAAACTTTGTGTCGAGCCTCCAGATGTACGAGGAGCGCACGATGAACGGCAGCACCTCGCGCTACATCACCTTTAGCCCAAACGACATGGAGGCGGTGCAGACACGGCTGGCCCAAGGCCTGAACGCCCTCAACTCCAACGACAACTCACGCGCAATCGAGCACTTCCGTGAGGCAGTGTTTCAATTCGACCCCTTCTTCGTTCAGCACGGGGTTGAGCGCTCGAACAAAAACTCCTAGCCGCACAGGGCCGGTCTTTTGCTCGCAAGCACTTGAAAAGACAGGCTTTGACCTCGCCTTAACCGAGGTATACACTGGCGATTCCCGCGATTTGTGAGTTCTGTAGTCATCTCATGCACATAGCCGCGTCAGCAGCCCTGCTTCTTGTTGTGCTCGGTTTGACCGGCGGTGCGTGGTTTTTCTGGGATCAGTCTCAACCCGCCCTCATACCGGCCGGGCGCTTCCCCGTTACCGTAGGGCTTCTGCTTGCAACCGTGGCCTGCGCGCGCTCGCTGCTTCGCAACCGCCGCTGGCCATCGGCCACCGAGCTCTCCAATCCCGTCGTGTGGTCATTCGGGCTGGTTATCATCTTCCTCTCCGATTTTCTCGTTAGGCCATGGGGGTTCTACGTCGATCCTCTCGTGCGAGGCCCCATCCTCGTGTGTGCGCTGCTTTTTTTTCTGGCTCGCTGGATCCGGCTCCCTGTGGTGCTTGCGCTCTGGCTTGGCGCTTCGCTTGGTGGCCTCATGTACGCCTTCAACGCTGCCTCCGGTGGCTCGATCCTCCTCATGGACGATCACGCCATGTTCTTTTTTCGGCTCAAACTCCTGCGCGAGAACTTCCCCTCCATCCCGTTCTGGTCGCCTGTCTGGAACGCAGGCTTCGATGCGCGCGACTTCTTCGCCACCGGAGTCCTCAATGTTTTCTTTCTCTTTTCTCCAATCATTTACCTGCTCGACATAGAACAGTCGTATAACTGGGTCGTTGCGATTCTCCTGTGGGGCTTCACGCCGATGTGCGCTTTTCTGGCCTCGCGCATCCTTCTTGGGGGCAACCGGAACGCCTCCCTGATCGCCGCAGGCCTATCGGTCAGCACAAGCCTCCTGTGGTACCGCTGGGCCCTCAAGTACGGCACGCTCGGTTTTATCACGAGCACAGCCCTCTTTCCCCTCTGTGTGGCGCTGTGGATAACGTTTCTAACCCAGAAGCGCCCGGCATGGCTGCTCTGCCTCGCCGTTGCTGGCTGCTCCACCCTCATGTTTTTCTGGTCCCCGTCTGCCATTGCTCTGGCTCCCATGGCGATAGTGGCGCTCGGCAAGCTGCCGTCCCTCATGCGCTCAAGTCGGCACCTACTGACCCTCACGCTCATCTTCTCGCTCAACCTGCCTTGGGTAGCGATGATGTGGCGAGTTTCGAATGTGGGGAATTTTATCGCGTCTGGCACCGTCGCCGCTCCGGCAAACGGCACGAACATGCCCCCCGCAACCGAGTCAAGCAAAGCGGAAGATCTTGAAGAGGAAGAGGACCACACTCCGGCCGCGCCAGCCCAAGATTTCAGGCACCGGGCGGGAGGCCTCGACGCGCGGCACGCCATGAACGAGCTCCACTCGCAGGTAAATGCCCTCAACGCCCTGATACTCGTTTTTGCGGTTCCGGCCCTCCTCGCCCTGCCCGCCGGGACCCGTTTCGCATGCTCCCTAACCGTGACGTGGCTGATGTTTCTGGGAACCTTTGGGGTGACGCTTAAGCCGCAGCTTGAGCTCGACCGCATGGGCCTTATCGCAGCTATGCTGCTCGTGGTTCCTGTCAGCCGCTACTTGAGCGTGCTTTTCGCGGCGGCGAGCCGCGGCGTATTGCCCCGGATTGCGGCAACGATTGCCGGCTCTTTTCTCCTTGTGTCTCCCCTTCCCGTGCTGCTCATCGTCTTTAATCAGTCGTCAGAAAAATTTCGCTTTCAAAGCCAATTAGTTCGCCAGCTCACCGATACCATTTCGGACCACTCAAGCGGTGGCCGCGCTTTCTTTTCGGGATGCGTCGTCCATGATCTAGACGGTGCACACCTGGCACCTATGGCGCTCTGGGGGCCTACCCCCCTCGTGGCGAGCAGTTTCGCCCATACCCTGTGGCAATACACGCAACCCATCCCGCAAGCATATCTCAAGCGAGGGGATGATGGCATCTCCGACTACCTCAACTTGATGAATGCTTCACTCGTCATCGCCCACGAGCCGGAGTGGATCAAGTTCTTTAGCTCTCGGCCCCAGGCTTATCGGGAGATATCCAAGGTCGGCAAGTTTTTCATTTTTGCTCGGCCTGGCTTTGCCCCAAATTTTGTTGCTGAGGGCGAGGCATCGAACTTCTCCCAGACACGAAACTCAATAACTTTTGCTCCCAGAACAGAACGGGTGGTACTCAAGTTCAGACACTTCCCCTTTCTCACAAGCTCTCACTGTGTCCTCAAGCCGTTTCAGGCTGGGCCAGAGATTACCTTCATTGAGCTCTCGCAGTGCCCTGTGGGTACGCCCGTCACGATCCGGTCTGTCTCGCCTCTTGAGAGGCTTCTCGGCACAGGGGGTGCGTCGTGAAGCGTTTCCGAACAGCAGCCCTGCTGGCATTCCTCGTATCAGGGCTGGCCCTCGCCATCCCCTCACTCTTCCTTGAGCCGCTGGCCCACCTACAGCCCTCTCCGGACAGCTCATGGGCAGTGTTAAGCAACCCTAACCACAACGAGTACCACATGTGGCGTCAGGGGCCCGTCGCCCACTATGCGAGCCTTCTCCTGAGGCCCCTCGTTGCCCAATCATCGCTCGTGGCCGAGCTCCTCGTGCTGATGTGCGGAACGTTTCTCGTCGTCCGACAGCTTAGCGGCACGCAAAAGATCCCGGCCCCTACGCTGTGGCTCCTGAGCTCGCTGCCGCCTTTGGCTGTTGTGGCCGGCGTTGGGCTCGATCCCTTCGTTATCGGCAGCCTCTCGTGGGTGCCACTCCTCTCTATGATGCTCTTTGCTATCCTGCACGCGTCCCGCGAGGGCTACGCGATCAAGGTTGCGCCCCTCTGGATCCTGACGCTCTTCGTTTCGGTGCAGTGCGCCATGAGCGCAAACCAGGCCTCGCTCTTTGTTGCGCTGCTTGCCCTAGTCTTCGCGCGCTTCGTGCTTGAGCGGTATGGAAAGCGAAAGATGCTCTCCACACGGGCAGCACTGTGCATATCCGTAGTCGCCCTGGGGCCCTCTATATGGATGTCCCTAGCCGCCCCGCGGGCACCCTTCCCCTTGTACCCTGACACCGCCCACGTCAACACAGACGTCGCAGACCGGCTGCCTTTCCTCGCCATCGTCGGGCCGCGCTACCCAATTTTAACCCTCGACTACCTTGCGATGGCGGACCTCTACCGCCCAGCAGCCCTTGCTATCGTGCTCCTCGGCCTCGTGGCCTCGCTCCGATACCTCTCCGGTTCCACGCGTCATGAACGGGCGATCTTCGGCGCCGTGTTCGTCACGTCGTTGTGCGTGGCTCTCGATGTCCTGTTGCCGCGCTCGTGGGCGATGCAGGCTCCGGTGGCGACCCTCTCGCGGCTCCTGCCGTGGGGAACCGTTGTGCCCCTCTCGTCGATTATGGTGGGTACCGCGGCGTGGCTAGTGGCTGCCGTTGCCCTTGCGAGGCCCATGTCCCTCGCGGGTATACCCGTTGCCTTTGCGCTCCTCGGTGCGATAGCGATTGCGCCGAGGGATCTTCGTGCACCAGAGCTGCCGAAGAAATTCGCAGGCCTCAGCGACGAAATGCACAGGTGGCTCTTCTCGCCCTCGGCTGCGGTAGCCAAGGGCGCCCTTCGTGATGATCCCAAGTTCTTCCAACATGCTCCGCGCTACAGAAACCTCTCAAGCTCCCGCATGCGCGACAGCAAAGCCGTTGGCGCCACGTACTCGCTCACTCCCGGCATGTCCGAGCCCATGTCATCGAGGCCCGGGCATGTCAGGCTCCACACAAACATCGGCGGCCAGGTTGGAGGGGAGGTTCTCACCATTCAATTTGGGGCAACTACCCCTGTGAGCGGGATCGAGCTATCACCGGGACTTCACGCCCTTGACTTCCCCCGTGGCGTTGAGATTACTGGCGGCGACTGCTCGCGGGCGGCCCCCAAGAAGATCCTCTCCCGCCCGTCGTGGCAGGGGGCGCTTCGTTTCACCTCGGACGGCTACCCGTATTGGGGGCCCCATGAGGACGTGAGGATTATCTTCCCCGTGCCCCGCAAGGTTCAGTGCATCTTCGTCAAGCAGACCGGCAAGGCTCGGCATGACTGGTCCATCGTCAGGGTAAGGATACTCAACCCCTCAGCGGAAACCGCAACAGCCTCAGCCACCCAGTAGTCGACTATCTTTTGGGCTTCTGCTCCTGTGTTGCCAGCTTATCAAGCAGGCCGTTAATGAAGGTGGGCGCCTCGGGCGCAGAGAACCGCTTTGCGACCTCAATCGCCTCATTAATGCTTACCTTGCTTGGGATGTCGTCCACGAACATGATCTCATACGCCGCCAAGCGAATGATCGTGCGGTCCACTCGCGCCATTCGGCTTACGCTCCAATTGACCGAAGCGCGCGCTATGGCTTCATCGATAGCATCGATGTTGCTGACAACGCCGATAACGAGCTCTCGGCAAAACTGGTCAGCTACGACGCGGCTCTCCTGGTCGTCATCGTCAAGCTGCGCCTGCGACTGGAAGTGGACAAGAAAAAAATCTAGTTGGTCGGCTGAGAACTCGCCGAGGGTGTCGAACTGGTAAAGGGCCTGCAGGGCAGCCTCACGGCACGCGCGCCTCGATTTCATGCCGGACTCCTCACGCCGCCTCTCCTCCCAACCTTGAAAAAGAACACACGTACACCAGGATATGGGGATTTAAGGGCTGCTGCGATACAAAAAAGACTCCCACCCAGAGACCGCAAGCGCTATCAGCACCTTAGGGGCTGCCCTAGAGCAGGTGCCCCATTTTTTCGCGCTTGGTGCGCAGGTAGCCCACGCTGCACGGATCCTCCTCCGCGATCATCGGAACCCGCTCAACAATCGAGATTCCGTGCCGCTCAAGGGTCGCCCCTTTCTCTGGATTGTTGGTCATGAGTCGAATGGACGTCACCCCAAGCGACAGGAGCATGTGCGCCCCCACCGCAAAATCTCTCTCGTCCGGGCGAAATCCTAGCTTGACGTTCGCCTCTACCGTGTCGAAGCCCTGGTCCTGCAGCCCATACGCGCGGAGCTTGTTCTCAAGGCCGATGCCGCGCCCCTCCTGCCGCAGGTACAGGATAAGTCCAGCGCCCTCGGCCGCCACAAGCTGCATAGCCCCAGCGAGCTGCGGCCCGCAGTCACAGCGCCGGCTGCCAAACACGTCGCCCGTAAGGCACTCTGAATGAAGCCGCACGAGCGGAGCGTATGATGCGGGCATCGCGGTCAGGTCACCTCGCACGAGGGCGATGTGCTCCTTCCCGGCTGCGTCATCGGAGTACACCGTCGCGCGAAACGTGCCGAAGTCGGTCTCAACGTCCCTGGTGCTGAGCTCCCGTACCGCTATCTCATGCAACATCCGGTGCTGGCGTATCGCCTCGATGGTCGTGATTTTGAGGTCGTGCCGGCAGGAGAACTCAACAAGCTGCTCCCCGCGGGCCATCGTGCCGTCTGGGTTAAGCACTTCGCACAGGATGCCTGACGGCGCCATTCCGGCGAGCCGCGCCAGGTCGAATGCCCCCTCAGT
>CANIHJ010000020.1 GCA_947467385.1 Deltaproteobacteria bacterium | reverse complement strand
CGTAAGGCACTCTGAATGAAGCCGCACGAGCGGAGCGTATGATGCGGGCATCGCGGTCAGGTCACCTCGCACGAGGGCGATGTGCTCCTTCCCGGCTGCGTCATCGGAGTACACCGTCGCGCGAAACGTACCGAAGTCGGTCTCAACGTCCCTGGTGCTGAGCTCCCGTACCGCTATCTCATGCAACATCCGGTGCTGGCGTATCGCCTCGATGGTGGTGATTTTGAGGTCGTGCCGGCAGGAGAACTCAACAAGCTGCTCCCCGCGGGCCATCGTGCCGTCTGGGTTAAGCACTTCGCACAGGATGCCTGACGGCGCCATTCCGGCGAGCCGCGCCAGGTCGAATGCCCCCTCAGTGTGCCCTCGGCGCCCGAGAACGCCGGCGTCATTTGCGATAAGGGGAAATACATGTCCAGGAATGACAAAATCTTCCGGCACGCTCAACGGGTCAAGCAGCGCCCGCATCGTGCGAGAGCGCGCCTCGGCCGTCACGCCAACCGGCACAACATCGCGGTGGTCTACACTCACGGCAAACGGCGTCTGGTGGGGGGAATTGTTGTTGGTTACCTGCAGCGGAAGGTTGAGCCGCCGTGCGACATCCGAGCTCACGCTCACGCATATAAGGCCCCTCGCCTCGCGCATGAGGAACGCCACCGCCTCTGGCGTAACCGCCTCCGTCGCAAAAATGACGTCACCCTCATTCTCGCGGCCCACGTCGTCCAGCACAACGACCCCCTTGCCGGCCTGCAGGTCGGCTAGGATCTCCTCAATCGGTGAAAGGGGAAGCTCCCCCGCTTCGCGAGACGGCATCATGGCTTCACGCACCTGCTCTACTGCTACTCGTTGCCAACCTTGACGGGCGCGCCGGTGTCTGGGTCGTTGGTCGGCTTGCCGAGGCTCTGAAGCGCATCGACAAACTGGTTTACGTCTGAAAACTCGCGGTACACGGATGCGAAGCGCACATACGCTATCTTGTCGAGCTTGCGGAGCTCGTCCATAACGGCCTCGCCAAGCACCCGGCTGTCGATCTCCTTAACGCACATCTCCTGGATGCGCTTTTCGACTGCATCCACCGCTGCGTCGATCGCCTCAGCACTCACGGGGCGCTTCTCGCACGCCCGGCGAAAGCCTCGACGAACCTTATCTCGGTCGAACACCTCCCGCCGGCCATCCTTCTTGATGACACCTGGAAGGACCAGCTCTACCCGCTCGTAGGTAGTGAACCGGAATCCGCAATCCTGGCACTCACGCCTCCTGCGAATGGCGCCACCATCTCCGCGCGAGTCGGTTACGGATGACTTTTCGGAGCTGCACTTCGGGCACAACATGCTCGCTACCCTCTTACGAAATAAGGCGGTGCCTGTAGAGCGGGAACTTCTTGCTCAACTCCTGCACCCCCTCGCTTACGGCCCTGAGACGAGCCTCGTTTTCAACATTCTGGAGCGCCTCGATAATGAAGGACGCTATCTGCTCCATCTCCTTGGTTCCCATGCCGCGCGTCGTGAGCGCAGGTGTTCCGAGGCGCACGCCGCTGCAGATCGTGAACGGCTGCGGGTCAAAAGGAATGCTGTTCTTGTTGGCGGTGATGCCGACCTTGTCGAGCGTCTCCTCACCCGCCTTTCCGGTCACCCCGATTGGGCGCAGGTCAACCAGCATGAGGTGACTGTCCGTGCCGCCCGAGACGATCTTGAGGCCACCCTTCATGAGCGCGTTGGCCAGCGCCCTGGCGTTGTCGACGACCTGCGCCGAGTAGCGCTTGAAGTCGGGGGCCAGCGCCTCCTTAAACATGACCGCCTTGGCCGCAATCGTGTGCATGTGCGGGCCTCCCTGTAGTCCAGGAAATATCGCCTTGTTGATCTTCTTCTGGTGCGCCGCACGCCCCATAACCATGCCCGAGCGGGGGCCACGCAGGGTCTTGTGGGTCGTCGTCGTGACGATGTCCGCATAGGGCACCGGGGATGGGTATGCCCCTCCCGCGACGAGTCCGGCATAATGCGCGATGTCAGCGAGCAAGATTGCGCCCACCTCGTCTGCCGCCTCGCGGAACACCTTCCAGTCAAACTTTCGGGAGTACGCCGACGCGCCGGCGATGATCATCTTTGGCTTGTGTTGGCGCGCAAGTGTCAGAACCTCATCCGGGTCGATCGTGCAGTCAGACTCACGGACGCCATAGCCCACAACCTTGTAGTGCATGCCCGAGAAGTTTACTGGGCTGCCGTGAGAGAGATGCCCTCCCTGATCGAGCCTGAGACCCATGAACGTGTCTCCGGGCTTGAGGAACGCCTCAAACACAGCCTGGTTCGCTTGCACGCCCGAGTGCGGCTGCATGTTGGCAAACTCAGATCCGAACAGCTCGCAGCAGCGCGCGCTTGCAAGGTTCTCGACCTCATCAACAACGTGGCATCCGCCGTAGTAGCGCTTCCCCGGCTGGCCCTCCGCGTACTTATTGGTGAGCACTGAGCCCATCGCCTCAAGCACCGCCTCACTCACGAAGTTTTCGCTCGGGATCATCTCGAGCCCGTACTCTTGGCGCTCGGTTTCTCGTTGGATGAGGCTGAACACCTCAGGGTCAACGTCACGCAGCTTCTTGGAACGGGCTTCGTAGGATGGGCTTGTTACGGACATAGAAAACTCTGACTTTATAAGACAAAAAAGGGACCCCGGAGGGTCCCTGTTAGCATATCAAATTCGCGCCTTTTTGAGAGCGAGAATCTGGATGCAGCCGAACATTACTTCTTCTTCGACTGGATGTACTTCGTGACATCCTCTACGGTCTGGATCTTCTCGGCATCCTCGTCCGGGATCTCCATCTCGTACTCTTCCTCGAGAGCCATGATGAGCTCAACGATGTCGAGAGAGTCAGCTCCGAGGTCCTCGATGAACGAAGCCTGAGGGGTAACCTCCTCAAGGTTCACGCCAAGCTGGTCTACGATGATAGCCTTAACGCGCTCTGCAATCTCCTCAGGTGTAGCCATGAAACCGATCTCCTAATTGGTTCGTTACTAGTTTTCGCCGACTCGACACGGTCGTGTTGCGAGCGAAGATAGCGCTCTCTACCGCCCCCAGCCTGTTTAAGACCAGGGGAGTCCTCCACCCTTTATCTCTTTTGGGGACGACAGCCTCGTTTTTTCGCGAGCGCCACCGACCTCAGAAGAGCCTCTTTTGAAGGACTCTTAACTCCGTACGTCGAATCGCCCCCGATCTAATTAGAGCTGGCACCAATAGTCAAGAGGTTGAGCCCTAACTAGCTCCGAATGACGTGATAATAGATAGTTAGGCCATGTTTGGATCCTTTTTCTCGCGCAACCCCTCTTGTCGGCGCCTCTTGGAACCCGCCTAAAACTGACAGCAAGACGAAAAAAGCCCGCTTTGCAGGCCGAAAAGATGAGCTGCCACAGCGGTTATGGCACCATATCCCCTTCGAGACATCCACA
Organism: Deltaproteobacteria bacterium; assembly: GCA_947467385.1. Lineage (GTDB taxonomy): Bacteria > Bdellovibrionota_C > UBA2361 > UBA2361 > OMII01 > OMII01. The sequence goes on along the minus strand of CANIHJ010000020.1, from coordinate 22,326 downwards.
TGGCAGCAAGACAAAGCAACAACGCAGCGCGAGAGCATGTTTACAACCCCCAGCGCTTTGAGCTGTCGGCGATTGCGCCCTCCCTTGGGCTCGCGCCGGATGCGGACCTTAACCGCGTTGGCCAGGGCCTATCGAGCCTTATCGAGCGCAGCAAGCAGGTCGAGTTAGGGAGCCTCTCGCAGGCCGCTCGGGAGATAGTCCAGCGCGCATTCGTTGCCCCCGAGGCGAATCACTTCGCCTTCACCGGAGGCATTATTGCGGCCTCACAGAGCGAGCTCGTTAAGGTGCAAGAAGCCGTTACCATCCTAAAGAATGGCGTCGAGAGAGCCGAAAGGGAACAAAAAAACTTCTCCGGATACTTCACCGACGCCTACCGACCACAGGCGGCCCCAGAAAGGCAGCCAGCGGGCCAATTAAGCACTCCTCGGCTCTCGCCAGCAGACGAATTCGCCGCGCGCCTGGAGCAGGCAGAGCAGTTCCTGCGTGAGGGCGGCGTTATCGCACCCACAGCGCGCCGCGATGAGCGACCACCTCAGCGCCTGACCGAGCGACTCTTGGATCATGGGCTAGACTGCAAGTGGAACGAGCGCACGCAGTCGTGGGACCCCACCATGTTTGGTAGCCCTCAGCCGCTCTTTACGGCATCACGCTTTTATTTCCAGAAGCGCGAAGAGCGCATCGAGCGCCAGCTCAGCGAAGGTCGGCGAATTCGGCCGCTTTCGCCCGAGTGCAGCCGGCTGTACGAGACCTGCCGCGACCTGCGCCAACAGAGCGACCTCGCCCGGACGGCTGGGGTCGATCTTCCTAACCTGCGCGAGCGACAGCTCGTTGCTTGGCACGATTTCTTTAGGGCTACAGAGCCGCGCTCGTAGCACCCGCTGCTTGCGCAGCAGGCACTCCTTACATGTACATTCCGCCGTTAATGCCGACTGTCTGTCCGGTGATGTAAGCGGCCGAGTCAGAACACAGGAACGAGACTAGCTCTGCGACCTCCTCGGCGTGGCCATAGCGCCCTACCGGAATCGCCTTCATGTGCTCAGCGCGCACCTTCTCGTCGAGAGCCGCAGTCATGTCGGTCTCGATAAACCCAGGCGCCACCGCGTTGACGGTGATGTTGCGCGACGCGAGCTCCTTGGCCATCGCCTTGGTCATTCCGATCAGGCCAGCTTTGGAAGCAACATAGGGAACTTGACCGGCGTTGCCCATCTCGCCCACAACGGAGCTAATATTAATAATTCGGCCCCACCTCGACTTGAGCATCAGCTTCGCGGCAGCGCGCCCGCAGAAGAATGCCCCCTGGAGGTTTACCGCAAGCGTCTGCGTCCAATCCTCATCCTTCATGCGAAGGAGGAGCCCATCACGTGAGATTCCGGCGTTGTTCACAAGAATATCGAGCTGACCGTGCTTGGTCTTGATCTCGTCGAACGCCTTGTCCACCGCGGCGCTGTCCTGCACCGGAAACTGCATCAGCTCACCGTCCCCCCCAACCTCGCGAATAGCGGCAAGTGTCTCATTCGCCGCATCCGGCGACGACGAGAAGTTGATGATGACGAAAGCCCCGTGCTTGGCCAGGCTCGTTGCGATAGACCTGCCAATGCCGCGCGAAGCGCCCGTGACGAGCGCAATCTTTCTCTTTGAATCACTCATTACTTCCTCCTGATGAACCTCTCGTCGCGCGCTCCTCACGACGGCCGCGCTCCTTCTTCTCAAATACCCTGGACCAGCCATTGCCGCTGTCGTCGACTACAGCGCCTTCCTTAACGTTAAGGCTCCCCAGCGCCGCGCTGAGCTTATCCATGACCGACTCATCGACGAACTTCTGCGCCACCCGAATGCCATTCATAACGGCCCGGCCGGACGATGACCCGTGGCACTTAATCGCGATGTGTCCAAGACCCAGGAGCGGAGCTCCCCCGTAGGCTGCCGGGTCAAGCTTCTCCTTGAAGACCTTCTTAAGGACCGGCTTGGCGAGCCACAGCCCAAACTTGCCGCGCGGGCTCTTTTCGACCATCGCCTTGATCGAGTCGACAACGAGGCCCACACTCCCCTCCATCGCCTTAAGGACGATGTTGCCGACAAAGCCGTCGCACACCACAACGTCAACCACGTCTCGCGCTATGTCGCGCCCCTCAACGTAGCCCATAAAGTTAATCCCCTCGACCTCAGAGAGCATCATCGCCGCGGCACGAATAATGTCGTTGCCCTTCGACGGCTCAGTTCCGTTCGAGAGCAGCGCTGTGCGCGGATTTGCCACGCCGAGGGCCGCCTGAGCGTAGTGATGGCCCATAATCGCAAACTGCACGAGCTGAAAGGCATGGCATCCGGAATTAGCGCCTGAATCGAGCAGCACAGTCGGCGTGCCCGAGAGGCCCTTTGGTATGAGGGATGCGATGGCTGGACGCGCGATGCCCGGAAGCGTGCCCCCAACGAAAACTCCAGCGGCCATGATGGCGCCAGTGTTGCCAGGACTCACGACTGCAGAGGCCTTTCCCTGGGCAACAAGCTCGAAAGCGACGCGGATTGAGGAGTCCTGCTTGCCGCGGATTGCGAGGCCCGGACTCTCATCCATGCCAACAACCTGCGACGCGTTGTGAACTGATACGGGAAGCTGGGCGGCATCTGGATACGCCCTCAGAAGCTGGCGTATCTGCTGTTCGTCACCCACAAGGATGGATGGAATACCCGAGGAGCGCGCGGCCTGTATTGCGCCCTCCACGACCACCTTCGGGCCGTGATCTCCTCCCATAGCGTCTACCGCGACAGGGAGCACAGCTTTGGACGGGCTCTCAGTTTGGGAGGTCACGTAATGTCTCTAAAACCGCTTAAGCGGCCACCTTCTCTGCCCTTAGCTCCTTGCCACGGTACGTACCACAGCTCGTGCACATGCGGTGCGGAAGCACCGGCTCAGCGCACTTCGGGCAGATGATCGCGTACGAAGGCTTCAGGGCGTGGTGAGAGCGCCGCATATTTCTCTTGGAACGGGAGGTTCGCTTCTTTGGAACTGCCATAACTACCAACCAAAACAGTTAAAATCTCGATGACGGAGGACGAGTTTGTAGCACGCTTTAGCGGCCAAACTCAACCCTACCACTCCTTACTGCCGTGGGTTAGCGGATGGGACACCGTAACGCACGGGTGCTTGCTCAGGAAATTCCTTATGCACAACAGGTAAGCACCTAGAAAGCCAAGGAAAATACCAATTTCCTTAAGACCAAGGGGTATCGAGTTCGGGCTGAGCTCCGGCATGATTATCAGATAGCGGTCGAGCCAAACACCGGTCATAAGAACGACACAGACAACCGCATACGTCACTCGGTTCTTCTTGAGGTCCCGGCTCAGCAGGCTGATGAACGGGATTATGAAGGCCATCGGGAAGGCTATCCATGCCAGCCCCTTCCACGGAAACTCACGGGTGCGGAGGATGAGCCACTGAGTCTCCTCGGGCAGGTTACCGTACCATTGCGTCAGGAACTGCGACCAAAACATGTAGCCCCACAGCATGCAGAAGCCAAAGTTCAGCTTTCCGAGATCCCAGAACTGCTGGTCGGTGACCAGCTCACCGAGCGCCTGCTTCTTGCGGCTGAAGTACATCGACATGAGGGCAAGCCCGGCCCAGCCAATATAGATCTGGCTCACGAAGATGAAGGCCCCAAACAAGTTGGAGTACCAGGTAGGGTTCTGCCCCATAATCATCTCAAACGAGAAGAGCGAAACTGTCACGGCGTAAACGAACACGATAACCGGCGCCGAGTACGACATCTTCCTCTGAAGCGGAAGAATCTCGCGCTCAGCACCCTTCCAGCCGCGCAGCAGGTAGCGGTGAATCGGGAGATCCCAACTCGACTTATCCTTTGCGCGCTCGCGGGCAAGGCCGATGTCTCCGCGCAGGGAGAGGCCGATGAAGCGGGCCATGAGCAAGTACAATACAAAGAAGAGACCCGAGAAGCGCACATAGACGAACCAGGGCTGCATCCAGAACTCGCGGCCCGGCATCGGGTTATGACCCCAATAGAAGATGTACTCGCGACCGAAGTAAGTCGTGAGGAATGCGCAGAACGCTACCGGCAGGTAAGCAACATTGGCCTCGGCGATGCGGCGAATCGGCGCGCCCCACTGGGCCCGAACGATCTGCATGATCACCGTCGTCATAACACCGCCAAGGGCCAAGCCCTGGAAGTAGACCGCATTTACATAGAAAGCGCCCCAGGTCGTCCCGACATCGCCGAAGAGGAGGCCGAAGCAGAACGTGAAGATTCCGACGAAAACGAGGGCCCATAGGTTGAGGTACGTCTTTGCCTTGATTGGGATCGGCCCGGCATCAACGATCTTATCGATATTAACTGGCACCGTGTGTACGTGCGACATCTTGATTTCCCTTCCCTATTGTAAACCCTGCTGGTTCTTTACGTAGTTGACGATATCCCAGTGCTCTGTGGGCGAGAGCTTCCAGCCGTGCGCGGGCATGAGTCGGATGCCGAAATGAATGGTCGCATAGATGCTCCCTTCAGTCCGCGTCTTGTACATGTCTGAGGTCAGATCTGGCGGCACCTGAAGCGCCTTCGCCCCAACCGGACCAGGTGCGTACGGCTTCTTGCTGATATCACCGTGGCACGGCTGGCAATTGACCGTGAAGAGCCGCTTGCCGTTGGCCGTTGATGTGGGATCGCCGTGGAGTGGGTTCGTAAGCTTCTCAGCGTCCTCTCGGTTCGCCACGTAGTACTCCGCCATTCCAACCGCGACGGTGCCAGGAGCCTTCTCGCGCATGATTACTCCCGTGCGCTTCTGGACATCCACCATGTCGTCGTTAAACGGAAGCGCCGCTGAGCTGTTCGCCGAAGCGAGCAGCGTCGCCGCTATCCCTGCCAAAACTGCTGACCTTCTGAAAAGAGCAACTCTCATGAGCCCCTCACCCCTCATTACAAACTATCCCGAACGTCGACCTCGTCCGCACCAGCGGACGCAAGACGCTTCTTGACGTCCTCTACCTGATTCCCCGAGCACGCGACCACAACGCCGAACTTGTCATGCGAGAAGCGCGGATCGTATCCCGCCGCGCGCACAACGCTCGGAATCCTACAGAACGCCAAGATAGCGCCAAGCGTACCAAGGCCGCCGAACAGGATCGTCCACTCGTATCCAGGAACAAAAAACGCCGGAATCGACGCAATATTTTTGGCCGACGTGCGCATCGGCCAGTCGAGCGAACAGAGGATCGCAAGTGCCCAGCCGCAAATACAGCCCGTGATCGCGCATGCGAACGAAACAAGGCGCACCGGACTCTTTTGTGGGTACGTGACCTCCTCGATCTCGTGGCGCGGAACCGGAGAGTACATGCGCCAATCGAGATTGGCCGACTTGGCGCTCTTTACCGCCTCAAGGGCGTCATCCATATAGGTGAAGACGCCAACCACTGCTCTGCTTGTTGACTCAACCATAATCGTTTCCTTCCTCTTAGTGACCTGCCCCTACTGCCGCGTGGTGGTGATCTGTCTCCTTGCGCACCGGCGGCGGAAGGATCTCCTTGATCTCCACAATGGCAACCGATGGGAAGAACTTGATGAAGAGCGTCATCCACATGCCGAACCAGCCAAAGGCCCCAACCGTGATGCCAACCTCAATCCACGAGAAGTTATACCCGCCCCATGCGGCCGGAATGAACTCCCGCGTAAGCGACTGGAAGATGATGTTGAAGCGCTCAAGCCACATGCCGATGTTAATGAAAATCGAAAGGACGAAGAGGAACGGAATGTTCGTGCGCAGCGACTTCACCCACAGGAGCTGCGGGAAGATACAGTTGCAAAACGTCATTCCCCAGAAGGGAAGCCAGAACTCGCCAAATGGCCGGAACCAGAACTGGTAACGCTCAAAAACGTTATTGCTGAACCATGCCGTGTAGAACTCGGTGATGTACGAGTACGTCACCACACCCGACGTCATGAGGATCAGCTTGCTCATCGCGTCAAAGTGAAACGGGGTAATGAGGCGCTGAAGATCGAATGCCTTCCTGAGCGGGATGATGAGCGTTATCACCATCGCCACACCCGAGAAGATGGCCCCCGCCACGAAGTACGGAGGGAAGATCGTGGCATGCCAGCCAGGCACGATGCTCATCGCGAAGTCCCATGATACCACTGAGTGAACCGAGACAACGAGCGGGGTCGCGAAAGCTGCGAAGATCAGGTAGGCAGCCGTGTAGTGCTTCCACTGCACATGGCTATTGCGCCAGCCGAGAGACGTCACCCCGTACAGGATCTTGCGGAACTTTGTCGTGGCCCGGTCACGGGCGGCCGCGATATCTGGGATGAGGCCCACGAAGAAGAAGGTTGCCGATATCGTAAAGTAGGTCGATACCGCAAACACGTCCCACAGCAGCGGCGAGCGGAAGTTCGGCCAAAGAGCGCGCTGGTTCGGGTACGGCATGAGCCACAGCGCATACCACGGGCGACCAAGATGGATAATCGGAAAGAGTCCGGCGGTCATAACGGCGAAGACGGTCATCGCCTCGGCAAGCCGGTAGATCGGCTGGCGGAAGGCCGCGCGGAACAGGTAAAGCACGGCCGAAATCAGGGTTCCGGAGTGCGCAATACCTACCCAGAATACGAAGTTCGTAATGTACGTTCCCCAGCCAATTGGGTGGCTCTTGCCCGACTCTCCGAAGCCGCTCCACATCTGGTAGAACCAGCTCGACGCGCCAATGGCAAGGAAGAAGAGGCAGGTGAAGAGAAGCAGGTACCAGCCCGTCCCCGGCGGCTCAAGCATCTTGAGGATCGTGTCGTTAACCTCGGCGTATGTTACCGGGGCCTCTTTCTTTGCGTCGTGCTTATGTTCCATACGAACGGTCTCTTGTCACTGTCTCTAAACTTTAGGCCTTGTAGCGAATGTCTGAGAGGTAGCTAACCGATGGCTGCGTATTGAGATGGTGATCAAGCACCTTGTACGCGCGCTCATTCTTGGCAAGCTTGCTGACTCGGCTGTTCGGATCCTTAAGGTCACCAAACGTAAGAGCCTGAGTTGGGCAGGTTTGCACGCACGCCGGCGTGACATCCCCATCCTCAACAAGCCGGCCGAGATCCTTCGCGATATCCTTGGCTTCACCGATGCGCTGCACGCAGAAGGAGCACTTCTCCATTATACCAACGGTGCGAACCGGAACGTCCGGGTTAACCTGCCATGAAAGCAGATCCGGCCACTCATACTGGAACCAGTTGAAGCGGCGAACCTTGTACGAACAGTTGTTCGAGCAGTAGCGGGTTCCTACGCAGCGGTTGTACACCATCGCGTTCATGCCCTCTTCGTTGTGGTACGTCGCGTACACTGGGCATACCGGTTCGCACGGGGCATTTTGGCAGTGCTGGCACATCATCGGCATGAAGCTCACCTTGAGCTCCTCGCCGCCGTCCTCCGTCTCGACTGAGTCGAAGTAGCGCTCTATGCGCAGCCACGACATCTCGCGGCCCTGCGCAACCACCTTCTTTCCCACAACCGGTATGTTGTTCTCTGCCGAGCAGGCAACAACGCACGCCGAGCAGCCGGTGCAGGCCGCAAGGTCGACCGCCATGCCCCACTGGTATAGAGGATGCTCGCGCTGCGTGTACATCTGCTTGGGCTCGTGGTGCCCTTCGCCGTACCCCTCCCCGTGTTCCTCGCCGTGAGCGTGAGCTCCAGCGCCGGTGATGAACGTCGTCCTGGCGAGCTCGCGGCCCTCCTGTGAGTTAAACTCCTGCACCCGCACGAGGTCCCCCGATCCGAGGCCGCGAACAACGGTGACCGGGCTGCCGGTGAAGGCGAGCGTGTCAGCCCCTGTTGCGATCTTCTTCGGAAGAAGCGAGTACACAGAGCCGCCCTGGTCGATACTGTTGGCAAAACGGCCATAAGCAGAGTGTCCTTGGCCCACCGGCATCGCGATGATCCCCTTGTGGACGAACTCGGTGACATAGGCAGGGACATGAACCTCTCCATCTGCGGTGCGAACGATAACTGAGTCGCCCATCGCAATTCCAAGGTCCTTGGCGGTATCCGGATGCATCTCTGCCCATGCCCCCCACACAGCTTGCGTGATAGGGTCGGCCAGCTCCTGCATCCAAGGACGGTTTGCAGCACGCCCGTCAAACGCCTTGACCGACGGGTACGGATAGAGCAGCAGGTCACCGTGGTGCGCAGGCTTGACGCTGATGCCGTACGACATCGCATATACTGCCGGATTGATGCTTGGCGTGCCGGCGCTAACGCCAGCCGATGAAGCAAAGTAGCCCCCCTTCTCAAGGCTTGCGCGCCAGAACGTCTCTCCGTCCTGGGTGCTCTTGCCTGCGGTGATCGCCAGGTAGCGCGCCTTGACGAATGCGTCAAAGGTGGTCGAGTCTCCGCCGATCTGCTTCCCTGCGTTAGCAGCAACGGTCAGCAGCACGTCACCAAGGCTCTTGGTGTCGAAGATCTGGCGCATCGACGGTTGCATGAGTGAAACGTTTCCGCCCGGCTGCGCGACGTAGCCCCAGTCCTCAAGCGAGGTGTGAAGGGGAAGGATATAGTCGGCAAGCTGCGCCGTCTCGTCCATCTGGCTCGCAAGCGCAACGACGATGCCGGCCTTCTTGCCGGTACCATCACCCTTGATGCCAACTTTGTTCACAGCGTACTGGAACCCGAATGCATCTGGGAACGAGAACTGCGGGTTGGTGCCAGCGGTGATGAGAACGTCAACTTTCCCGCTCTGCATGTCGTCGATCAGCGCAGCGACCTGCGTAGCCGAGGTGGCTGGCTTGTCGACAACAACTATATCAACAGTCTTGCCGACATTGCCCAACATGGCGTTGAGAAGGTTCGTCAGCACAAGGAGTGGTAGCGGATCCGCCGTCGCCGTTGACGCACCGCCCGCAAGCACGAGCGAAGCCTTGGCCTCAGCGAGATACTGCGCAACGAGGAGCAGCTTCTCCTTCGAAACTCCGGTCTGGGCCTCCACCTCAGTGGCGGTAACGCCCTTGGTGAGCTGCGAGAGCTTATTACGGGTGTCGTCGCTGATGCCCTTGGTGCGGCCGCGCTCAATCATCTGGCCGATAAGGAAGAGAGCAATCCGGACATCTGAGCCGAGATTTGGCTTCAGCCACAGGTCGGCATTCGCTCCCGTTAGTGACAGCCTCGGCTCGATGTGAACGAAACGAAGCGGCTTCTCAGCGCGGCGGCCGTCCGCCCACTGGCGAGCGTACCCGACGGGATTCAACCACGTCTCAAGGAAGTCAGCGCCGAAGTTAACAACAACCTGTGCCTTGTCGATAGCGAAGGTCGGGACTCCGTATGTGCCGTACACGAGCTCGGCCGCCTTGGCGACCGCGACTTGCTGCATCGGATCCCAAACAACCTGCGAGAAGCCGAGCTGGCTCGTGAACGCAGCTGCAAGATCCTGGTAGCCGGATGGAAGCTCGCCCGTCAGGAGCACCTTCCTATTCGTGGCGTTCGTGAGCGCCTCCTGAAGCTTGCCGTACACCTCATCCCAGGTCGTCGGCTCAAAGATGGGTCCCGTCGGCGTCGTGCGCGTCTTCTTGAGCGGCTGGCGGATGCGGTCCGGATTGTACAGAGACTGAAGAGACGCCTGGCCAAGTGCGCAGAGACCACCCTTGTTAACCGGGCTGTTTGGGTTTCCCTCAACCTTGACTGCGCGCCCCTCGCGCGTGCGAACGCGGATGCCGCAGCCGGCGGAGCACTCAGTACAGGTCGAGCTGTACCACACAGCCACGCCGGGGATTTCCTCGGCAACACCCTTCACGTTGGGCAGAATGTTCTGCTCAACAGGGTTGGCACATGCGGCTGCGCCGAGTGCGGTTGTGGCACCGAGGCCCTGGAGGAATCGCCGGCGCGATATCTGCACCAAGCCCTCTTTGTCTGCGCTCTTCCGGTTTGCGTTGAGCTGTACGATTTCGCCTTCCATCTTGGACCTCTACAAAACGCTTGATCTCTACCCTGGACGTCCCCTTGGCCTAACGCTGGCCGTGACACACGAGACAGTCGATGCTTGCGCCACGCTGGCGGTGGCAGCTGATACACCAGCCCATCTTCATCGAGGAAACTCTCTCTACTTGCTCCATTTCAGGAATCTGGCCGTGACACTCTTGGCAGGTCACGCCGGCCTTCACATGGCGCTTGTGATTAAACTTGAGGTAGTCCGGCACCACGTGAACCTTCACCCACGGAATCGGTTCGTTGCGGCTGTAGTAATCCTTGAGCTTCTGAATGTCTTTCTTTCCCTGCTCGCTCTTTCCTGCGACGAGCGCCCCGTGGCAGCCCATGCAGGTCTCCTCCTCCGGAATCGCCGCATACGCAGCCTTGCTGACCGACCAGTGGCAGTACTGGCACTCCATTTTGTTTTGCTGAACGTGAATGACGTGGCTGAACTTAATCGGCTGCTCCGGGCTGTATCCCCTGAGTCTCGGCGGCGGTCCGAAGTAGCGGAAGTGATCCGTAATGTTGAAGTCCCACAACGCTGCCTGCCCGTCGTTGTAGACTCCAGCGCGAACTCCAAGAGCCGGATACGCTGAAGCGCTATCCTGGGCAGTGGCTGTGTACGTCACGGACCCCCACTGCGAAAAGACAGCGAACAGAGCGAGTGCCGAAACACACGCTCCTGCGATAACCAATCTGATTTTTGTTACCATGGATGAAGCTGATAAGAGGAAGTGACTAGCGCCGGACAGCCCTGACTGGCCCCCACAGGCTAGCTCCGCCTACGACATAAACAAGGTGAAGCACGTCTCGACGATTTTTGACGGGCAAAGGGACAACGCGGTGGGGCTTAAATCCCCAAAAATAATTGGAAAACGTCGTCCCGCCTGCACCTTCAAATGTCGTTGGGCTGGGCTTCGGTGTAACATTTATATCGAAATGCGAAATAAGGAAATATCCCGCGATTATAAAACACCGTTTTCGGATCGAGTCGGGGCTCGCTTTTCGCTAGTCTCGCCACCATGAAAAAGATGCAATCGCTCTGTTTAATCAACGGCGAGTGGCGCGCTGCACGCTCTGGCTCAACAATTCCGGTGACGAACCCCGCCACAGGCGAGCACTTGGCCGACGTTCCTCAGATTGATCAAGAGCAGGTTCTTGAAGCAATTCGTTCGGCCGAAACCGCGCTTCCAGCTTGGCAACACCGCCCAGCCCGCGAGCGGGCGCAGGTCCTTCGCCGCATAGGAGATCTGCTTCAGGAGCGGCAGGATGAGTGCGCGCAACTCATAACGCTGGAGCAGGGAAAGCCCTTGCGGGAATCACTCGGTGAGGTCTCCTACTCCGCAAACTATTTTCAGTGGTTTTCGGAAGAGGCTGTTCGGATTTACGGCGAGATAATCCCCTCTGATTCGGCGAACAAGAGGATTTTTGTCCTCAAGCAGCCGATCGGAGTCGCCGCTGCTATTACTCCCTGGAACTTTCCCATCGCCATGCTCGCCCGCAAGATGGCAGCAGCTCTCGCCGCTGGGTGCACATTCATCGCCAAACCGGCACCCGAAACCCCTCTCTCAGCCCTCTTCCTTGGCGAGCTGTGCCAGGAGGCGGGGCTTCCTGCAGGAGTCGTTAACCTTGTCACCGGCGATGCCGCCATGATCGGCTCAACTCTCATGGCCTCTCCAATCGTTAAGAAAGTCAGCTTTACGGGCTCCACGGAGGTGGGAAAGCTTCTCATCCGGCAGTCGGCCGACACCGTCAAGAAGCTCACCCTGGAGCTAGGCGGAAATGCGCCGTTTGTCGTGCTTGATGATGCGGACCTCGAAAAGGCTGTCGAGGGCGCCATCTACGGAAAGTACCGCAACGCGGGGCAGACCTGCATCTGCGTAAACAGGTTCCTCGTGCATGAGTCAGTCGCGCAGACTTTCACAGACCTGCTTGTTGCCCGAACCCGCGCCCTTGTGGTGGGCAATGGCCTCGACGAGAAGACATCGATCGGGCCGCTCATCAACGACGCGGCCCGCGACAAGGTAGTGGGAATTCTTCAATCGGCGTCGAATGACGGCGCGACGTTCGTCCTCGGACAGGAGGCCTGCGCGGCAACCTCGCGCTTCATCCCTCCGGTCGTCATCTCACAGGTGAAGCCCTCGATGCGAATCTGGAAGGAGGAGATCTTTGGCCCTGTCGCAACCATCGCCACCTTTCGCACGGATGCCGAAGCGATCGCGCTGGCGAACGACACGCAGTACGGCCTGGCGGCATACCTCTACTCAGGGAGCCTGTCGCGCGCGCTGGCCATCGCAGAGCGGCTTGAGTACGGGATGGTGGGCATAAACGACACTGCGATCTCGGCTGCACAGGCCCCATTTGGTGGCATCAAGCAGTCGGGTTTCGGGCGCGAAGGAAGCGCGCACGGTATCGAGGATTACCTTGTGCTGAAGTACCTCTCCGTCGCATAGCTCCTGCGCCGCAAAAAGGCCCAATCACCTTTACTCGCGCCTTAGGACGGTGTCCTGGGCAACAGAAAGGGAGGTCGGATAGTCGAGCGTGTAATGAAGTCCCCTGCTCTCCTTGCGCGCCATGGCGCAACGGATGACGAGCTCCGCTACGAGGCTCAGGTTTCGTAGCTCAAGTAGATCGGGCGTGACGATGCAGCGGTGGTAGTACTCCTGAATCTCACGCCGAATGAGCGCAAGCCGGTGCAGCGCGCGCTCAAGCCGCTTCGTGGTCCGAACGATACCGACGTAGTTCCACATCGTGCGGCGTATCTCATCCCAGTTTTGCGTAATTACAACCTGCTCGTCGCTATCAACGGCGTTGCCCGGATCCCATGGCGGCGGCTCTGCCGCGACTGCGTGCCGCCCCTTGTTCTCGATGGCATGCAGCGCTGCGCGGTGCCCAAACACGACTCCCTCAAGCAACGAGTTGGATGCTAGTCGGTTTGCGCCGTGCAGGCCCGTGCAGGCGCACTCTCCGGCCACATACAAATCAGTGATATCGCTGCGCCCGAATTGATCGCTCACCACACCGCCGCACAGGTAGTGCGCGGCCGGTACGACCGGCACCGGCCCCTTTGTGATGTCGAACCCGAATGACAGGCAGCGCTCGTAAATGGTGGGGAAGTGCTCGCGGACGAAGGACGGATCACGGTGCGAGATGTCGAGCAGAACGTGCTCATCACCGTGAATTTTCATCTCGTGATCGATCGCCCGCGCAACAACATCGCGCGGCGCGAGCTCAGCCATTGGGTGGTACCTGTGCATGAACGGCTCGCCGTTGATACGTAGGAGCTTGGCGCCCTCGCCGCGCATCGCCTCCGAGAGCAGGTAGCTCTTTGCCTGCGGATGGTACAGGCAGGTCGGGTGAAACTGAAAGAACTCCATGTTCGCAACGCGCGCCCCTGCACGGTAGCACATGGCGATTCCGTCTCCAGTGGCAACATCCGGATTGGATGTGTAAAGGTAAATCTTTCCTGCGCCGCCGGTGGCAACGAGCACCTTGTCAGCAAGCATCACGCCGATCTCACCACCATCCCTCAGGACGTAGGCTCCGAGCACCTTGCTCGGCTGGGACACATTGAGATTGAGCTTGTGCGTCGTGATGAGGTCGATTGCGTTAGAGTTGGTCAGGAGCCGGATATTGGGGTGCTCCTCGACCGCCTGCAGCAGCGCCCGCTGGATCTCGTGGCCCGTTGCGTCTCCAGCGTGAAAGATTCGGCGGCGCGAGTGTCCGCCCTCGCGGTGAAGGTGGTAGCTACCAACCTGGTCACGATCAAAGTGCGCCCCGAGTGCGATGAGCTCGTCGACCCGCTGCGGCCCCTCGCGCACGACGAGGTTGACGATCTGCTCATTGCAGAGGTCGGCGCCGCAGGTGAGGGTATCTTCAACGTGAAGCTCGAAGGAGTCGTCGGGCTGGTTAACTGCCGCGATGCCGCCCTGCGCCCATAAGGTGGACGAGGCACGGTGGTCTTTCTTGAACAGGATAGCCACGCTGCCGTGCTCAGCCGCCTTGAGGGCGAAGGTAAGGCCGGCGATGCCGCCGCCGATAACGAGAAAATCAACCTTGCTGATGTCCGGCCGTGCCGCCATTTCTGAACCCACTCCCCCGCATTAACCTTTCTTTTCGTGGCACCGTCAACATCAATGCGGCATGCCCAAGCATCGCCCTTGTGACAGGCCTGTTCTGCCAGTAGAATCGGGTCGTTAGCATTTTCTCTCAGTAGTGAGTCTGATGCCTACTAATAAGCCGTCCAACGATCGTCACAACGAGCGCCCGAACACCTCTACTCCCGACGGGGAGATTTCCGTTTCCCAGGAGCACCTGCAGATGCCAACCATGAATCCCCTTCTCATCCGCTCAGCAAAGATCCCCTTTGACTCTTTCAAGTCAGAGCAGATCGCGCCCGCGATCGACGAGCTGCTCACCAAGACCGAAGCGGAGCTCGACGCAATTCGGACTGTGTCCGGGAAGCGCACGTTCGAAAATACGCTGCGCGTGCTCGACAACCTTGGCCTCGACCTTGAGTATGCGATGGGCATCGTGTCCCACCTTGAGTCGGTCGCCACGACACCGGAGTGGCGCAAGGCCTACAACGACGTGCTTCCGAAGGTCGCTGCGTTTAACTCCAAGATCACGCTCGATGAGGGGCTGTGGAAAGCGCTGAGTGATTTCGCCGCAACGGATGAGGCGCAGGCCCTTATCGGCGAGCAAAAGCGCTTTCTCACCACAACGATGGACTCCTTCCGCAGGAACGGCGCCGAGCTTCCGCCTGACAAGAAGGAGCGGCTGTCGGCCATCAACACTGAGCTCGCCCAGATAACGAACACCTTCTCTCAGAACACGCTCGACTCCACTAACAAGTTTGAGTTCGTCACGACCAACGAGCGCGATCTCGCTGGGCTTCCGGAGAGCGCCATCGAGATGGGGCGCGAATCAGCCAAAGAGAAGGGGCTCTCGGGCTGGCGCTTCACCCTGCAGGCCCCGAGCTATATCGCCATCATGACATACGCTGACAGCTCCAAGCTGCGCGAAACGTTTTACAGCGCGTACAACGCCCGCGGCACCACGGAGCCCGAAAACAACGTGCCGCTCCTCTACCGCATCCTTGAGCTACGCAGGGAGAAGGCTCAGCTGCTTGGGTACAAAGACTTCTCGGACCTTGTTCTCGCCGACCGTATGGCAAAGAACGGCGAGACGGCGTGGAGCTTTGTGGATGGCCTGCGCGGGCGCATCGAAAAGCACTTTGAGCGTGAGCAGGAGGAGCTCAAGCAGTTCATCCAGTCTGAGTGCGGCATAGATCCCGGCTCCATTAAACCGTGGGACCTAGCCTACTACGCCGAGAAGATGCGCAAGGCCCGCTATGACTTCGACGAAGAAGAGCTCCGGCCATACTTCCCGCTGCCAAAGGTAATCAACGGCCTCTTCACGGTCGTGGAGAAGGTCTTCGGCATCACGGTGAAGCCCAACACCGAGCTCAAGCCGTGGTGCGATGGGGTGACGACCTACTCGGCCTTCGACTCGGCGTCGGGCAAGCTGATCGGGCATTTCTACTCAGACCTCCAACCACGCTCCACGAAGCGCGGCGGCGCATGGATGAACAGCTTCATAAGCCACGTTCCCGCAGATGGGGACGCCATGCCGCACGTTGGGCTTATGGCGGGAAACTTTACGCCTCCGGCTGAGGGAAAGCCGTCGCTCCTCACGCACGACGAGGTGACGACCCTCTTCCACGAGTTTGGCCACCTCATGCACCTGCTGTGCTCAACCGTGTCGCTGCGCGGCCAAGGGATGAACAGCGTGGCGTGGGACTTCATTGAGCTCCCCTCCCAGATCCTTGAGAACTGGTGCTGGGAGCGCGAAGCGGTCGACCTTTTCGCGGCGCACCATGAGACCGGCGAGAAGATTCCGGACCAGCTCTTCGACAAGGTGAAGCGCGCGCGCAATTTTCGCAGCGCGACGTTCCTCATGCGGCAGCTGAGCTTCTCAACCGCCGACCTACTGCTGCACCGCGCGTACGACCGGGCGAAGGACGGCGAGATCCTTCCATACTGCCGAGAGATATTCCAGAGGACCTCGTCTCTCCCGCTGCCACAGGACTACGCGATGATCGCCTCCTTCACGCACCTCTTCAGCTCCTCGGTCGGCTACGCGGCCGGCTACTACTCATACCAGTGGGCGGAGGTTCTCGACGCCGACGCATTCTCGCGTTTCGCTCGTGATGGCTTTATGAATCCGGCCACTGGCAAGGCGTTCCGCGACTCTGTACTGAGCCGAGGGGACGCTGAGGATCCAAACACCCTTTTTAAGAATTTCATGGGCCGCGAGCCTGACAGCGGAGCTCTCCTTGAGCGCGCGGGCCTGAAATAACAAGCATTCTTAAGGGCTTAAGCTGCAACGCGACCGGCGGCCGCTGCTCCGATCAAAATCCTCCGCGCCCGGAGCTAAAGTAAAAAGCGTTGCCCTGCCGACTATACCTCTTGGAGGGACCGGATCGTTCATGGGCGAACAGGATGACCTTATAGCTGACCTTGAGGACCAGGCGAAGCTCGGGTGGAAAGCCGCACGCGAGCTTGTCGCACCATTCGGGCCCGTGGCGGCAAACTTCTCGGAGGCGATACGGCTGCTTATCCACCACTACGAGCGTGGCGTCGCGCTGATTCCACCTCCGGGACAGAACCACATCCTACGCCTGATGCAGAACAACACGATCAAGGCGACGTACTACTTCATGACGAAGCAGTACCGGCCGGAGATTCTCAAGGGCAAGTCCCCGCTCACTATCGAGCACCTCTTTGAGGCCTATTCCGCGATTGATCACGCAGCGATCATCTCGTATTGCTACCTCTTCCGGACCTTGAGCAAAAAGATCGAGAAGGACGAGTGGGAGTACGTCCAGTCCCCGCTCTATGATGCGCTCGCGGTCGGGGCTTGTGCCGGGCTGGACGTGCCAGAGATAGGATTCGGATTCGGCCTGCTCGGGCGCGGCCTGCGCTATCTGGCCTTCGCCGCCTTCCTGCACGAGAACCGGCGCGGCTTCAAGGAGTACCGCCAGCACCTCAAACACAAGGACCTCCCGTTCGACACCGAATTTGAGGAGAAGATGTGGGGCTGCAACAACGCTCAGGTCTCGGCACTCATCCTGGAGAAGATGGGTTTCAACCGCGCAATTGCGATTCAGTACCTCGCTGCAGCCGAGCGCCACGGAAAATTCACGCCAGATGCCCTCTACGGCATACGGTTCAGGCTCGCTGAAGCAGTCATCGACACCTACATCGAGAAGTCCGAGATCCCGCAGGTCGCCCCGAAGTGGGTGGGTGCAAACATCTCGTTCCCGACTGAACTGCGCGCCAAGCTTATGACCGACCTGCGGGCGGTGATATCAGACAAGAGCCGCATCGAGTGGCTCAACAAGGGCGGCTCATGCATCTGCCCGGAGCAGACCCCCGAGTTCTTCGTTGGCATGTCGGAGGAGCAGATCGCCGAAGAGATCGCCTCTTCCGAGGCGATCCCCCCGACGGCGGGCTAGAACGCTGCCATCACCTGATCCTTGGCTGGCCCCTCAAAGAATGAGAGGCACTCAGGATTCGCGAGTGCCGCGCGATTGCCTGGCTCCTCTCCCCGCAAGATGCGCTTGACAGTAAGCTCGCTAAGCTTGTTGTTGGCGGTGCGCGGAAGGTCTGGAGCCTGCAAAATGAGGGAAGGAACGAAGAAGGTGTTAACTGCCTTAAGCGTGCGCGAGATTTCTCCCTTGAGCTCGTCGCTGAGCGCCTCGCCAGCTGGCAAGACGACGAACAGAACGATCTTCTCGCTTGCAGCGCCGACCGGGGTGTATCCTACGGCAAGCACCTGCTGCACGCGCGGCAGCACCTGAAGCGCCGAGTAGATGTCCGCCGTTGCTACGCGCACTCCCGAGGGCTTGAGCGTTGCATCGGAGCGCCCTAAGAAGAGCAGCCCTCCGGCCGGAGTCTCCTTGAGAAGATCGCCGTGGCGCCATACCGAGCCGTACTCCGCGAAGTAGGCCGCACGATACTGGGAGCCATCCGGATCATCGAGAAAGAAAACCGGCATTGAGGGAGCCGGGCTACAGCACACAAGCTCGCCTTCCTCGCCGACGACGGGCATGCCGTCCTGTCCGAATGCCCTCACGTCATATCCCAAGCTCTTGGCCTGCACCTCGCCGCGAATGACGGGCTTTAACGGGCACCCAAGCCCGAAGCACCCGATGATGTCCGTGCCCCCCGAGATGCTCTGAATCCAGAGAGGCTTTATAGAGTGCATCACGTAGTCGAATTGGGCTGGATAGAGAGTTGAGCCGGTGGACATGAGGGCCCGCAGCGACGGCATCGTAAAACGCTCCGCCGGCTTTCGTCCCTGCCGCTCAAGCGCTCCGAGAAACGCGGCGCTCGTGCCGAAGTGCGTTACGCTCTCGTCTTGAACCAAGCGCCACAGGATCATCCCGTCCTCTAGCATTGGATCGCCGTCGTACATCACAACTGTGGCATCGCACGCAAGCGCGCTCACAAGCCAGTTCCACATCATCCAGCTCGTGGAGGTCTGGTAGAAGACACGGTCCTCGGGCCGAACGTCGCCGTGCAGAATCATCTCCTTCTTGTGCTCAAGGAGGGTTCCTCCGGCTCCATGCACGAGCCCCTTGGGGTTGCCCGTGGTGCCGGATGAAAACATGAGGTAGAGCGGCTGCGAGAACGGAAAGGTATGGGAGAGATCGAGCACCGACGGCGCAGCGGTGATCTCAGCATAGCTTCGCACCGAAACGCCCTGCCGAAGCGCAAGCGGCTTGCCAGCATCGGGGCTTTGCAGGTAGTCGACCAGAATAACGTGCTCCACTGAGGGGGTGCGCTCAACGAGCTGCGCGACTGTCTCTGTGAGGTCTACAGCCTGGCCGCGCCACAGGTAGGAACGCGCCGCCACAAGGACCCGCGGCTTCACCCGCCCTGCGCGCACCAGCAGGCCCTGCAGCTGGTAGTCAGTGCCGCAGCTCGCCCACATCGCCCCAAGCGAGGCCGCGCCGAGCATGCTTGCCACGGCTTCAGGAATGTTCGGCAGGTATGCGAACACCCGGTCACCTGCGGCGATGCCGAGCGAGCTCAAGTACTGCTGCACCGCGCCCGCCTGCGAGCGCAGATCGGCAAAAGTCAGCCGCCGTGACAGCCGGTTCTCTGACCACGAGATAATTGCGGGCTGTAAGCCTGGCCCCCGCAGGAGGCTCTTGGCGAAGTTGAGCCGAACGCTCGGAAACCAGCGCTTCCCTAGGGGGGTCGGCCCCTGTTCGCTTCCGAGCACCGGCTCAGGCTCGCCCTCGCAGCCGAGGTCAAGAAACCGGAAAAGCTTCGCCCAAAACTGCGCGGGCTGCGTCACCGACCAGCGGTGAAGCGCCTCATAGTCGTCTGGAAGCTCAATGCCCGCACGCCGCAGCTCTATGAGAAAGCGGGAGAGCGCGCACGACGCCCGAAGCTCGTTGGGGGGCGTCCAGAGAATGTCGCTGGCAGGCAGATTGGGCAGCATGTCCGGAGAATACCGCAAGAGCCCCTGAGAGGTAATCGCTAATCTCAGGGGTGGAGAGGTCGTGCAAGCCGGGCAAGCCTGGAGTAGTATGCGTGCTGATGGATCGCGACGAGACATTCATGGCCCACGCGCTCAAGCTTGCCCAGCAGGGTGGTCGCGCCGTTGCCCCGAATCCGATGGTTGGCGCAGTCGTCGTTCATAACGGCTCCGTCATCGGCCAGGGTTTCCACCAGCGCTACGGCGGCCCGCATGCGGAGGTGCATGCGCTTGAGTCTGTTGATGACCGCTCGCTCCTTTCCTCTTCCACGCTCTACGTAACCCTTGAGCCCTGCTCCCACTTCGGCAAAACTGCGCCCTGTGCCGACCTCGTTATCTCCTCGGGCATCAGGCGTGTCGTTGTCGGATGCCGAGATCCTTTTCCTGCCGTTGCGGGGCGCGGCATAGCAAAGCTCACGAGTGCGGGCGTATCGGTGACCGAAAACATCCTGCGCGACCAGTGCACGTTCGCTAACCGCCGCTTCATCACCGCGCACCAGGAAGGCCGCCCGTACATTATCCTCAAGTGGGCTCAGACGAGCGACGGCTTTATGGCACCCGAAGAGAGATCCCGGCTCAGCATTAGCTGCCAGGAGTCGCACCGCCTCGTGCACGAGTGGCGAGCTCAAGAGATGGGAATCCTGATCGGTCGTAGCACTGCCGAGATAGACAACCCTCAGCTCACGGTGCGCCTGGCCGCCGGCGAGAATCCCACCCGCATCGTAATCGACCCGCAGCTCTCGCTCGACCCGTCGCTGAACGTGTTTGACCCGCAGGCTCCCACCATAGTCGTCAACACGGTGCGCGAGGGCTTCCAGGGCTCGGTGCACCGCCTCCGCATCGAGCCTGCCAGCTGGTCGTGCCAAGAGATCTGCTCAGCCCTCGCCCGCCAGGGCCTCACCTCGGTGCTCGTGGAGGGCGGCGCAAGGACCCTCGCTGCATTCATCGAGAGCGGGATGTGGGACGAGGCACGGATCTTTACTGCACCCACCCAGCTGGCACGGGGTGTTGCGGCACCCCACCTTGCGGGCATCCCCGAACACGAGAGTGCTGTCGGGATCGACACCCTTCGGTTCCTCTACAATCCAGACCTACCCAGCCGCTTGGGCCTTTCGGACTATTCTCTCTTGAAAACTACCGCCGCAGTGCACCATGCTGTGGAGGCATAAGGAGAACCCGCATGTCGAAAGATCAGAAACGCGCCCAAATCTTCTCACCATCCGTTCGGGACATCGGGGCGATGCGCCACGTGCCGGTCTTCTCGCGCCTTTTGCCCGCAGAGCTTGAGGCCTTGCGCTCAAAGCTTCGAGTGCGGGAGATAAAGAAAAACGCCCTCTTCATGCGCGCAGACACCGAGGGCAGCGAGATGTTCTTCCTCGTGAGCGGGCAGGTGCGGGTGTATCGAACCGGCGAGAAGGGAAAGGAGTTCACCCTCGCTATCCTCGATGAGGGAGACTTCTTCGGAGAGATCGCCCTGCTTACCGGTTCGGCACGCACGGCAAATGTGCTTGCACTCACAAAGACGGTCGTATGGGAGTTGTCGCGCGAGGACTTCATTGATCATGCGCGGCGGTTCTCGGGTCTGCCGCTCTTTTTGGCCCAGTCGCTTGCCAACCGCCTCCGGCTCGCCTCCGGCAACCTGGCCGACATCGCCCTTCTCGATGTCCCGCACCGCATTGTGCGTGCCCTTGAGAAAATGTCGGAGGCACACCCTGTCACAAAAGAGCGGCTCGTTGTGAAGCGCCCCACCCACCGCGAGATCGCTGACATGGTTGGGACTTCACGCGAAGTAGTGTCACGCTGCCTCAAGAGCTTTGAGACGAAGGGTATCGTTCGGGTTGAGGGCAAGGCCCTTTACCTCCACCCAGAAGCGCTGCACTAGGCCTCGCCTGGCTACTGAAGGGGCTGCTGCTCCCGCTCTGCACCAACTCCGGTGGGAGCTCTCCGCTGTGCGAGCTCCTGGGCGATCGCCTGCGGAAACGACCGCTTACGGTCGAGGAAGGCATTAGGGCGGCCAAGGGTGTTTTTGTACACGCGCGCAAGGTATAGCGACACACAACTCAAGACTGAGCCGCAGTAGGCGAATCCCAGCAGTACCATCCACGTAAAGGCCCACGGGGCAGTCCCGGTCGAGGCCAGCACGCCTAGCGAGAACATCGCCACAAGCCAGAACGGAAGCGCGTACATCGCTACGCGGAGCAGCCACGTGCTCGCCGCGAGGATACCCCCGATAGCGAAGAGGAACATACCCCAGATGTTGTAGTGGGTCTCACCCGCAATGCGCTTGTCGCGGCGGTACGGTATGCCCTTGCGTTTGAACCCGACACGGCCAATCGAAGCGCGGATGAACGGAAAGGAAGACGAATCCTGGATGATCGCCTCGCGCACCTCGTTGGTCATGAGCGAGAACTCCGCCATGTCGAGGATGATCTCCTCGTCGGCGAGGGCCTTCATGAGGCGGTAGAAAACCTTGCGCATAAACTTTATCGAGTTCACCTCGATGCGGTCGACACGCTCGCCGTACACCACATCGTATCCATCCTTATAGTACTTCATGAACTGCAGGATCATCTCAGGCGGATCCTCGCAGTCTACGTCGATGAAGACAAAGATATCGCCGACGGTGTTTCTGAGCCCAAACTCAATCGAGCGCTGGTACCCAACGTTTGAGGCGAGCGAGAGGAGATACACGTCGGGATGCTGCTCGCGAATGGAATTGATCACCCCAACCGTGCTGTCGGTGGAGGCGTTGTTGAGAAATATCAGGTGCGGCGTGTACTCGACCGAGAGCTGGTCGATGACGGGTGCGATGCGCTGAAAGAAGAGCGGAACTACCTTCTCCTCGTT
>CANIHJ010000019.1 GCA_947467385.1 Deltaproteobacteria bacterium | reverse complement strand
GCTTTGAGGCAAAGCCGCTCAAGGGTATGCTGCCTGGCGAGCTGACCCGTAAGGTGTCGGATCTGCAGCGCGGGCTTCTGCTTGTGCTTGAGGGCGTTGAGAACCCGCACAACGTTGGGGCGATACTTCGTACGGCGTGCTTCTTTGGGGTCCAGGGGGTGGTTATCCGTTCGCGAACCATTAGCGCGCTTTCAGGGGCGGCCTGCCGAATAGCGGAGGGGGCAGCTGAGCACGTGCCGTTTTGCATCGTCCCCGAGTACAGCAACTTCTTTTCGGCCGTGAAGGCCCGAGGATTCTCTGTCATCGCCACGACACCGCACGAGGCACGCTCCCTGTACGGGGTGAAGTGGCCTGACAAGGCGGTTGTGCTCTTCGGAGCTGAGGGAACTGGGCTTTCACAAGACGCCCTGGAGATGGCAGACCTCAGGGTTGCGATTCCGCGCATGGGGCCGATGGAGAGCCTTAACGTTGCTGCGTCTGTTGCGAGTGTGCTCACGGAAGCGCGCCGTGATGCGGTCCTAAAGGGTCACGTGCGCCGGGCATCGCCAGCCTCCCGTTCTTGAGGGCGCTTAAGGATTCGGCCGACGAGACGCAGCGGTGAGCAGGCAGCGGCGATCTCTTCGAGCTCTGCGAGGGGCTCTTTCGCGATTAGCCGCGCAATGATCTCCCCGCCGATAGGGCACGATAGAAGCCCGCGGCTTCCGTGTCCGACGGTCGCAAAGATGTCATGCTCAAGGGGCGCGCCGATTTTTGCGAGGAGATCTGTCCCTGGCTGGTATGCGGCGGCCTCTGCGAGCATTGCCGTCATGTCGGGCACGGGCCCGATGTAGGGGAGCCGGTCGAAGGTTGATGTCCGAAAGCACACGCGCGACGACTGGACCGACTGGGGAGATAAGTGAAGCTCGGGCAGCCACCGCTGGCAGCGCTGCAGGATCTCCGAGGTGTCTTCCTTGCACGGAAGCTGGCGAAGGTCGTTGTGGCGGTAGTGAGCGCCGAGGAGGTGTGAGCCGTCCTCGGCAGGAGTGAGGTAGCCGTCGAAACAAACAAGCGCCCTCAGTTTTTCTGAAATTCGGGAGGGTGAGAGCGAGACGGTTTGCCCGCGTATTGGCTCTAGGGGCAGCCATTGCAGCTGTGTAAGGCAGGGCGATTCGTAAGCAGCGCTCACGACGACGTAACTGGCCTGGACGGTGTCTCCCGAGGCAAGGCGGACGGCCCAATGAGATTGAGAGCGTCGAAGGTCAATAACCCTCTCTCCCAAGCGCACGGAGGCGCCAGACAGCATGCTTCCAACAAAGAGAGGGGGGCTGACGTATCCTGCGCTGGGAACGTGAAACGAGGGCGAGGATATCGGCACACCGGTAGCGTCAGCTGTTTGAACTGCGTCAAGCCGCGCAACTGAAAGTGGTGCTCGAATGGCAGTCGAGGATTCGAGAAGTCTTGCGAGCCGAGGGGTAGTTGGGAGCTGAACGCCCCCCGTGGCCCTCAGGATATTTCGGCTGGACAGGGGCCCAGTGAGCAAGGATCTCGAAAAGGAGAAGCCGGCAGAGTAGAGGTGCTCAAATGTGGAGGGACGATCCGAGAGGTACGGCATCATGAGCCCGAAGCGGTTGCCGGAGGCGCGTTGCGCGACGTCTCCCGCTGCCTCGCACACGATGACGGTTGCGCCCCTGCGCGCAAGCGCGTAGGCAGAGCTTGCCCCCGCGAGTCCCGCCCCGATTATCAGCGCATCGCAGGATAAGTTCTTCATGATCCAGAGTTGAGAGCGTTGGGTTGGCAGCGTCTTGCCGCGGGGTTGGGCTGCTCATAGCCCAGCTTGAGCCCGATAGTATGGTGAGCATATCGTCCGTGGATGGCAGATGGAAGGATGTTTTCGGGGAGGCTTGCGCCGTTGGTATGGTGCCAGTAGCGTGCCGGAGGGGTTGTTTTCGGGAGGTCTTAACGTGTCAGATTGGTTAATTGCGATCATCCTGGGGCTCGTGGAGGGTATTACTGAGTACCTGCCCATATCGAGCACGGGCCACCTCATCCTCTTCGGAGAGCTCCTTTCATTCACCGGAGACAAGGCAAAGACGTTTGATGTTGTCATACAGCTCGGGGCTATCCTGAGCGTTCTTGTGCTGTACTGGCGTAGGTTTTTGGGGCTGCTGGATGGCGTCTCCGGTGATGTGGCGCATCCGAGGCGCTGGCTTGAGCCGGGGCTTCGAGGCGTCCGTGGGCTCTTTAAGCTTGGTCTTGTGACTCTTCCGGCTCTTGCCGTGGGGCTGCTGTTTCGGCACCAAATTAAGGAACATCTCTTTGCGCCCCTTCCTGTGGCAACGGCGTTGGCGGTCGGCGCGGTACTCATCCTGCTCGTTGATAGGGGCCGCGGCGAGGGTGGAACTCAGGAAGTAGAGCAGATCACCTGCCGACAAAGTATCCTGATCGGGTGTGTGCAGTGCTTGGCATTGTGGCCCGGCATGTCGCGCTCGGCCTCAGCGATAATCGGGGGAATGCTAGTTGGGCTCACCAGAAAATCCGCGGCTGAATTCTCATTTATTGCAGCGGTCCCGATCTTGGGAGCCGCAGCGATGCACGATCTCTTCGAAGCGGTGCAGGTGTTCACGGCCGACGAGCTTTTTTCAGTTGCAATCGGCTTTGTTGTTTCCTTTGTGACGGCCCTCGCAGCGATGAAGTGGTTCATCGGAATCGTGAGCCGATGGAGCCTGCGGCCCTTTGCCTACTATCGCCTGCTCGTCGCCCTCTTAGTGGCGTATCTCTCTCTCGGAAAGTAAATACAGGTTCGCTATTCTCTTAGTGCCGGGTTGCTCGCGCACGCGAGATGTCTTTCCTTTGAAGGAAACTTTCGGGCTAGTTGCTATTTAGGGGGGAATAAGGAAGAAGAAAAAGGAAGAAATGAGAAGTTCGCAAGGAACCTGAGAAATAACATTTAAAAAAACATACCTAAATGAACGAAGACCAACTTCCAGACAACTCGCTCCCGAGAGTGTTCGGGAAGTTGGTCTACGGACACAAAACAGGCAATCTCTTTCGAAATTGCGAACCTTAAAAAACCTTCCGCACCTTTTGTTGCGGAACTTCTCACTTCGTACGATGCCCTTACGCGAAGGCAGCCTGCGAAATTAAAATTACTTCTAACCCCTAGTATATCGGCCCCGACGCTTATTATCAAAATTCTTTTTATCCAGGGTGTTAGGCTAAAATTTCTCGAAGCGAGTAAAAAAGCCATACAAAACGACTGGTTGGCTGTGTTTTGTGCTTCTTTTGGGTCGGAAGAGAAGCTACCCGGTGCCTTCAGAACCAAGAGGAACAGGAGCTGTCTATAAACTACCTCTTTTGGCAGATGGGTATTTAAGCCGATAAGTAGCTGCATGGGAAAGGTGCTCAAGGTCTTGATGCCCGTGGAGTGGGTACTGCTCGCATTTGGGGCGCTGACGCTCGCTCTGTATCGAGCGTTTGGCCTTCAGATGCCCGGACAGCCGGGCCGAGACGCTGCGCACGGCCCGCTTCTTTTTTACTTAAAGCAGTTCATTACCTGTCTCGATCTCTATGCGTTGGTGTTGCTCGGCTTCATCGCCGTTCAAGTTTTGCAGCTCATTCGGGCGAACGCGTGGCGGTTGTTAGGGATTTCGTGGGGGCCGTTTTTTAAGAACCTGGTGGAGCGATTCTTCCTGGGCCAAATCTTTCAGGACGTGCGTTTTTTTCACTCGGTGCTCCTCATGTTTGTCGAATTCGCGCTGCTAAAGAATCTTATCCCCCACATTAACCCTAACTTGTATGACGACTTCTTTGTTGCGTCGGACCAGTTTCTTTGCGGCGGGCGCGTATGCTCACAGGTGCTTCTTGATGTTTGGGGACCGGGCCTGCTTGAACCGATTTCACGTCATTACTATTGGTACTATCCGTACATGTCGATAACGGCCTTTATATTTATAGCGGCGGCTCCGCGGCGCTTGGCGCAGGAGTACCTGTGTGCCTTCGTGTCGCTGTTTCTCTTTGGTGTGCTGTGGATCTACGCCGTTCCCACGCTGGGGCCAGTGTTTGTGAAGCCTGAGCTGTACTCGTTCATGGCGGGGGGAGAGATAGCGGGGCTGCAGCAGGGACTGTGGGGCATGCATCAGCTACTCGAAAAAGATCCCGGGTCTCGCGAGGCGGTCTTTATGATTTCTGGCTTCCCGAGCCTGCATGTAGCGGTAGCGGTTCTTGGGAGCCTGTACCTCGCCCAAATAAGCAGGCTACTCTCCTGGGCCAGCTGGGTTTTTGTTGCGCTCATCTTCAACAGCACCATTTACTTGGGGTGGCACTACCTGCTTGATGATGTCGGCTCCCTCGTCCTGGTGGTGGCTTCGGTAAGCTTCGCCCGAGCATTCGCGTGGCGCTGGCCGGGTGGCGCTGATGCCGGGCCGGTTGCGGGGAAGTAAAGAGTGCTTTCTTAGGGGGCGGGATGGGCAGTCCAAGAGGGCTTGCCTAACTCGATGCGCGGAACTAGGTCCTCAATACGTGCGACGAGCGAAGGCAAGCCTGAGAGGTTCCCACTCTTGGAGTTTTTCTCAAGCTCGCCACAGAGCTCACACAGCTCAGCATAGCCGTAAAGTCCACTGCTGCCGCGCAGCTTGTGGGCGAGGGCTACCAGCTCCGCCAGCGTGCCTGCGTCGCTAGCTTTGCGTATCTCATGAACCTTCTCGGGTAGCCGCGAAACAAAATCAAGAACGAGGGGGATGGTATCTTCGTCGCTCTCGGCACGGCTGCTACGGATGGGAGTCGCGTTCAGATGGGGGCTCTCGGGGGCAGCTGGAGATGAGAGAAACTTTCGGAGCATTTCGTGAAACGAGTCTTTGCTGAAGGGCTTGCTGAGGTGCATTGAGCAGCCTGCCTCGATAGCCTTAAGGACATCCGTTGTCATCGCCCCGGCAGAGAGGGCAACGATCGGAGTTCTTAGGCCGGCTTGGCGCATGGAGCGCGCAGCCGAGAGGCCGTCCAGGTTGGGCATCTGGATATCGAGTAGGATGAGATCGAAGGGTTGCGCCATGACAGCGTCGATTGCTTGCTTGCCATCCTCCACTAGCACGGCATTGATCCCAGCTTTTTCGAGGAGATGGTGCACGAGGCGCCGGTTGTCGAGGGCGTCGTCGGCGAAGAGAACGCGGCCGGAAAACTTGCAGGGAAGGGCTTCGCGCGGGGTCTCTTGGGGCTCTGCAGGTAGGCTCCGAATGAGAGAATGTTCGCCGGTAATATTTGGTTCGATCCAAAACTCAAAAGACGAGCCGACGCCAGCCCTCGATGAGATGGAGATCTCCCCGCCCAGGGCATGAACAAGCCGCCGGGATATGCTCAACCCAAGGCCACTGCCGCCGTATTTCCGGGTTATCGACTCGTTCTCTTGGCAAAACGGCTTGAAGAGAGAGGGAATGTTTTCTTGGACGATGCCGATGCCTGAGTCGGAGACGGCAAAAGAGAGGCGCGTCGTCTTCGGATCGAACCGCACGCGCAGCTCTATCCAGCCTTTTTCGGTGAATTTAATGGCATTGCTCAGAAGGTTAATGAGCACCTGTTTAAGCCGCAGCGGATCCGTGGTTATCTGCTCGGGTAGGGGCCATTCGTACTGTACTGAGAAGGAGAGGGCTTTCTCCGCGATTCGGGGCGCAAACATCGTGCGGACGTCATCAAGGAGCCGAACGAGGCTTACGTTAGCCTTGTCAATATTGAGGGCTCCAGCGTCAATCTTCGAGAGGTCGAGGATATCGTTTATAATATCGAGCAGGTGCTTGCTATTGCCTAGTATAATGTCGACGGTGTGGAGCTGTTGGGGAGCCTCCTGCAGGTCATCGCGCAGGGATTCAGCAAACCCGACGATGGCCGTCAGGGGGGTGCGAATTTCGTGGCTCATGTTTGCCAGGAATTGGCTTTTGGCATGCATGGCGGCCTCGGCAGACTGCTTCGCTGCCAAAATCTCCTCGCTTGCACGGCGTAATTCGGTGATGTCCTCCACCGTGCCGACCCAGCCGCTTACGGTATCGGTCGTGTTGATCGCGGCGGCCTTAACGGAGCACCAAGAGATCTCGCCGTCCGGACGCTTGTAGCGATAGGTCTCTTCGAAGGGCTTCGCTGTCTGGGTCGCGTCGTACCAGCTCTTGGAGACCCGATCGCGATCCTCTGGCGGAATGGCCCGCAGCCATCCCGATCCGAGGCTCTCCTCG
The DNA here is from genome assembly GCA_947467385.1 of Deltaproteobacteria bacterium. Taxonomy (GTDB): domain Bacteria; phylum Bdellovibrionota_C; class UBA2361; order UBA2361; family OMII01; genus OMII01. Next base: position 23,702 of record CANIHJ010000019.1, on the reverse strand, counting down.
ACTTTTTGTCCTGATATGCGCTGGAACTGATGGTTGGTGTAGGTGAAATTGCCGGCAGAGTCGGTGACAAAGATGCCGAGGGGCGCGGCCTCGCTTACAGCGCGGAAGCGCGCCTCATTATTTTGGTCCTCAAGCTCCTCGGCGTTGCGGCTGCTGAGGTCGACGCAGGAGGAGACGTATGCCTCAATGCGGCCCGCGGAGGACTGCAGCGGGATAGACTGCTCAAGCACCCAGCGATAGGTGCCGCTGGCGTGGCGCAGCCGGAACTCCCGCTGAAAGTGGCCGCCGTGAAGGGCGCACGACGCCCATTTTTGGTTGTATGCGTCGCGGTCGTCAGGGTGGAGCGCCTCTTTCCAGGAGTCGGCGATACTGTCTTCTCGCGAAAGGCCGGTGAATTCACACCATGCAGCATTGGAAAAGGTTCGGTTGCCTGCCTGATCCGAGATCCACATGAGTACCGGAGAGGCATCTGCAATTAGACGGAATCTGCGCTCTGATTCTCCGAGGGTGTCGATGGTGGACTTGACGGCGAGAAGCTTTCTGCGCAGCTCGATCTGCGCGACCACCTGCCGGGCGAGAGCCATGAGAGCAGACTGTTGGGCCGGAGAGAGGGTGCGTGGCTTGTAGTCGAGGATGCACAGGGAGCCGATGACGAGCTGGTCGTCGGTGATGAGCGGGGCTCCGGCATAGAACCTAACGAAGGGCTTCTCAGTGACGAACGGATTCGACGAAAATCGGGGATCCTTCGTGGCGTCCTCGATGATGAGAAGAGAGTCTGAGAGTATTGTTTCGGCGCAGAATGCATCCTTGCGGGGCGTGAAGCGCTTGTCGAATTGCAGCCGCGCCTTGAACCACTGCCTTTCCTCGTCAATGAGGGAGATGAGGGCAGTGGGAGCCTCGCAGATTGCGGCAGCAATCGACACGAGCTCATCAAAAGCCCTCTCTGGCCCGCTATCCAGGATCTCAAGACCCTTTAGCCGAGCCACCCTCTCGCGTTCATTCGGCGGCCTCCGCATGCCACAGCCCTCCACCTTATCCATCGGCACACCCACCCCCCAACTAAACCGCAAACTCTCAGAGAGTTCGTGGTCGCGGGAGGTCGGGCCGACCGGAGGTTTTTAATTGTAGATATATCAGGCGCTTATGTGCTAATCGTCCAGCGTTAATTGACGCCGCGCTTCGTAGAGGGCGATTGCAACGGCGTTACTGAGATTTAGGCTCCGGACGTAGTCGGTCACTATCGGAATCCGAAGGACCTGCTGCTGGGGGAAACGGCTTAGGAATTCCTCTCCTAGGCCCTTCGTCTCGCTCCCGAAGACCAGGGCGTCGTTGGAGGTGAAGGTCGCTTGAGTGTAGTTCCTGGTCCCGAACTTTGAAAACAGCCAAACATTTCCCGGCTTCGCCGTAAGCATGTAGTCCTGCCAACTGCCGTGGTGAGCCAGCTTCACAAACGGCCAATAGTCGAGTCCGGCCCGACGAACCGCCTTCTCAGAGATGTCGAACCCGAGCTTGCCCACGAGGTGAAGGGGGGTATCCGTCGCAGCGCAGGTCCTCGCAATTGAACCAGTATTTTGGGGTATTTGAGGCTCTATCAGCACAATATCCACGGCTAAACTCCTCCCCACGAATTCTCTGAGAGTTTGTGATTCCTCAGGATGTTCATTTTTTTCGGAGAGAACGCTATATTGGCGGAATGTTAAATTCAACCGTTGTCAGCCGAATTAACGTGACCCCTGAGCTCATGATCTTGCGCGTCAGGCCGGACGCTGGGGTGCCGCAGTTCTTGCCCGGTCAGTATGTTGCCTTGGGACTGCTGGGCTCGGCACCACGCTACGAGGGAGCGGAGGAGGAGGTAGAGGCACCAGCTCCGGATAAGGTCATTAAGCGGGCCTATTCTATTGGCTCTTCTCCAGACGAGAGGGACTTCCTTGAGTTTTATATCGCGGTCGTTCCGAGCGGTGTATTGACTTCCCGTTTGGCGGTTTTAAAGGAAGGGGATAGGCTATTCTGCCAGCCGAAGGTGACTGGCACGTTCACTCTTGACGGAGTCCCCGAGCACAAAAATCTCGTGCTCGTCTCAACCGGCACGGGGCTTGCGCCCTTTATGTCGATGGTTCGCACGAGCGCAACCCTGCTCGGGGCACGAGCTATCACAGTGGTGCATGGAGTTCGTTACCCACAAGATTTTGCGTATGCTGAGGAGCTCGGGACCTTGGAGAATACATCGAAGGGGTTCGCCTACCTCCCCATCGCTAGTCGAGCTCCTGAAGGCTGGCCGGGAAGGAGGGGGCGAATCCAGAAGCTTTTTGAAGAGGGCGTCCTGTCTCTCGATCCCGATTCCGACCATGTATTTCTGTGTGGTAACCCCGCGATGATTGATGAGCTTGAGGCGGACCTGACTAATTCCGGTTTTGTGGTGCACTCAAAAAAGACCCCAGGTAATCTGCACATAGAAAAGTACTGGTAGGCTGGATTTTTCCGGCTCGTTTTTGAAACAGACAGCATTAGCCGGGTTTCTTTTTGCGTTGTTTGAGCCCAGCTTTCTCACTGTCCGTTAATGCCTCAAAGATCTGGGGTAAAAAGGTTCCGGTCGGGAACTTCACCTTTCGGTCCCCTTGACGATAGCGCAGAGATGCGACTCTGTAGGCATTTAGGACATCGAAGTACCACTTTCGATAGAAAGCCCGTCGATCGTGATTTACCGATAAGACTCGAGGGCGATGTTCAAATGGCACACTCGTCTTGGTTGATACAGGTAGGGCGCCGGGCCGTCGTTGAAGCAGGCGTTCTCGCCCCATGAACAGTAGCCCCTTGCTTCTTCGATCGGCCACGATGCGCCGCCGTCTCTCCTCAAGTTTTCTCATCATCAGTTTCGCATATTCACCCTGAGAGAGGTTCTCGTAGCCGGGGAGACGCTCATACTTAAAAGTAACACTTTGAATGAAGTCATCGAGCCGAATGTTCTTGTTAAATCGTTTGGCTGAGTTATAGCCGGCCCAATTGACGATTTTAAGATTCTTCTCAACGCCCCAGATAGCATCCCGAAAGCAGTTATATCCAGGATAGTCATGCAATTGCTCAACGAGCCCATCCTGCACGGGCTGAAGAACGGTGTAGAAAAAATACTCCTCAATGTCATCTGCTCCCGGCAAAAACTCTGTCGAGTATCGCCGTCCCCAGAACCTGCCTCCAGGGTATTCCGGCACGAAGCGTCGGACGGCCCGCGCTATGCACGAATTGAGGTCTCGCATAAAGGATGCGCGATTACCCCCGGGAAAATGGATTGGAGCATGAATGTGATTTCCTTCAATAGCAAAGGCATAAACGAGGGCTTTGTAGCGTGCCGTGAATTTTGCAAGATAGCCGAGGATGGCCTCTTCGAGGGGCCGGTTGTTCGCGAACCACAGCTCGGAGTTCCGGCTTCGCGTTGTCACGAATGAGGTGAGCGCCTTCGATTCTATGCGGGGATGATAAGCCACACCCGATGTTCGCCCTTACTCAAAATAAGTTTCGCCATGGATTTAAATCGCTAGACCGACCTGTGGTGATTGACTTTTGTGAGGTAGGCCGGACCGGAGGATACGTTTCATTCAAGCACCACGAGTTCTCTGAGAGCTCGATGCGGGGCTGTCAGTGTGGCGAATTGATTGCGGATGCGCGCGGCTAACCAGCCGGAATGAAGAGCTTTTTCCCGCACCACAAGTTCTCTGAGAGTTTGTTAGTAGAGGGAGGAAAGGACGGTGAGGTAGCGGGCGGTGATTTGCTTGCGGCGGAGTTTTAGGGTGGGGGTGAGGAGGCCGTTGTCGACTGAGAAGTCCTCGTCGAGAATGCGGAAGTGCTTGATGCTTTCGAACGAGGCCAGCTCGGTGTTGGCTTTACTGACGGCATCTTGGACCATGCCGATAACCGCGGAAAGCTCAGATAGCTTTTGGCCCGGCTCCACCCTGATGCCTACATTGTTGAGCAGGCTTTTAATCTCAGTCTCATTAAGCGTGAAGAGCATGACGCAGTAGGGCTTGCCGTCCCCATACAGAAACGCATTCGAGATGAAAGAGTTGCGCTTAAATAGCCCTTCAAGCGCAGTGGGGGGAATCTTCTTGCCGCCCGCTGTGATGACGAGCTCTTTTTTGCGATCGGTGATGAAGAGGAACCCGTCATCATCGACCCAACCTACGTCACCTGTGTGAAACCAGCCTTCAGAGTCCCATGCTTCGCGGGTTGCTTGAGGTCGATTGAGGTACCCACCCGTCACGTTGGGGCCCCGCAAGAGGATCTCTCCATCATCCGCCGATATGCTGGTTTCCACTGCTTCAAATGCAGGCCCTACGCTGCCGATTCGGCGCTGGTTGGGGCGATTCACATGCGTTGCCACGCACGTTTCCGTCAGTCCATACCCCTCACAGATGGTGATCTCAAGCGCATCGAAGAACTTGTTTACTCCGGGGTCTAGCTTTGCTCCGCCCGACACTGCGTGATTAAACTTCGCCCCAAAGAGCTCGCGCTTAATCTTTGCCCTAATTGGCTTCAGGCCGTCGAACACGATTCTGTCGAGGATAGCCAGCCTCTCGCCACGGGCTCTGCGCTCGTACGTCTTCTGGGCATTTGAGATGCACAGCCCCAAAAGTTTTTGCTGCAGCGTCTTTCCGCTTCCGCGCGCCTGCAAGGCTGCAGCCATCTTCTCAAAAAGACGGGGCACGGAGGGCACCACCGTCGATTCCGAGTCGCGCAAATCTTTCGCCACGGAAGAGAGGTCTATTCGCGAAGAGCGCGTGTCCGCTATGGTTGGGATGGCAAGATGCGAGGAGGTTAAGCAGCCCGCATAGTGGACGAGCCTGGCAAATGAATGCGCAAGAGGTAGGTACAGAAAGAGCGAGCCATCCATCGCGAAAACCCCGCTCTTGGCGGCCTGCTCAACATTGGCGAGGTGATTGCCGTGACTTTGAACCACTCCTTTGGGAGGCCCAGTTGTTCCTGATGTATAGACGTAGGAAGCAACGGACGAGCGGCCGACCTCGGGCGGGATGGGGGGAGGAGTCGAGGGAAGTCTGTCGTTCTCAACTATCTCCGACAGCAGAGTCGCTCCCAAAACCGATTCAACGCGCTCAAAGGAGATAATCGTATCAACCGGAACTCGGGCGCGGGAGGCAGGCTTGTCGTCTCGCTCTGGTATCGGGCAATCGCTCTCCCGAAGCCACGCAATCTTCGCAGCCTGCTCCGCGTTTTCAATAAAAACGATCCGGGCTCCTGAGTCATGGAGAATGAAGCCCGCGTCTATAGCCTGCTGGCTCGGGTAGACACTGACCGTAATTGCTCCCAGTGTTTGAATCGCAAGATCCGCGAAAATCCATTCCCTGCGGCTCTGCGAGATTATCGCGACCGGCACCCCTGGCCCGACCCCCTGTGCTTTAAGGAAATGGGCGAGCTTGGCAACGATGGGGCTTGCTGTCCTGTAGGTCTCTGTTTGCCATACCCGGGTTCCCTCCGAGTGGGGAGCGCACGCATACCGCAGCAGCGGCTCATCTGGCCGCGAGCGGGCGCGAGCCCAGAACGCCTCCCCGAGCGAGCTGCCCCCCGATACGTTGTTGAACTGGCCTACGTCAGACAGAGTCATCAGTACACAAAGGTGCCGTGTGCAGTTTCTAGTACTACCTCGTTTTCCACGGAAGAAGAGGTTACCCGTCCAATCACCTGAGCGGCAATCCCAAATTCATGAGCTAGGGCAACGACCGATTCAGACGCGGAAGCCTCGACGCAGGCCTCAAGCCGATGCCCCATGTTGAACACAGCATACATCTCATCCCAAGGAATCTTTCCACAGCGCTGAATTTCGAGAAAGAGCGGAGGGACCGGAAAGAGCGAGCTCTTCTCAAAACGCACCCCTTTGCCGAATCGCTTGATCTTGGTCTGGCCGCCGCCGGTGCAGTGCACGAGGGAGTGCACGTCAGCCCAGTGCGATGCGAGGAGGGACCGAATCAGCGGCGCATAGCTGCGCGTTGGTGAAAGAAGCGCCTCGCCCACGGTCATACCAAGCCCCGGAAACTGATCGGTAACCCGATAAGGACCCCGGTAAGCAAGTTCAGGCCGAATGTTTGGATCGCATACTTCCGGGTATGCCTCCGCATAGTGCCGGGAGAGCAGCACGTTGCGGGCTAAGGTAAGGCCGTTGCTCCCAATGCCGGAATTAGGGCGGCTTTCATGGCGAGATTGCCCCGTCGAGCTAAACCCGATGATCAGGTCGCCAGGCTTAACCCGATAGGCATCAACGAGCTCGGCCTGGGGAATACGGGCACACAAGGTCGAGTCCACGACAATAGTTCTGACGAGATCTCCCACGTCCGCCGTTTCGCCGCCGCTCATCTGAATCTCGATGCCCGACTTTCGCAGCATTGAAACGCATTCCTGATAGCCCTTAATGACGGCCTCGATCGCCGAGTCGGGAATGCACGACCGGTTGCGCCCGATGGTGTTGCTCAGAACAAGGCCCGACAGGCCTCCGGAGCAGGCTATGTCGTCCAGGTTCATGACGAGGCTATCAGTGGCCAGCGAAGCAAAGACAGATGCGTCCCCCGTCTCCCTAAATATCAGGTATGCGACAATGCTCTTTGTTCCTGCACCATCGGCGTGAAGAAAGAATGAGTGTGTTGCGTCCCCGAACGGATCAGGAATAGGAGATGCGAAGTATCGGCTCGTCGCCCCCTCGCCAACGGCCTTGAGCACTCCCGACTTGGCCGAGGAGGCCCCGAGGGCCGCATATGCCGGGCTTTCTGACGAACTCTTTACCACAACAGCGCGTGACCTACTTCGTCTTGAGGGAGTGAATGAACGCGATAAGGTCGGTAAGGTCCGCCGGCTTTAGGTCCGGCTGGCCCGGCATAAGAACGCTTAATCCGACCGCGGCGCCCCCCTTCTGTAAAAGCTCGGTTAGCTTTGCGTCATCCGTTGCGTACTTGTTGGCGCCAAGCCCCTCAGAGAGCTTTCTCGGCTTTTGCCCCTCAGGCATGGTGGCCGCAAGCGGGCCATCGCCATTCCCATTGTCTCCGTGGCACATCGCGCAGCGCTGGGTGAAGAGTGCCTTGCCCTTTTCGGCATCCGCAGCAACGGCTTGCTCGATGGTTACAAGGGCCAGGAAAGGGGCAAGAAGCGCTAGCTTTTTCATACGGTATCTCTCTTAGGGCAGATTAGAAGGGCACCTATTCGCGGTGCTCTTGTCTAAATAGGAATGATCGGAAACTATACTCCCGGTTCCGATGAATGGGAAGAAACATCTTGGGAGACGTAAGGGGCCCTAAGTACATGCGCCAACTTTTCAAAAAGCTCCAGAATTTCGTCTATTCCCGAAGTGGGGATGAGTGGAAAGCATTCTTTCTTGCAAAGCTCTCCGCGCTAAGGACCTTCGTGAGGGAGAACGGCGAGAAAGCGGCGGGTGTAGGGTTCTTCTTGGGAATCCTGCTCGTGCTTTTCTTCAAAATAGCCGTCACGGTTGCCATCGTCGCCGTGGTGGCGGTTGTTAGCGTCATCGTCTGGGCAGACGCTCGCCCCGAGGACTGGAAAAATCCCTAAGAGAAACTCCTAGCCACAAGCTCATAATCAGGGGCTTCGAAAGTAAGCGCCGTTAGCCCTCTTCCGGGCATCAAAACAAGTAGGAGCCTAAAAGCTTCGAACCCTAAAGGTCCCTTTGTTTCATGACGAAGGCATACGTAGGGGGGCAGAGGAAGGAGGCATCGTGACGAAGACTCATCTGGTGACAGACAAGTTCATTTACGTAGCGCAAGACCTTGAAGTGGCTGGCCTCTTGTGGCACCCAGAGGTTGGTGATGAGGTCGCGGACCGGGACGGACAAAATCCTGTCGCGATACTCGTCGATCCCCAGGGAATGACCCCTAACGAGCTTCGCTCCGCCTTCCTGTGGCTTCCGACCGTCGAGCAGATAATAATGCAGTTTGAGGCTCGCCAGGCAGTCCTCTTTCATGCCGGCTTGGAATTTAATGAAAAGAATCTTTGCTATAAGACCGTTATCCAGGCCCAGAATGGGCACTTCGAGAGCCGGGCAGATTCCTTTCGCCTTTCGCTTGGCTTAGCGCTCCGGGACCTTCTTATCTCGGATGTTCCCTCGACCGTGAACTAGCCCCAAAGCGCGCCTCCCTGTGTTGCGCTCAAGTGCTGACTACGCAAACTTGTCGGCAGAACGGAGACAAAACTGTACACCTTTCTGGTTGTACCAGATTCGTCTTGTCGCGGGCGACATGACACTGCTTGTGTCAAAAAATTTCAATGCGCCCCTCTAAAGCCACGTAATCACGCCGTTTGTGCCTGCAAAAAGAGATGAGCCTGTTTCTTGAAGTCAAGAATCTAACATGGAAAGCCCGGCATGGTATGGACATTGCCAATTCCGTGACAGCCACTGTGACAGGCCCAGCCTGTGCGGTTGCTACTAAGGAAGGTTGCCGTTGGTTTGAGAGCGCAGACCCCTTCGCTGCATGAGCGGCGTGAGGGTTCAGGCGATCTCTCGACAGGACTAAGGAAGGTTCAGTATGGCTTATACAAATGCGTTCTCAGCATCTCGTGACTCACTGAGCGAGCTTGCAGCTCCACAGGTTCCGAGATTTTCGGCTTCAACGGCAATCCCCAACATCATCAGTGGATGTCCAGAGATGCACAAGATCTTTGGCGTCATCGAAAAGGTGGCAAAGACTCGCTCCACCGTGCTCGTGCTCGGCGAAAGCGGCACGGGAAAGGAGCTTATTGCGCAGGCCCTTCACTCATTAAGTGGGCGGTCTGGAAAGCTCGTGCCGGTCAATTGCGGTGCGATCCCCGAGGACATTCTCGAAAGCGAGCTGTTTGGCCATGAAAAGGGGGCCTTCACTGGTGCTGTCGCGTCAAGAATCGGGCGATTCCAGTTGGCTGATAGTGGCACAATCTTTCTTGACGAAATTGGTGAGATGAGTCCGAAGCTGCAGGTCAAGCTCCTGCGCGTTCTGCAGGAGCGGCGCGTTGATCCCGTAGGATCGGCCCGGTCGATTGAGGTCGACGTGCGGGTCATCGCCGCCACGAACAAGGACCTGGCAGAGGAGGTCAAGGCGGGACGATTTCGCGAGGACCTTTACTACCGCCTTCAGGTCGTGCCGGTCACCCTCCCCCCCCTGCGTGAGCGCAACGGTGATGTGCGGCTCCTCGCAAAGGCCTTTCTTCGGCGCCAAGCGGATGAGCTCAGCAAGCCCATGTTGGAGCTATCCGAGGGCACTCTTGAGGCGATGAGCCAATATCCTTGGCCTGGAAATGTTCGGGAGCTTGAGAACCTCGTTGAGCGAATCGCGATCCTGTGTGATAGCGACTCGATCGAGCCGTCGCAGCTTCCCGACCATATCCATGAGGTTCGTGCCAGGGTGTCGCGGTCTTTCGATGACATAACTCTTCCTCCGGTGGGCGTCGATTTCAACGCGCTCATCGAGGAGTATGAAAATAGGCTCATCTCGACCGCGCTAAACCAGACCGGCGGGAACAAGAAGGCGGCTGCAAGGCTGCTCGGCCTCAACCGCACAACCCTTGTTGAAAAAATAAAAAAGAAGGGGCTGGAGGGAAAGATTGAGGTGTCAGTTATTTCCGACGACGTGAGCGTTTAGCAGGAACCCCCATGAGGAGCACTCGAGACCAACAGCGGGGAATACGACGGGCGGGTATGCAGGTGATTGTCCTGTGTGCGCTGCTGTCCCTCCTCGTCTCAACAGCGCACGCCCAGCATCCCATGGATGTCCAAAAGCTTTCGGCTGACGGTGACCATCTCAAGGCGCTCGCCATGTACGAGCTGCTGCCGGCGCGCACGATGACGATTGACGCCCGCATTGCAGCGGCAAAAAGCGCATGGGCGCTCGGCCTCAACACGCAGGCCGCCGAGACGTTTGATGTGATCCTGCGCGATGATCAGCTGTCGAGTGACACACGCGCGCGCCTGCTGCTCTCCCGAGGAGTCCTTGAGTACCAGGAGGGCAAGTACCAGGAGGCAGCTCTTTTTGCCGAAAAAACGGTTTCTTACTTGCCGCAGTCATCTCCGCTTCGCGGACGGGCCTATTTGCTGTGGGGACAAACCCTGATGCGCCTTTCCGCCTATGGTACCGCGCAGGACAAGTTGCTGATTGCCCTAGAGGACAGTGCCTCAGCTGACAAGCCCGAAATAAACTACTCGCTTGGCCTCCTCGAAATGAGGCTCGGCAGGCACGCGGAGGCAGAAAAGCACCTCAAGGCTATCCCCACCGATCACGAGCGGGCAGCGGCCACGGTGCGCCTTCTTGCAGCTATCTCGATCGAGACCAACCAGCCGGATCGGGCGCGCTTCTGGATTCAGAAGGGAAAGGGCGAATACTCGGAGGCCTTCCTCGACAGCTGGGGAGACTACGGCCTGGTGCAGATCTCCATCGCAAAAGGGGAACTTCCCAAGGCGCAAAGCGTGCTAAGCGAGGCGCAAAAGCAGTACCCAGCGTCGGACCCGTGGCTCATTCTTATGCAGGCGGCACTGGAGCAGGCTGAGTGGAAGAGGGAACAGGGAGGAAAGGGAACACCATGAGATCATCCTCACAGCCCCAGATAAAGAAAGTAGACCCTCCCCAGACTCCTTCAGGGCTCGTGGAGATGATCGAGCGCTTCAACCAGAGTAGCTCCAGGCTTGAGGAACAGCACGCAGCCGTCATGCAAGAGGTGGAGGATCTCAAAGCTAAGCTTCAGCGCAAGGAGGAAGAGGTCAAGCGCGCGGAGCGGCTCTCTATGCTCGGCGAAACCGCCGCTGCCCTTGCCCACGAGGTGCGCAATCCACTTGGAGCCATAACTCTCTTCTTGTCTATGCTTAAGCGTGACGTCTCGGATCGCCCGACCGCCCTGAACCTCGCAGAAGAAATTGAGAAGAGCGTATCAAGCCTTAATCACGTGGTTTCTAACGTTCTTCACTTCGCAAAAAATAACCGGCTGCATGCCGTTCCGATCAACCTCCATTCGGTCATCCAGGAAGTCCACCACCACTTCCTGAGCCTGTACGGCTCCAAGGCCACAATCGGCATAGAGCTGGCAGGGGTGCCGTTTATCATCGGCGATGACAACGCCCTTCGGCAGTGCTTCTACAACCTCATCATGAATTCGCTGCAGATCACATCATTCGCCGGAAAGATAAGCATCTCGGTGCGCGACGACGCACACAAGGATGCCGTCCGAATCACCGTCTGCGACAACGGGCCGGGCATTGCGGAGGACGTACTGCCCAGAATATTCGAGCCCTTTGCGTCAGGACGCCGCGAGGGCACCGGGCTTGGGCTGTCGATCGTGAAGAGAATTATTGAGGGGCATGGTGGCGAGATTGCTGCCCGCAACAATGCGGGCGCGCAGTTCGAAATCATCCTTCCCCGCAGAGGGCAAGGTAGGTAAAGAGGAGAGCGTTATGGAGCCGAAAGACAAATCTACAGAGCGCGCAGAACGGTCGGACAGCGCGTCCCGTGCGCGAATTCTTATCGCAGATGACGATCCGCACATGCAGCTTGCAATCAGCACATGCCTGTCCCGCAGGGAATATGAGCTTGTGGTGGTGCCGAACGGCCTTGCTGCCGTCCAGCAGCTTGAGAAGGAGGCCTTTGATCTGGTGCTCTCAGACCAGCAGATGCCGGAGATGTCAGGCCTTGAGCTTCTTGCGGCGATGCAGAAGCGCGAAATCAGCACGCCGCTCGTCATGATAACCGCATATGGCACTATCAACCAGGCTGTTGAGGCCATGCAGAGCGGCGCGGCGGACTTTATAACCAAGCCATTCTCGGCGCCGGATCTCGAACGTGTTGTGGAGCGATTCTTGGCGCCTGAGGCGAAGGAGGAGAGACAGAAGACCTCGCGCCAGCGCGGCGGCAGACCGATCGTCACCAATGATCCCCTGATGATTCGCGTTCTGGAAGTTGCTGAGGCAGTGGCGCGCAGTGAGGCAACGGTTCTCATCCAAGGCGAGTCTGGAACCGGAAAGGAGCTCATCGCCCGATTTATCCACGCCAGCAGCCGGCGGGCCCAGCAGTCGTTTGTTGCTGTCAACTGCGCGGCGTTGCCGGCAACGCTTCTTGAGAGCGAGCTCTTCGGCCACGAGAAGGGGGCTTTTACCGGAGCGCAGAACCGCAAGATCGGAAAGTTCGAGCTCGCGCATGGAGGAACGATCCTCCTCGATGAGATTTCTGAGATGGACCTCGCGCTACAGGCCAAGCTTCTTCGCGTTCTCCAGGAGCGTGAGGTAGACCGGGTGGGAGGAAAGGATCCGGTGTCAATCGACGTGCGAGTTCTGGCAACGACGAACCGCAACCTAGAGGAGACCGTACGGGAGGGTAAGTTCCGCTCCGACCTGTACTATCGGCTCAATGTAATCCCGCTGACCATGCCGCCGCTGCGGGAGCGGACGTCGGACATTAAGCTCCTCACGGAGCACTTCATGCGCCAGTACCTCGGCGACTCGACGGCCTCGCTGCCGGAAGCGGTACTCCAGACTCTGATGTCGCACTCATGGCCAGGCAACGTTCGGGAGCTTCAGAATGCGGTACAGCGGGCTGCAATCTTGTCGCGTGGCGGAACGCCGAAGCAGTCGGACTTTTTGCTCTCCATGAGCACCTCGTCGCAGTTGGACGGCTCACAGGCGGAGACTCCGGCGGTTAGGTCTATCCATGACCTGGTGGAGAAGGTGGTTGAGCCGCTGCCAGCGGGGCCGACACATGGCCTGACTATTCGCTCGGGAACGACGGTCCAAGAGATGGAGAAGGCGCTGATCCTTGAGACCCTGCGCTCAACCAACAACAACAGGACCGAGGCGGCGAAGCTCCTTGGAATAAGCATTCGCACGCTGCGCAACAAGCTACATGAGTACCGTGGGACGTCTCCGTCCGCGGACGAATAGTTGAGGCACCCCTCGGCGGCCTGCCGGTGTGTTGAGGGTTGGCGTCGCACTGTGCACTAGCGTATCCTGGCGCGGACCCTCGTTGACTTAGGAGCCTCGCTGCATCGCCCTATGCCTCATGTTGAAGCGCAAGCACACAATCGCGTTAGCGCGCGGCTTCTGCCGCTGCTGATCGGCCTCCTGCTTGCTCTCGGCATCACCGAAATCGGCTTGCGCTGGCTCAGCGTTGAGTCGCCCGACGGCGCCATATCTCTCTTTCATGCGCCATGCTTGCCGCTCAAGATACCCGTGAACCAGGTCAGGGCGGCGCTTGGCAAATACGAAGCAGATCCGCACCTAGTCATACAATACGATCCCCAGCTTGGTTGGGCGCCGAGAGAACTATCTGCTTCTGCTGACGGCATGTATGCCTACGACAGCGTTGGCGCGCGCGCTGAATCACCGTCTGCCGTCCGTCCTGAGGCTCCCGAGGTGATCTCACTGTTTGGCGACTCGACCATGCATGGAACGGGAGTACCATATGCCGATAGCATCGGGGCGATACTCGAGCGCATGTGGGCAGGTCGCCGCGCAGTGCAAAACTTCGCGGTGGGAGCGTATGGCATGGATCAGGCGCTTCTGAGGTGGCGAGTCGCTCATGAAAGGGCGCCTGCACGCAAAATTCTCTTCGGCTTTCAGGCGGAAAACGTTAAGCGAAATGGCTCTATTTTCCGGGCGTTCTACACCTACGAGACGATCGATATTCCGTTCTCAAAACCGCGCTTCGTTGAGGAGCAGGGGGTTCTGCATGCGATTAACCTTCCAACGCTCCAGCCGCACGAAGTAGTCCCCACACTTGAGGCTTTCAACTCCTCATCCCTGAGCCCGTATGAGTTCTTTTACCAACCAAGGTGGTATTCTCCTTCGCCCCTGTACGCTTCCCGCACCCTCTCCTTCGTGTTGAGCGCGTTCTTTCTTAACAACCGGTACGTGGTCATGGCGAAAGAGGACAGTATCTACGATCCGAGCGGTGAGCTTGGGGCCTTGTCGCTTTCCATCATGCGCTCCTTTAAGGAAGAGGTCGTTGCCTCGGGTGGCGAGTTTATCGTTGTTCACCTTCCGCGGCGCATCACCGTCTCGCAGGCAGTGCACGACGAGGCGCCCCGCTACGGAGATCTCCTTGCGCAGGTGAAGCGGGAATTTACGGTCATTGACCCTCTGCCCCGCATGGTTGAGGTTGCGGCCAAGGAGGGGGCTGGCGGACTCTACGTTGACCCGTGGCACTACTCTGCTAAGGGGGCAGGTATTGTGGCCGCCGCTATCGCTGCTAAGGTTCAGTAAATGGCCAACGTCCCGGCCAGTGGAGTTGTTTCAGGGGCAAAACTGGGGTACTGAACAGGCACGCTCTGCAGTCGTATGAAGCTTAAATCCGCCAATCCCAATCGCATGCGCCTAGTGAGGCGCTACGCCACTCGAGCTCTTGCCTGGGCCGCAGGAGCGTGGTTCGCCTCGGTGTGCCTTTTTCGTTTCGTTAATCCACCGATTACGCCGCTCATCGTTATTCGATCAGCGGAGTATGCGCTTGAGGGAAAGCCGCTTGTGAAGGAATGGGAGTGGGTGCCTTTATCAGAGATTCCGCTTGCGGTGCAGCAGGCGGTCGTTGCTGCCGAAGATGCTCGCTTCATGGATCATTGGGGCGTCGATCTCTCGGCAGTCGAGGATGCCATCGATGACTCCGACACCCGCAAAAGGCCCCGCGGTGCGAGCACGATAACGATGCAGACCGTAAAAAATGTTTTCCTTTGGCCGGGCCGAAGCTACCTTAGGAAGATCGTTGAAGCTGCGATGGCCCCGGTTGCTGGCATCATTTGGGGAAAGCGCCGAACGCTCGAGATCTACCTCAATGTGATCGAGTGGGGCGAGGGGATCTACGGCATCCAGGCGGCATCGCTCCACTACTTTGGCCGCCCCGTGCAGCAGCTAGGTCTCCTGCAGGCGGCGGCCTTGGCGGCAGTGCTTCCCTCCCCCCGCAAACTGTCTCCTAAGAGCCTCTCGTCGGTTTCGCAGCGCCGCTACGACCGGATTGTCCGCGAGGCTCAAGCCGTGCCGCTTCCGGCAAGCTTCTATGCCCGCGCGAGCCTTCGGCGTCGCAGTCGTTCGTAGTCGCGGCTTACCGCTAGGGCGTATCGAGTTTCTGGCGCGGGCTTAAAAGTGTCAGCTCTTTGACAGCAAAGGAGCCGCTATCCTCCTGATACAACGACGGAATGTATGAGCATGCATTTTGCACCCCGGTCTGATGAAGGGGTGCAAGCATATGAAATTCATAGACTCCATATTCGACCAGACCGTTGGCGGCCTTAGCAAGGCGATGGACCTGAGCTGGAAAAAGAATCAGGCTCTCACTGCCAATATTGCCAACGCCGAGACGCCACAGTACCGAGCAGTCGACGTATCTTTTGGCAAGGAGCTGGACCGTGCGTTCGGGGGCTCCAACGACACGCTAGCCAGAACGGATGCCGACCACATCGATGTCCAGTCAGATCAGTCATCGCTTGTGGAGGATCTCTCGGGCACCGAGAAGGCAGATGGCAATAACGTTGATATCGATATCCAAATGGGACGTTTGGCTCAAAACAGTTGGGAGTACGCAAACGCTGCCAAGCTTATTCGCCGGCAGATCGGGTTGGTTCGCTCAGCAATACGAGATGGAAGGTAACACATGTTTGACATGTTGAAAGTTCTTGCGGATGGCATGGCAGCATCGAGGCTGCGCGTCAATACCCTTGCGGCCAACATCGCTAACGCTGAAACAACCCGCACGCCTGACGGCGGGCCATACAAAGCCCGACATGTTGTCCAGGCAGCGGCGGACGTGCCCGGATCTTTTTCGGATGCCCTTGAGAAGATGAGCCTCCAGTCACCGCAGGTCATGGCGGTGATAGAGGATCAGAGCCCGCCTCGTCTTGTGCACCAGCCCGGCCATCCGGACGCCGACAAGGATGGCTATGTGGCCTATCCAAATGTGAACGTTGTGAGCACTATGACCGACCTGATGTCAGCAAGCCGCCTCTACCAAGCCCACGTGACGGCGCTTGAGTCAGCCCGCTCGCTGCAAAATGAGGCCAGCAGGATTCTAACCCAAGCGTAGGAGCGTTTAGCGTATGACGATTCAGGGAATACAGGCGCAGCTTCAGCAAGTACAGCAGCTCCAGCAACCGGCGCCGACCCAGAACACAGCTCCGGCAAAGGCTAATGGCGCTGACAGCTTCGGGCAGATGCTCGAGAACGCGCTGCAGGAAGTCACTGAGCTCCAGACGCAAGCCGAGAATCAGATAGAGGCAATGGCAACTAATAAGGATGGCTCGACTCCCCACAGCGTTATGGTCGCCTTGGAGAAGGCGGATGTCGCCTTCCAGCTGATGTCGGCCATTCGCGGCAAGATTATCCGCGCATACGAAGAAGTAATCAGGACACAAGTTTAAGTTTGCTTAGAGAGGTTTTGTGGCTCCATCCGTTGATCCTAAGGCGGTCCTATCGAGCTTGAGCGCGGGCTTCATGCGCCTGCCCCTTGCTCAGAAGATCCTCTTTCCGTTCCTCATCATATTCTCAGTCGGGGCAA
Source organism: Deltaproteobacteria bacterium (assembly GCA_947467385.1). Taxonomy (GTDB): domain Bacteria; phylum Bdellovibrionota_C; class UBA2361; order UBA2361; family OMII01; genus OMII01. Next base: position 7,206 of record CANIHJ010000019.1, on the reverse strand, counting down.
TCGTGTGGGTATCCAAGCTTGCGACGCGGGCAGACTACACAGTGCTGTACAGCGACCTGAGCTCGGGTGATGCGGCAGCCGTTGTTGATCGACTAAAAGATCTCAAGGCCTCGTACCGGGTTGACGGCGGCACTATCTCGGTCTCGCCGCCCGAGGCGGTCCATGAGCTCCGCCTTTCCCTGGCGTCGGATGGGATTCCCAAGACCGGCACGGTCGGATTCGAGCTCTTTGACGGGACCAACTTTGCAACGACGACCCTCGGTGAAATGGTCAAGAAGCAGCGGGCCCTGCAGGGAGAGCTCGAGCGCACTATTATGTCGCTCGATTCGGTGGTGTCAGCCCGGGTCCACATCTCGCAGCCCGAAAAGACGATATTCGCCAAAAGTGCCCAGGATCCATCGGCTTCGGTGCTCCTGAAGCTCCGTCCCGGAGCAGAGCTCGACAAGAAGCAGATCTCTGGCATCACCAATTTCGTTGCTAACGGCGTTGAGGGCCTTAAGCCACAGAACGTGACGATCATTGACGTGTACGGCAACCTGCTCACTCCCAAAGAGGGTGAGGGTGATTCAGCGCACCTTGGGGCAGACGCTGGCCGGCTTCTCTACATTCGCGAGGTTGAGAAGGGCTATGCGCAGCGCATCGAGGTGCTGCTCGCGAAGGTGCTTGGGCCAGGACGTGTCGTGGCGCGGGTGAACGCCGACATCGACTTCTCGTCGAGCGAGAGGGAGGAGGAGAGCTACGATCCGGGCGGCCAAGTTGTCCGCTCGGAGCGTGAGGTGGAGGAAGGCCAGGCTGCCGCGCCTCGTGGGGGAGTGCCCGGAACCGTCACCAACCTCTCTAACGGCCCGCTCGTTGTAGGTGCGCAGCCTGGAAGCCAGCAGAACAACCGCAAGGAAAAAGTTAAGAACTTCGAGGTGTCACGCGCTATAACGCGTAGTGCGCAAGCAAGGGGCAAGGTAATTCGGCTATCAGCGGGAGTTCTCATTGATGGCAAGTACACGGAGCTAGCACAGGCCGGACCGGACGGAAAGCCGACCGGCAAGATGCTTAAGGAGTACATTCCGCTTTCGCCAGAGATGATGTCGCAAGTTGAGGGCATCGTGAAATCGGCTATCGGGTACGACTCCAGCCGAGGAGACGCAGTCACCGTTGAGAACGTCCCGTTCTATGAGCCTGACACGAGCCTTGCGGCCGAGCTCCAGAAGGCAGACGAGATGAACATGTACTACCGCCTTGGGGCCTTGGCTGTTCCCGTGCTGGCGCTGTTGCTCTTCGTTTTCTTCGTCCTTCGCCCCATGGTCAAGTTCCTTACGTCATCACCGGAGCCTGAGGTTGATCTTGGGCGACTGCTCCCGTCCGATCTTAAAGACCTCGACGCTCGGATTCGTCCTGAATCCGCACATGCGGCGATGTTCGGTGGTGAGGGGAATGCTGGTGCCTCCGGCGCAACTATCACTGAGGGAGGCGCAGCAGGTAGGCCGGGAGGGTCGTCGCTCGACCTCGACTCAAGCGTGGATCTTGAGCAGCTGGGCGAGATTATGGCCGAGAACTCGCGCCTCGTTAAGGAGAACCCTCAACAAGCCGCGCTTCTCATCAGGTACTGGATCAATGACGGCAGGCTATAATAGAGGGCGCTGATGAGTGATTTTCAGGAAAATACCGCTGAGCACGACCCCGTTATCCTAAAGTATTCCCCCACGCCCTTCTCTGATGCTAGCTGGGTAGCGATTCAAAAGAAGGAGTCGAGCTCTGATTTTGCGCCCCTTCTGGTTGAGACCTGCGGCGGGGGGGAGCAGTTTGCCGATCCCTTTTTCGCTGATTTTACCAAGCTAAAGCAGGCAGAGGAGAAGCGCGCTGAGGGCCCTAGCCCTGAGGCAAGCGCGCTGAATTTGGAGTTAGAGCCTCTGGGGATGAGCCACGAAGAGTCCCGCCACGAGGAATCCTTGAGCGAGGGCTTGAGCGAGGAGAGTGCACGGTCCCAGGAGGAAGAGAAGGCTGCTGAGGAGGCCCTGCGCCTGCAGGCTGCAGAGTATGAGCGGCGCATCGAAGAGGCATACGTGCGAGGGGTCGAGGAGGGGCGCACATCTGCAACAGCTGAGGCAGAAGCTGCGATTCAGGCGCTCAGCGAGAGTGTTGCGACGATGCTCGACGATCTCAAGGTGCAGGTTGCCGAGCATGCGCGGGCGACTGAAGAAAAGGGGGCTGAGCTTGCTCTTGTTGTTGCGCGCAAGCTCCTCGGGACAATCGCTGCGGCGAACAAGGAATACATCCTCCCCGTAATCAAGGAGGCTCTCTCCCTCGCGGGAAGCGCTGAGATTAGGCGAATTAGGGTGAGCCCGCAGGACTACGAGTTCCTTAAGAGGGTGACCCCCCAGGGTGTGCCGGGCTCTGATGACGCGGCGTGGACGTTCCAGGCCGACGAAAGCGTCCGGATGGGATGCGTCGTGGTTACCTCCGCCGGCGAGATAGATTTCGACCTCGATAAGGCCTGGGAGCGAATTAGAGGCCAGCTTATCGGCGCCGGGGGAGTCCGCAATGGATAGCATCTTTGATCGGGCGAGCGAGGTGCTTGCATGCACCAGTCCGTTCGAGCTCCGTGGACAGGTGACAGATGTGCGGGGACTGCTCATTGAGGGTTCGGGCCCGCAGGTGCCGCTCGGTTCGCACGTGACCATCCTCAATGGTCCCCAACAGATCCCCGCCCAGGTGATCGGATTTCGCAACGAGAAGGTCCTCTTTATGCCCTTTGGCGAGATGCAGGGGATAGCCCCCGGCTTCGCGATCGTGGCAACGAAGGGTAACTGTCACGTGAGAGTCTCAAATGAGCTTCAGGGGAGAGTTATCGATGCACTCGGTAATCCGCTCGACGGGCAGTCACTGCCCATCATGAACCACATCGTTCCGCTGTTCCGAGACCCGCCCAATCCCGTCTCGCGGGCCCGCATCACCGAGTGCCTCGACCTCGGGGTGAAGGCGATCAACGGACTGCTTACAGTTGGGATGGGGCAGCGAGTCGGAATCATGGCCGGATCGGGTGTGGGCAAGTCTACCTTGCTCGGGATGATCGCGCGCCAGTCGACGAGCGACGTCAACGTGATAGCCCTCGTCGGAGAGCGAGGCCGTGAGGTTCGGGAGTTCCTCGAGCGGGACCTTGGTCCGGAGGGCCTTGCGCGCTCGGTCATCGTCGTTGCCACGGGCGATCAGTCCGCGCTGCTCCGAATTCGGGCGGCCTTCCTCGCCACATCAATCGCTGAATTCTTTCGGGATCAGGGGAAAAGCGTGACCCTCATGGTGGATTCTGTAACGCGCCTCGCTATGGCTCAGCGCGAGGTTGGCCTGGCCGCCGGCGAGCCCCCAAGCACGCGCGGATATACACCCTCGGTATTTGCCATGCTCCCGAAGCTCCTGGAGCGCGCCGGCACGTGCACCGGGACGGGCAGTATTACCGGACTCTACACGGTTCTTGTTGAGGGCGATGATATGAACGAGCCGGTCGCAGACGCGGTCCGCGGCATACTCGATGGCCACATCGTCCTGAGCCGCCGCCTGGCCGGACGTGGGCACTACCCGGCGATCGACACGCTGCAAAGCCTCTCCCGCGTCATGCCCGACATAGTCAACTCGGAGGTCGTAAAGATGGCCAACGAGATCCGCGAGATCATCGCCTCATACCAGGATGCCGAGGACCTCATCACGATTGGGGCCTACAAGGCGGGGCAGAATCCCCGAGTCGACCGCGCCGTTCAAAAGATTGAGAGAGTCCAAGAGTTCTTGCGCCAGGGCACCGAGGAGAGGGAGTCGCTCGAGCGCAGTTGGCTCGCTATGGGGCAGATACTCCAGGGGTAGACCATGAAGCGCTTCTCGTTCAGGCTGCAGAAGCTGCTCGATATTAGGGAACAGATTCGTGACGAGCTGCGTCAAGAACTTGTCCGCAAGAACCAGCAGCGGGACCACGAGCTGCATGTTTTGGCGGAGTTAGAGCAGGAGTCTTTGCGGGCCATGATTGAGGAAGGTGGCACGTATTCTGCAAGTGATTTGGTGATGTTCGGGGACTACCGTGCCCGGCTCAAACGCCGAATTGAGGAGCAGCGCCAGCGGGTGGTGATTGCTTCCAAGGAAGCGGAAGAGGTTAAGGAGCGCTATGTCGAGGCCAGCAAGGAGGCCAAGGCGCTTGAGCTTTTGCGGCAAAAGAGAAAGGCAGAGCATACCGAACAGGTGCTCAAAGAAGAGGGGGCGCAGCTCGACGAGTTTGCGATTCAGCGCGCCCCGCAGAGAAAGGAAGAAGGGTTTTGATCATGGCTGAAAAGCGACTCACCAAGCAGGAAGCTCAGGAGCTTTACGACGACCTTCAGAAGGCGGTGAACTCAATGATGGCCCAGGGCAAGGCAGCGGGCCCCAAGCCGCAGGCATCGGCCGCCTCAAAACAAGCTTCATCAGGCACCCCAAAGCGCTCAGCAAACGGGGAAGCCTCGCACCCTACGCACGCAGCGAAGCCGGCCGGCCGGTCAGCCATTGGCACGCGCCGCACGCGGTTGACGGGTGAGGCAATCGCATTCCTTGTGCTCGGCGTGTTCTGCTGCGCAAAGATAACCCTGTCTGCGCTTGAGGCCAGCGGGTTTGGCTCAGTCGAGCCCGCAGAGGCGACGATCATTGTGCCGCCAAAAGGCCCCCAGTGGAGCAAGGAGGAGGTGAAAGTGCTTACGGCCCTCGATGCCCGCCGCGCTGAGCTGGAGGACCGCGCCGCACGTCTGGAGCAACGCGAAATGGAAGCTAGCGGTCGTGACAGGGATGTGGCTGTGCGCCTGACTGAGCTAAAAGAGCTCTCCGAACGCCTTAAGGTTGAGCGTGATAAGGGGGACAGCCAGCGCAATACGCAGCTCGATCAGCTTGCAAACGTCTACGGCTCAATGAATCCGCCCGAGGCCGCCCATCTTCTTGAGCAGCTCGACATCCAGGTGGCGCTCTCGCTTGTGCAGCGCCTGCCAGAGAAGCGCATGGGGCAGATTCTCGCCCTGATGAATGCGCAACGGGCGCTTGAGCTCACGAATCTTTTGACGAAACGGCCCCTTTCGGCGAGGGAGTATTAGGAGTGGGGGCGATCTCTGAAGAAAACCTTCAATAAGAGATTTAAAAAAAGCATCAGAGATGCGCCCCAAGCTCCGGATTAAGCTGCGGTCGTAACGGCAACAGCTTGTCCGTCAGTCCTATACCAGCGCAGAGCATCCCGAGAGCGCTCCACAACTAGCATACGGGCTGAAGAGACTTTCCGCCCTGCCACCTCGACATCATGCCCATTGAACTCGATGAGCATGAAGGGACCCCGCTTTCGGAACCGAAGTCCCGCGTAGTCGTATTGAGGCAACAAGTCGAGCGCCGCGAATACATCGTCCACGAAGAATTCAACGTTATCTTCGGGAAGAATGCCCTTGCGGACCAGAACACAACCACCATTGCTAACGCGCACCATTGTGAACTCCTTTTCAATTGGTGCCTGAGAACTCGGAGGTTTTACGTAAACCCCTCGCAAAGACCTTAGGGACTCTCCGAGGGGCTCACGCCGTCCTAATGCTTTCCGAAGCGATCCTTTTTCATAGATCGCCTCCCACAATTGGTGTTTTGGCAATCGGGCGGCGATGTGTAGAATAACGAGAGCCTTCGGATAGCTCGTTATTCATTTCATGACAGATATCGACTTAGAGCGCATTGGCGCGAGCTTTTTTAGCCGGCACTGGGTCTGGCACCTCCGGGCAAATGAGGCGGTTGCCCCGAGCTGCCGAGAGGAGCTTTGTCGCCGACTGCCGCATATTGATCCCGGTTCGTGGGATGAGCGGTTCGCCCTTGGCGGGGCGTACGTTGCCGGTCGCCAGGCAGGGCCTGATACCGTGGTGGCAGCTCCATGCAAGCTTGAGTACTACGAGCCGAAATTTCCCTTCGACAGCGCGGAGCAGTTTTATCCCCAATTCTGCCCCTCGTGGATCCTTTATCAGGATCCAGACATCGGTGTGGCATACAAGCCCGCCCGCTTGCCGACGACGGCGACCAGGGACCAGCAGAGATTTTTCCTCGTGCGATATCTTGAAAAGTTTTTTGCCGCACCTGTTCATGCCCCATCGAGGCTCGACACGGCTGTGTCAGGCCTGCTGCTTTTTTCGCTTTCGTCCCGGGCCAACCGCTGGTTTCAGAAAGCTCAGGAGCGTCGGCTCATCGAGAAATACTATGTTTGTGAGGTCTCTGGTGTGATTGACTGGGACCAGAGCACGGTGGAGCGTGCGCTCGGCCGAGATGAGCGCCATCCGATCTTGCGCCGCGTTGTTGCCTCTAGTGGCGAGGATGCTGTTACCCGCCTGACGCGATTAGGGCGATATTCGGCAAGCGGCGAGGAGAGAACCCTTCTGCAGGCAGAGCCGATTACGGGGAGGACGCACCAGATTCGGGTCCACTGCCAGTCCGAGGGACTCCCAATCGTTGGGGATCCGCTCTATGGTGGCGCGCAGGACGCTGAGCTTCGCCTTGCCTCATGCGCAATTCGCTTTCATCACCCGTTTCGAAACGAGGAGCTGGTGTTTGAACTGCCCCTAGCCCATAAGCCGGGGTGGCTTCAAGATGCGGAGAGGAACGTCGGCGTCACGCAGATCAGGTACCGCAGGAAGGAGGCTCGATGAGGGTAGTGCAGGTAAAAGAGGATTCCCCGATGCGGGACCTTTTCGTAGGTGAAGCCGCAGCGCCCCTGTGCGGCGACTCGCAGGTGCTGATAGCTGTGCATGCGGCGGGCGTCAATCGCGCCGACCTGATGCAAAGAGCCGGCAAGTACCCGCCTCCCCCAGGAGCCTCGCCTATTCTAGGCTTGGAGGTGTCGGGCACCATCATAAAGGTCGGACCAGCGGTTTCAGGGCACTCAACTGGTGAGCGCGTGTGCGCGCTGATCGCAGGAGGGGGATATGCAGAGACAGTTGCGGTTCCCGCGGCGCATGTCATGCGCCTCCCGCAAAACCTCTCCTTCGAGGAGGGCGCAGGGCTACCAGAGGCGTTCATCACGGCATTCGTTAACCTCTTTCAGGAGGGAGAGCTTAAGGCCAACGAGAAGGTCCTTATCCATGGCGGTTCTAGTGGGGTTGGCACCGCTGGAATTCAGCTGGCGAAGGTTGCAGGCGCTCATGTCGCGTGCACGGTAGGGAATAAGATCAAAGCTGCGGCGTGCACTAAGCT
>CANIHJ010000018.1 GCA_947467385.1 Deltaproteobacteria bacterium | reverse complement strand
TGAAAAGATGATAGCCAGCCTTGAGCGGCAGGTCGCTTCGGCGCAAGAGAAGCTCGCGGCGGCGTCTGGCAACGCAGATTCAGCGCTAATCCGCAGCGCTTCCCAAGAGCTGGCGCAAGCCCAAAAGGACCTCAACAGCCGAATGGCCGAGTGGGAAGAGGCAGTCCAGAAGGCTGAAATCGCCGAGAGGCGCTTTGTCGATCAGATCAAGGCTTTCGATTAGGCGGTTGTGCAGGCCGGCTGTTTCTCTTTTGGCCCCGCACAGGGAGAAAACCCTCTTGTGTTCGACCGTTTCATGCTACATGAAAAGAGTGTGGTGTCAGGTTCGCACCTCTGCTTCCTACGATATGCCTCTCCGTTCTGCCCTCATTACATTGGTCTCAGCCCTGGTGATAGCGACCCTCTCCTCATGTGTTGAGGGGCCGACAACCATTTCCCCGCTCTATGACCGTCTCTCAGGTCGCGGCCCGATTGTCCTCGGGGACGATAATCCGTACCTGCCCGCCAACGCCTTTTTTCAGGAGCAGCTTAAGGGCAGCGATGTGCTGGCTCGCTTCGTTCAGCACAATGGCGAGCCGACTGCGATGAGCCTTGAGCGCAAGCTGTACCGTAAGACCCGCCTCGGGCTCTACTATGCTGACGCAGGTACATTGTGCCTTTTTGCCCGTGGCATGGAGGACTGGCAACTTGAAAAGACCGAGCAGATGTCGGCGCAGGACCGCCAGAGCCTCTCCATGCAGCTCGCCCAGAGCGGCCGATTGGCTCAGGCGCTACGGTACCAAGATGGAACATCAGGAATGGCAGCTCCTTCGGGCGATGCGGCCTTCATGGGCTCTGGAGCCGAGCTGCGCGGCCACTTAAGGCCCCCGCAGTCCGCAGCGGAGGCCCGCCTGACAAGGCTTCCCAACGGCAACTACCAGCACCGCGTGACGTTCGCGGGAGAGACACTGCGCGTGATCGCGGAGTGGTATACAGAGGAGCCGGGCGAAGCCTCCGCGCTCGCAATAGCGAGCGGGCGGAACGTGGCAACTCCCCTGCAGATTGGGGATACGGTCACCATCCCAAAGCGGCTTATGCGCAACGTCCACCCGCTGCCGGAAGCAGCCATACCCTAAGGCTTTGTCGTTTGTTCGCTATTCCTGAGTAGTTGGGAAAGGTGCCAAATGCTGCTAGTGTTATGGGGCTTCAGGAACGTGTGAAAGCTCTCCTATGACTCTACAAAGCAGGAACGAATACCGCAGCAGCCCTCGCAAGATAGCTGTGTACAATACACTCGGTTCCGAGAAGGTCGCCCTCGACCCGCTGGACCAGGCAGCATCCAATCCCGAGATAAAGATGTATGTCTGCGGGCTCACGCCCCAGGAACACAGCCACATAGGCCATGGCCTCATGAGTGTCCGGTTCGACATCGTGCGGCGCTACCTCGCCTATCGGCGGCTGCGCGTTAATTTCGTCATGAACGTCACGGACATTGAGGACAAGATAATCGCCAGGGTGCTCGCCACTGGCCAAGACCCGCTCGTCATGACGCGCGGCTACACAGATGAGTTCTATGCCTGCCTGGCGACGCTCAAGACGCTGCCGGTCGAGAAGATTACCCGAGTGACCGAGTTCGTGCCGCAAATCATCCGGTTCATCGAGGGGCTAATCTCCAAGGGATTTGCGTACATCACACCCGAGGGCAACGTGTACTTTGACGTCTCGAAGAAGGAGGATTACGGCAAGCTCTCGAACCAGAACACCTCTATGCTTTTTGAGAGCGTCCGCAAGGAGCTCGACAAGCAGAAGCGATCTCCGCTCGATTTCGCCCTTTGGAAGAGGGATGAAAGCACAAAACTCTCTCAACCCTCTCCGTGGGGGATTGGCCGGCCGGGCTGGCACATCGAGTGCTCGGCCATGATCCATGAGGTTCTTGGGGACCACATCGATATACACGGAGGCGGGCTTGACCTTAAGTTCCCGCACCACGAAAACGAGATTGCCCAGTCAGAGGCTTTTTCGGGGGGCTGCTTCGCCAACATCTGGATGCATTCAGGCCTACTCAATATCGGTGGCCAAAAGATGTCAAAGTCCCTCAACAACTTTATAGTCCTCTCGGAGGGGCTAGAGAACTACGGAGCCGCGCTGCTTAGGTTTGTGATTGCGCGGCAGCATTACCGTTCGTCGATAGACCTGACCGATAAGCTGTTCCGCGACAACCTCAACGCGCTGCTCGACTTTCATCGGCTCTTTGCGCGTCTCTCGGGGCTTGAGTCCGCTCAGCCAGATACAGCCTCGCCAGAGTGCCAGGCGGTGATTGAGGCATTTGAAGCGGCGATGGACAACGACTTCAACTCTCCGGAGGCGCTCGTGGCGCTTGAGAAGTTCCGCTCTGAGATCGCGCAACGGCTTGATAGCGGCAAGGCAGGCCCTGCGGACGTTGGGGGCCAAGCCAAGCTGCTCCTTGAGCTCGGGCACATACTAGGGCTCTTTTTTTATCCCCTCGAGCATGTAGAGGCTGAGGGGCTGAGGGTCAACGCGCGCATTCTGGGCGCCGAGCCGCTCTCGCGAGAAGATGTGCATCGCCTCATGCAGGAGCGCATGGATGTTCGGGCCGCCAAGAACTTTGCCCGCTCCGACGAGATTCGGAACGAGCTTGCGGCCAGGGGCGTTGAGATCCTTGACTCGAAGGCAGGCTCCACTTTCCGCTTTGCATGATCATGGCCCAAGACACCTGCCCTAAACAGCTTAAGATCGCCCTGCTTGGCACGCGGGGAATCCCGGCGCGATACGGCGGATTTGAGACCTTTGCCGAGCAGCTGTCGACGCGCCTCGTCGAGCGGGGCCATCAGGTGACGGTGTATGGCCGATGCTCCTTTCTGCAGCGCTGGGGTGCCCGGGAGCCCTATCGGGAAGTCGCTCGGCGCGACACTCCGACGATCTTTCACAAGTATCTCGAGACCCCGCTTCATGCCCTGACGTCCTTTATCGATCTCCTCTTCCGCCCCTGTGATGCCATTCTCTTGTGCAATGCGGCCAATAGTCCCTTCGCCCCGATACTTCGGCTCAAGCGAGTGCCGCTCCTCATCAACGTCGATGGGATCGAGCGTAATCGCGCAAAGTGGAACTCTTTGGGTAAGCTCTGGTACATGCTCGGGGAGCGCTGCTCGGTGTGGCTTGCCACGCGAGTCGTCTCTGACGCGAAGGTGATCGCGGATTACTACCGGGAGGCCTTCGGCTGCGAGAGCGAGGTTATTCCGTACGGAGTCCATCCCACTGTGCGTTCGGCCGGACCGATCCTTGAGAAGTTTGGGCTCACCGCCAACAATTATATCCTGTATGTGAGCCGCTTGGAGCCAGAGAACAATGCGCTCGGCGTGATCGAGGCCTACAACTCGTTGCTACGCGAGAATCCAGGGGCTATGCCGCTTGTGATAGTCGGGGATGCGCCTTACGCCGCGGAATACAAGGCAAAACTGAGGGCGGTGGCGAGCCCCAAAGTTGTTTTCACCGGGTTCCAGTTTGGCGAGGCGTACGAGGAGCTTCAGAGCAACTGCTACCTCTATGTGCAGGCAACCGAGGTGGGAGGCACCCACCCGGCCCTGATAGAGTCTATGTCGTACGGCAACTGCGTGATCGCTAACGGAACTCCGGAGAATCTTGAGGTTATAGGGGAGGCGGCGCGGAGCTTCGGGAAAAATGATTTTGCCGAGCTCGCGGTCATCCTGCGGGAGCTGCTTGCCGATCATGAACAGGCGGCTCGCCTCGGTGCGAAGGCAGAAGAGCGTGCGCATGCGCAGTTCTCCTGGGACTCAATAGTGTCTCAGTATGAGAAGCTTTTTGCTCAACTTGTCGCGCGGGAAGGGGGGCGTGAGCATGCATGAGACTGGCGAAATAGATCACCCAATCGTCGTCTTTGATGGCGTGTGCGGACTCTGCAATAGGCTGGTGGTATTCGCCCTGCGGAGAGATCCATCTGGCATGCTGCGCTTTGCTTCTAACCGGGCGCCTGCCGCCCAGCGCTTGCTATCCCAGCATGGTCTCGCGGGCATTGATGCTGAAAGTGCTGTGGTCTTTGTCGGGGACAATGCGCTTCTGCGGAGCGATGCAGTTCTCTTTATCGTCGGCAGCCTTCGCTTCCCGTATTCGCTGGTGAAGGTTTTTCGAGTTGTTCCGCGCCCCGTGCGGGACCTTGTGTACCGGGCCGTGGCACGCCGGCGCCGGCAAATATTTGGTGAGGTAGCGGAGTGCGAGCTGATTCCAGCCGAGTTTCGCGACCGATTTTTGGGGGAGTAGCCATGAAAGCGCATGAGATCATTCGGGAACAGCTTGCAACCGCTCGCTACGTGATGTCGAGGTACCTCGAGGACCTGACCGACGCCGAGCTGCATCTCAGCCCCGTTACGGGCGCCCACACGGCAGCCTGGCAGGTCGGGCACCTCATCGTGTCCGAAAAGAGGATGGCAGAGGGAATTCGCGCGGGCGCGGGCGTGGATCTGCCCGCAGGCTTTGAGGGGGCCCACGCCAAGGACGCCCCCGCAGATACAACGGGAGCCTTCTCCAAGGCCCAATATGCCGAGCTCATGAAAATTCAGCGCGAGCGCACGATCGTCCTGCTAGATTCGCTTTCGGAAAGTGACCTATCGAGGCCCGCACCGGAATTCATGCGGGCATATGCGCCGCATGTGGGATCTGTCTTTGGCTCGATCGCTGGGCATGAGCTGATGCACTCAGGCCAGGTCGCCGTCTTGCGTCGCTCGCTCGGAAAGCCCGTTGTCATCTAGAGGCGCTCGTTAGCCCGCGCGGCGAATCTCATCTCGCACAGACCGAGCGCGGCTGCACGTTAACTGGATTTCCTTGCGCAGGGTGATTACCTCGAACGCAAAAGCCTGGGACAGGGACTTAAGCTCGATGTGCAAGTTGTCCAAGCGCCCGGACATCTGGTCGGCTTGTGCGCCGGTGAGAGCGGAGAAGCTCGATCCTCGAGAGGTCCAGCTAAGCAGGAGGATGAGGGCCGCAAGAGTCGCGCAGGTGCCGATGAGCACGCCGGCATCAAAAGAGAGAACTCCTGTGCCAAAAGATTTAGATAGCCACTGAGCGAATTCCATCGTTGCTCCTAACCTTTACGTGCCTTCAAGGCCCCAAACGGGCTGTTAAAGCCTCGTTAAGCCTCTTGTTCGAGTTATGGCGGTCTTGGAGGGCAATGGTGCAGGAAAAAGCAACTACGCTAAAGGTATCATATGGTTAGGCTCTCCTATGAGCATCGACTGCCAGGTCCCCAGACCTGGGTTTAGCATTCCCACTGTGTTACACTCCGCGAGCGCTTGGAGCTTCTTCTTCATCGGCCGAAAACGGTCGAGGAGGAACTCAAGCAGGGTGGACGTTTTTTTTGTATGCGGGGAGATATGCGCGGCATATCAGTGGTCATTCCGGTATTCAACGAAGAAGACAACGTGGCAGAGGGCTTCCGAGAGGTTACGGGAGTGCTGCGGGCGATGGGTCGCCCCTACGAGATCATATACGTCGACGACGGATCGCGTGATGCGACGGTCTCTCGGTTGCTTGAGTGTGCCGGCAACGATCCTCACCTTCGGCTCGTCCAGCTTCGTCGCAACTTCGGGCAGACAGCCGCGATGGCAGCAGGATTCGATCACACGCGCAACGAGATCGTTGTCGCGCTCGATGGTGATCTGCAGAATGATCCCGCAGAGATTCCCAAGATGGTGGAGAAGCTTGACGAGGGATATGACCTCGTTGCGGGATGGCGCAAGGACCGCAAAGACAAGTTCTTAAGCCGCAGGCTTCCAAGCGTTATCGCCAATCGGCTCATCTCGGCTGCCACCGACGTGCGGCTGCATGATTACGGCTGCACGCTCAAGGTAATGACAGGCGAGGTTGCGAGGGGACTGCGGCTGTACGGCGAGATGCATCGTTTCATACCAGCCCTCGCCAACGAGATGGGTGCCCGCATCGTCGAAGTCCCGGTTAATCACCGCGAGCGGCGTTTCGGCACGTCGAAGTACGGCATTTCGAGGACTATCCGCGTCGTGCTTGATCTTATTACCGTCAAGTTCCTCCTCGGGTACTCGAAGCGCCCGATTCACCTGTTCGGAGTTGTCGGCGCGGTCTCTAGCGTTCTCGGAACGATGATCCTGTCGCTCCTTACGTTTCAGCGAGTTTTTCAGGACGTGCCGATGGGCAATCGCCCGCTGCTCGCGCTGGGAGTCATGCTGGTTATTATCGGCCTTCAGTTCATCGTGTTTGGGCTTCTTGCGGAGGTTCTTGCCCGAACGTATTACGAGTCCCAGAACAAGAAGATATATGTGGTACGGCGAATATTTACGGCGCCTGAAGATGAGGGCAGTGCTCCGTGGACGCGCAAAGTTGCCAACTAGCCACTCAGGCTAAGGAACCGCGACCATCCCTAAAGCTGCTGCTCGATGCGCGCAAGCTCGGTGATGGCGGCATCGGGGTGTACCTTGAGAACCTGATATGCGGCCTCCTCGACGGCGGCGACATTGAGATAACGCTCCTGTCGCGGCCGGGGGCAGATGAGAGTTTTTCGCGCGCCCAAGAGGTTGCTTGGCTCTTCGACGCAAGCCCGTGCTACTCGCTTGATGAGCTCCTGTTCCTGGGTCGCCGAATCGAATTCTCTCGCTATGACATTTTTCACACTCCACACTACGTGCTGCCGATTGGCGTTGCGATTCCATCAGTCGTGACGGTGCATGACCTTATTCACATCGAGCAGCCAGAGCGCTTTTTCTACCCTTGGGTTTCGAGGCGCCTCATTCGATCTTCGGTTGCCCGCGCTGACAGGGTGCTCGCCGTCAGCGGGGCGACTCGCCGGGCGGTGCTCGATCTCACGGGGGTAGACGGCGCGAAGGTGCTGCATGTCCCTAACGCGGTTGCGCCCTTTCTCAAGGGGCCCTCATCCATCCTTGACCTTCCGACGGAGGTGCAGGGAGCCGGGTCCTTTTTCCTGTCGGTACTTTCAAATCTCAAGCCCCACAAGGCGCCTCGGGATCTGCTGCTCGCCTTCCGCAACTTCAGGCGGGATACGCTGTGGCGGCGCGTTGCGGCGACATGTCCGAAGCTCGTCATCGCGGGGTACGGCGCCGCCGAATTTTCGCAATCGCGGGAGCTTTCTCGGCTTGCGGAGGAGATCGGGGATGTCGTGGTCGTGGGTGCCGTTTCGCCGAGCCAGCTCTCTGCCCTCTACGCGAAGGCTGCCGCTCTCGTTGTTCCCTCTCGCCTTGAGGGCTTCTGCCTCCCTGCGCTTGAGGCACAGTCGCGAGGAACGCCGGTGGTGTGCCGGCCGATCGCTGCGCTTCAAGAGCTGCTTACAGAGCGCGACACGGCTGCGGCGGATGTGTCGATCGACGCGCTCGCGGCTGCTATGCGGACAGGGCTTGAGTGCGGAGCGGCTCACGGGCGGCAGCCCATTGCGGGCCATCTTGAGCGGTACTCAACGCGGCGTGTTGCCGACGAAGTGCGCGCTGTGTACGAGGATGCTCTTCGGTCGCGAGGTGCCCGATGAGGGTTGCACTTGTGCATGATTGGCTCACCGGCATGCGGGGAGGGGAGCGATGCCTTGAGGCCTTTCTTGAGCTTTACCCGAATGCGGACATCTTCACACTCGTGCACGTTCCGGGCAGCACGACAGGGCGCATCGACAGCCGGGTGAAGAAAGCATCCTTTCTCAATCGCGTGCCAGGAATTAGCCGGCACTACCGGCGCTTGCTTCCGCTCTTTCCCCTCGCCATCGCTTCGTTCGACCTGCGCGGCTACGACCTGGTTATCTCGCTGAGCCATGCGGCGGCGAAGAACGTACGCGTTCCGCGGGGAGTGCCGCATGTCTGCTACTGCTTCACTCCGATGCGCTACATATGGGATCAGGCGCGGTCATACCTGCCCGGACCGGCCTTCTACCTGGCGCAGCCGCTTTTGCAGCTGCTGCGACTGTGGGATCGGCGCGGGGCCCGGCGTGTTGGGCACTTCGTTGCCATCAGCCAGTTCGTTGCGGCGCGCATCCGCCGCTTTTATGGGCGTGATGCGGCTGTCATTCCCCCACCCGTGCGCATGCGAAGCGGGACGAGCCAGGGCCTGACCAGCGAGGAGCGCGCTATCTTTGCAAGCAACCCAGGGCCATTCTTCCTGTGCGCTGGTGCTCTCGTTCCGTACAAGCACATTGACGTCGCGGTTGAGGCGTTTCGGCGCATGGATCTCCCGCTCTGGATCGTGGGGGGAGGGCCTGAAGAGCGCAAGATTCGGGAGATGGCCCCGCCAAACGTGAAGGTTCTAGGGCGCGTCAGCGAAGCTTTCCTGTGGGAGTGCTACAGCCGCTGTGAGGCCCTCATCTTTCCTGGCATTGAGGACTTCGGCATAGTCCCAGTTGAGTGTTTAGCCTCGGGCAGGCCCGTGATAGCGGTCGATGCGGGTGGAATACGCGAATCGCTCGGATGCGCGCGCGGTTCTAGCGACTCCGTCCTTGTCCAGCGGAATCCTTACGGTGTATTTATTCACAAGAGGGGCCACGGGGATCCGGGGGCGCTCGTCGA
Source organism: Deltaproteobacteria bacterium (assembly GCA_947467385.1). Taxonomy (GTDB): domain Bacteria; phylum Bdellovibrionota_C; class UBA2361; order UBA2361; family OMII01; genus OMII01. The sequence continues at coordinate 21,698 of CANIHJ010000018.1, read as the reverse complement.
GGCGGTCGCCCTGTACAGGGCGGCTCGCGGCGAGTTTGTGGCGAGTGAGTTGGCTGCCCGCGCAGAGGCGTTTGGCTATCCCAGGTTTTTTGCCTCGTGGGAGCAGTTTGCCCGTGACGCGGGCCTTGCCGCCTCGGATCGTGCGGCAGCAAATGCCGAGGCCCCGCCTGTCAAGTCTCAAGGTGTAGGATGCTAAAGCAGAAGCGACAGCTTTTTGAGTATCTCTTCATGGTCGTCGACCTGCTGGTCGTCTCCGTGGCCTGGCTCGTCGCCTTCTGGCTCCGGTTTGAGACCGGACTTGTTCCGGTCGACAAGGGCGTGCCGGAGTTCATCCACTACGTGTCGATGCTGATCTTCATCTGGATCATCTGGGCATTCGTGTTCAGGCGCATGGGGCTCTATCGGCCGATGCGAGGAGTCCGTAGAACGCGTGAGCTGTGGGTGCTGGTGAATGCCAACGCGCTTGCGATCCTTCTCCTCATCGCCATCACCTATCTCTTCAGAGAGAAGAGCGTCCAGTATTCCCGTCTTGTGTTTGTCTACTTCTGGGCGATCGCTACAGCTCTTACGGTGCTGCAGCGAACGGCGCTTCGCTTCCTACTGCGGGAGCTTCGGCGCAAGGGATACAACCTGCGCTACATGCTTGTTGTGGGGTCGGGCAAGGTTGCCTCGGATGTCGTCAGCCGAGTTCGCATGCACCAAGAGCTCGGTATCCAACTTCTCGGCTGCCTCTCCAAGGAGGGTGAGGAGCGGCGGGGGCCGGGCGGGGTGCCGATCGTTGGAAGTTATGCCGACATAGGCTCGTTTGTGGGCCGAACGGATATCGACCAGATCGTTGTTGCGCTTCCCCTGGAAGACCAGCAAGCGCTGCCAGACATTATGGGTCAGCTTAAGGACTCAATCGTGGATATCAAGATTATCCCCGATCTCTACCAGTTTGCGAGCATCGGCGGCGCGATAGAGGAGTTCGAGGGCCTGCCTGTCATAAGCTTGCAGGAGTGCCCGCTCGACGGCATTAACCTCTTCACCAAGCGCTTCCTCGATCTCCTGGTGGCGTCGTCGATTATCGTGCTCTTCTCGCCATTTATGTTCCTGATAGCGCTGCTAGTGAAGCTCACGTCGCGCGGCCCTATGCTCTTCAAGCAGGAGCGGGTCAGCTTCGATGGCACGCCTTTCCGCATCATCAAGTTTCGCACGATGCACCTCGATGCGGAGTCAGGAGGGCCCGGCTGGACCAAGCCAGGTGACGAGCGGATCACGCCCTTAGGAAAATTCCTGCGCTCCACGAGCCTCGATGAGCTTCCGCAGCTCCTTAACGTTATCAGGGGCGACATGTCGATCGTTGGCCCCCGTCCGGAGAGGCCTGTATACATCCGGGAGTTCCGGCGCCACATACCGCGGTACATGCTGCGCCATAAGGTTCCGGCGGGCATCACGGGCTGGGCGCAGGTGAACGGCTGGCGGGGGGACACTTCTATAGACAAGCGCATCGAGTACGATCTGTACTACATCGAGAATTGGTCCCTGTTTCTCGACATCAAGATTCTCGTCCTGACCCTCTTTCGGGGGTTCCGCAACCGCAACGCCTATTAGGGCCTGCCCGCCGGTAGAGAGATCCCCCGCGCGGCATGAAAGTGTCCTTCCCATAGCGGCGGAGTCTGAGGTAACCTTCCGGGATTATGTCGGGACTCCGTAACGTAGCGTTTCTCTCTCTGATATGCTTTTTCGCTGGAGCAATCATCTTCGCTGCCGGAACGGACCTTCAGAGGCGGCTGGCAAAGCCCACGCCTGATGAGATCGTCGCGGCGCGTGATCTCATCGATCAGCTTCGCGCGGAGGTGCTTGCCCACGAGCATCCAACCGTTGTGCATCCCGCTCGCATGCCGGCGCGCAAGGCGGGCAGCTACCTATCTGAGGGTGACAAGAGCCACCTCCAGAGCTTCTTTGGAAAGCTTTTCAAGAGCGGACCACAGCAGCCGCAGGTGAGCCCAGAGGACGAGTCGTCCCATGTTCCAACGGAAAAAGTTGCTCCTGGGGCGGCGGAACTGCCGCAGGAGAGCGATCCGCAAGAGATGCAGGACCTTGAAAATCCCGCCCCAGAAACTCAACAGGAGTAGATGATGCGCGCAGTATACAGGCATGTGGCAGTGACGCTGCTTTCACTAGTGTGCTCGGGGTGCCTCGTCGTGCCCTTCATTCAGGCCTTTCGTGAGACGGGGGCAACGCCTGCCGACCGGCGTGCTTTGCTTGAGCCGGAAACCAAGAAGTTCTCTGACGCCTTGATGCTGGGGAAGAGAATGAAGGCGCTTTCGGTCGTGGTTCCGGAAAGCCGCGAGGAGATCGGGAGCCAGATAAAGGAGCTTGGCGAAGCTGAGCGAGTCGTCGAGGCGAAGATCGACGACATTCAGTGGGACGACGATGCGAGAAAGGCGACCGTCTACATGAAGATCCGGTACTACAAGGTCCCATACTATATCGTTGAGACTCGCATGGATGAGCAGCACTGGGAGTTCTCGATGGGAGAGGGCTGGAAGCTTCGGGACATGTCGGTCGTAGAGGGGCAGGGATGATTAATCGCGCTCGCCCCAGAATAGCGGCGCTGCCGTTTGGCCCAGCGATACTAGCGTGCGTCCTCATGCTGGGCGGCACTGGATGCTTCGGCATGAGCTCGCCAAAGAAGCCGCGCGCAATTGAGTCCGCAGCTGGCATCGATCCGTCGATAACCCCCTTCAAGCTTGAGGTTGTTGAGGAGCTTTATGACGGCGCGGATATCGTTATCAAGGGCAGGATTACACCCAAAGACGAGTGGGATCCCAAGGAGGTCGTAGTTCGGCTTGCGGCGCTTGATGACCGGGGGCAGCAGCGCCTCTCGTTCCACCGAGTCAGCGACCTAGCTCCGCAGTCTGCCGTGCTCGCCGCAGGGGTGGCCACGCCGTTCTCGCTCACGCTGCCGTCGGAGGGACTGACCAACTACCAAGTTGAGGTGCTCTGGGGACAGGAGGCCCAGCCCTTTGGTCAGCCTAGCCCGGAGTCTTCGCCTGCGGCGAAGGAGGGCGCCAAGCCCTTTTTGGCGCTGCGCAACCTCGAGGTGCACCGGGTTCCCGGGGAGTCGTGCGCGAATCCGAATGAGTGCGAGCTGAAATTCACGATAACTGGCGAATTTTTCAACTCAGGCGGTGCAACTGTCCGGAATGTCGTAATTCTCGCGGGCTTTACCACACCTGATAAACTTGATTTGCAGGATCAAATTCTTGAGAATGAGCGCCGGATTGAGGTTCGCAACATGGGCCTCAAGCCAGGGGCAAGCAAGCCCTTCCGGCTTGCGCTTGAGAAGCACGTGACAGCGCTTGACCAGGCGGCTCCGCAGCCGGCAGTTCGAATCGTTTCAGTCGAATCCGACATGTAGCGCGAGCCGGCTACACAGGGCCTGTCCTCGGCCCGACGTCCGCATAGGTACATCATGGAATCTGAGCAGGAAAAAAAGGTGGCGGCGCCAAGCCCGAAGAAGGGGCTCTTCATCCGCACGTACGGCTGCCAGATGAACGAGTACGACTCGCAGAAGCTCTACAAGATTTTGGAGAAGGAGTACCAGCCGGTCGATGCCCCCGAAAAGGCAGATCTCGTCCTCATCAACACCTGTAGCGTGCGCGAGAAACCCGAACAGAAACTCTATAGCATGCTCGGCGAGATGAAGGGTCTCCGCAGGGAGCGCCCCGGCATGATGATCGGGGTATGCGGCTGCGTGGCACAGCAAGAGGGCGACAAGATCGTCAAGGCTGGCCGGGGGGTCGATTTCGTTTTTGGCACCCACAACCTTTCGCTCGTCCCCTCGCTCATTCAGCTTCGTAAACAGGGGGCGCCTCCGCAGGTTGCGGTAAACTATAGGGATGAGTGGGAGGAGCTGCCGCTTGGATTTGCGGAGTCTGACCCGACGCGGCATGGCCAAACGGCCCATATAACCGCCTTCATCTCTATCAGTCGGGGCTGCAATAAGAACTGCACGTACTGCATCGTGCCAACAACGCGCGGCCCCGAGGTCAGCCGGGCTGCCGATGAGATAGAGCGCGAGGTCCGGATTGCTGTGCATCGCGGCAGCAAGGAGATCGTGCTCCTCGGGCAGACGGTCAATTCATACGGGCTTGACCTCAGTCCCCGGCTGAGCTTTGTGAAGCTGCTTGATCGCATAGCGGCGATCCCCGGCGTTGAACGCATTCGCTTCATATCCCCGCACCCCCAGGAGGTTCGCAAGGACTTTATCGACTTCGTCGTGTCGAACCCCAAGGTGTGCCACCACATCCACATGCCCCTTCAGTCGGGAAGCGACCGCATCTTGCGCCTCATGCGCCGCAACTATCGCCGCTCAAAGTACCTCTCGATTATCGAGCAGCTCAGGAGCCGCGTGCCGGACATGGCGATTACCACCGACATCATCGTGGGTTTTCCGGGCGAGACTGAGCAGGATTTTAGAGAGACTCTTGAGGTCATGGACATCGTCCGGTTTGAAAACACCTTCTCGTATGCCTTCTCTGCCCGCCCAGGCACAGCCGCTGCCGCGATGGGTGAGTCAATGACGCAGGAGGAGAAGCTTGAGCGGCTGCAGGTGTTGCAGGCGCGGCAGGAGAAGATTACGGACGAGAAGCTCGCTTCTTGGGTTGGGAGAGAGACCGAGGTTTTGATCGATAACTACAATCGTTTCCACGAAAACTGTTTTCAGGGAAGGATACCCCAAAACTTCATGGTGAATTTCGTGAAGCCCTTCGAGGGGCTTTCATTGGGCGCACTCGCGCGGGTTCGTATAGTGGACCGCAAGCGCTTTACGCTGATCGCCGAGCCGCTCAGCTAGGCGGTCTTATCGGCTTGCAGGCAAAGGGTTTTCTTTGCGTAGACGCCCCCGAATGGCGCATGGTACCATGCCGTATGGGCTTTGCGCCCCCAGGGGCTGGCGCGGCCGGGTCCTGGACGGGAGAGGTTGGTACTCATGGTACATGAAGCTGCGGTGGAGATGTTTGTCGGGGGCCTCGTGCTCGACCCGGCAACGCAGGCACCTATTGTGGTCTTAAAAGACGAGTCGGGCCAAGTGACGCTTCCGATATGGATCGGGATAGCGGAGGCAACGTCGATAGCGAGCGCTATCAAGCAAGTCTCGATGGCGCGGCCGCTTACCCATGATCTCTTCTACGAGCTGCTCCTTGAGCTGGGCATCACCGTCCAACGAATCGTCATCACGGAGCTCAAGGACTCAACATACTTTGCGGAGCTTATCCTCGGCCAGGGCGACAGGGTGCTTGTGCTGGACGCGCGACCCAGTGATGCCATAGCTATGGCCCTGCGCGCCACTGCGCCGATCTACGTTGCCCAGGCAGTCCTGGACCAGGCCCGAATAGCGTTCGCAAGCCAGTCGGGCGAGCCCTCCCCTGCGCCCCAACACGGAGAGCAGGAAATCAACCAAGAGGAGGGGAAGGAGGAAGAGGAGTCATCGAAGGACTTTCGGGCAATAGACAAGGATAAGTGGAACGAGATCCTGAGCCAGCTCGACGCCGACGACTTTAAGTACAAGATGTAGAGGGGCGGCGGCGGTCTTCCCTGTACAAGTTGCCCCTGCTCTGCTACGAAAGCCAATATAACCTAGGGCTACTTTTCCCGGACCAAAGCTGTGTCGACAATACCCATGAAGGACCGAAGTTCTGATGGCGCTGAAGCCAAGCCGCGTCGCAACATCTTTGAGGATCCGGCTATCGTTGAGGCTGGCAAGGATGACCCCTTTGTCCAGTTCGTGGCCAAGAATTGGCGCATCCTGATCGGCTGCCTCATCGCCCTTGGGCTTGGGATGGTCGGCTACAACCGATTTATGGCGACCGCCCTGCAGAAGCGCGCCGATGCCACCAAGATCCTGGGCGAGGTGCAGGAGGGCTACCGCTCGCTCGTTGATAAGCAGGAGGGTCTGCTCAAGATCAAGGATGAAGAGCGAGCGGCTAAAGATGACAAGGCCCGTACCGAGGCAGCAGACAAGGCAAAGAAGGAGAGCGAAGAGATTGGCCGCCTCCGCGATCGTCTTGGCTTGATGCTCGTGGGGCTTGAGTCTCCCCCGCCATTCAGCACATACGCCTCGCTTTACAAGGGGCTTGTGGCCGCTCGGTTTGGCGATTTCGACACGACCTCATCGATCCTCTCATCCATCAACTGGGAGCAGGCAGGCAAGCCAGGGTCGCCGGAGCGGACGGCCGCAGAGATCGCGGTGCTTGGCTTGAGCAGGGCGCTGCTTGATTCCGACAAGAGCACCGATGCGGTCAAGTTGGTGCTGCAGCAGCTCGCTGAGAAGGGCGAGTTTGCGGCAGCCGGAGCCGTTGATACCCTTTCGCTGCTTGCCATCACTCCAGAGGACAAGGAGCGCGTTCGTGCCCTTATCCAGTCTGTTCAGCAGCGATTCCCAGCCCAGCAGAAGGTGCTGTCGGACGCTGCTGAGCGCGTGGCAGCCTAGGACCGCAGTTCTTCCGACATTATTTTTTTAACGACGGGGGGCGGATTCTCGTGCGATAGTGGGGATATATGCCCTGGGGACTTCTTGTTTTCCTGACAATCGCCAATATCATGAACTATTTCGACCGCTACATCGTGCACTCGGTCGAGCCGATCCTAAAGAGCGAGTTCAATCTCCTCAACTCACAGTCTGGAGCTCTCGGCGCAGCTTTCGTCATCGGATATTTCATCTTTTCGCCGCTATTTGGCTACCTCGGGGATCGCAAAGACCGCCGGATGCTTATGGGTCTCGGGCTTCTCACGTGGAGCCTATGCACCGCGCTGACCGGCTTTAGTCGAGGCTTTTATTCGTTTCTTGCGGCGAGAGCGCTGGTGGGCATCGGCGAGGCCAGTTTCGGAGCCATCGCTCCTGGATATCTCAAGAGCCGCATCCCGGACACTCTCAAGCTTAACAACGCGCTCTCGCTTTTCTACGTCGCAATCCCCGTTGGCTCTGCTTTAGGGTACGTCGCTGGTGGCGAGATAGCTGCGCACTGGGGATGGCGGCAGGTTTTTCTCCTTGCAGCGGTGCCCGGCGTTCTTCTGTCGCTGGGATTCTTCGGAATCAAGGCTGAGGCACGGGTTCAAGAGGACGGGAGACCCCCGGCGGCGGGATTTGTCGACGGATGCAGGCAGATATTCGCCCGCCGGGACTTAACGCTTGTCATCTTTGGCTATGTTCTCAATACCTTCGCCCTCAACGGCGTTGCGATGTTTGTGGTTAGGCACGGCACAAGCCTGGGGCTTGAAGAGAGCGTGGTGTCGGCATACTTCGGCTACATCCTGGCGATAACGGGATTCGTTGGCTCCCTTGGGGGAGGCTATCTCGCCTCATTCATAGCCGCCCGCATGAACCACCAGATTCGGGGACTGCTTCTGTTCGTGAGCATTACGACCCTAGTCGGCACTCCGTTCTTGGGGGCAGCCTTTTTGGCACCGTCACCGTTCCTTTTCTTTTCGCTCTGTTTTGTCGCCCAAATCGCGCTGTTCGCTGGGGTCGCGCCCCTCAACTCAGTCATCGTCGAGCGGGCTCCACGGGGGCTCGAGACCCTGACGCAGGGAGTGACGATCTTCATGATACAGCTGCTGGGAAGTGCGCTGGGGCCGATCGTTATCGGGAGCGTTGCAGACGCACTAGAGGGATCAGCTTTTGCGAGCTCGTCAGCGATGGCGCTGTCGCTAGGACTGCAGGTTGCCACCATTGCCATGGGCTTTTCAGGGGTGCTTTGGTGGGTTGCGTCTCGGCGGAGTTTGCGCGAAGTGTAGGTAGACCTGGTGTGGTGGTCCTCTGATACAGGGGAAACTCGCCCACAAACTCTCCTGGTTTTTATGACTCGATTCTTTGTCCCTCTTCTTGTTGCGACCGCCTTGCTTGTGGTGGCGCTACCCGAAATCGGCCGAGCTCAAGAGTCGGAATTTCCCTCGATCTCCGACACGGCGCCTCCTCCAGCTGCTGCGCCTGAAGAAAAAGACATTCAGAAGGCGGTAATGCGGTGCTTGAGCGCATCGGACGCAAGCTCTGGGGGAGCTCCACGTCGTGGGCAGGGGAGGGGCCTCGTTGAGGAGGGCGAGGACCGGTATTGCATAGATCAGAAGCGTGCGTGTCATCTCGACCCGGGCAGCTTTGCTTGCCGAAACTTCGTTCAGGACTACACAAAGTGATGCCCAGGGTTATATGGCGTGACCTGTCAGCCGTGTGTTGGGGGGACCAAGGGCGCGTTCCCAGTGATATCAAGCAGCTTTTCAGCCACTCCAAGAAGGGCCTATGACGCACGTGACGATGCCGCAGGAGGTAGTGATTCGTGAGGTTGGCCCGCGCGAGGGTTTTCAGATTCTTCCGCGAGTGGTTTCCGTAGCGGACCGCTTGCGGCTTATAGAGGCGCTTGTCGCAGCATCCGTACGGCACATCGAAGTAGCCTCCTTCGTTCGAGGTGACAAGGTGCCCCAGATGGCTGATGCTGAAGAGCTTGTGTCGCGGCTGCCACAGGCCGACGGCGTTGAGTTTACCGCCCTCTGTCTGAACGCCAAGGGCTTTGAGCGCGCCGAAAAGACTGGCAGGCTAAAGAACAGCGGGTGGATATATACATCACCCAGCAACTCCTTCCTCAAGGCGAACAGCAACCTGACGATCGACGGTAGTGTTGCGCAGGTGCCCGAGTGGGCGAAGCTCTTTCGGGCGCATGGCAAGCGGCTGCATGGCATCATGGTTTCGACAGCTTTCGGCTGCTCGTATGAGGGCAGCATATCGGCTTCTACGGTCGTAAGCCTTGTGAAGCGATTCGCGGCGGCCTGCGAGTCTGCGGGGGAAAAAGTATCGGAGATCTGCCTGGCGGATACGGTCGGCATGGGCAGCCCGAAGACGGTTCGGGAGTGCCTGACGGCGCTCAGACCGCTCGGAATACCGGTTTCGCTGCACCTTCACGACACGATGGGCCTCGGCTTGGTGAACGCATATGCCGGGCTGCTTGAGGGTGTTTCGATCTTTGAGACCTCGGTGGGAGGCATGGGCGGATGTCCATTCACGCCGGGCGCAGCCGGAAATGTTGCGACGGAAGACCTCGTGTACCTTTGCAACGAGTTGGGCATTAAAACCAACATCGACCTCGACCGCTTGTGCAAAGCGGCCGAGCTCGCGGAATTGATTGTTGGCACCGAGCTCCCTGGTCGTGTATACAGGGCTCGATCGGCACAAAAAAGCTGTAAGTGACCGAGCCAGGATGGATTAGTTCGCCCCAGGAGCTAAAGGTTTCAGCGTGAGCCCCAAACTGGGCGAAAAAGTTGAAATATCGGAACCTGGTGGTTAACTTACTCGGGTAACTATGGATAACTTCTTCGTTCCCTACATCGGCAAAAAGCCCGCTTCAGTCTGCATAAACGGCCACCGCCTAGTCATCCTGGCGCAAGAGAGGGATATGCTTGAAGAGGATCTCGATCTCCTCGGCGCTGACTCTGTCAAAAAAGTTAAGGGCGCCCAAAGTGAGCAGGACCAGGAGAAGCTCTTCGGAAAGCTTGCCCGCCAGGTGGATGGCGGAGTCGTGGTCGCCCCTGAGGGGGTTGGCTTGCGCGACGTGCTCAAGAATCTTGAGAGCGAACTCCCTTGGCTTCAGTAAGAACCCCCTACTGCCGGCTCGGCTCATTCGCCAGATTCTATAAAACCGTTTTGGCTCTGACGTGCACGGCTGCTCTTGTCACCTTGTGCGCATGCTTCGGCGGCGGCCAAAAGCGACCAGCCGGATTTTTTAAGCTTGGCAGCGTTGCAGAGCTCGCCAGGCCAAGCGAAACCTTTTTCTCCGACCTCAAGATCTTGCTGCGCCGGGATTCCGGAGGGTTCTATGCCATGAGCACGGCATGCACCTACGACCTCTCCTCGCTCGTGTACTCGGAGCGCAGCGGAAAGCTCCTGTGGCGTTCCCAGTATACTGAGAGCGCCTACGCACCAGACGGCTCGGTTGTTCATGGTCCGGCGAAGGCGCCCCTGCCGTACTACAAGCTTGCGATGGCTCCCGGCACGTTCGGAGGGCCTTCGGACACCCTCTTTGTGGAGGTTGGAATTGAGCGCGACCCATCGTGGCGTCTCTCGATACCGGCATCCTTGGCTGGTGGCTCGTAGCCCCTCACTTGGCACCGCGCACAACAGGGTATAGAAACGCTGAACGGTGTCCGGTATGGTCTACCGGGCAAGATTCATTTCGGCTTGAGCCATGAACGATCGATCGGTGCGGAGCACAACAAAAAGCGCGCAGTCGCCCAGTGAAGGGGCGTGTAGGGTCACGGTAGCGCTGCTGCACCAGGATAGAGCGATCCTGCCCCTGCTTTTTGCGGTGCTTGCGATTCCGGCAGTACTCGAGGCCTTTCTTCCCAAGCTCTCGGAAGGGGCGTACTTGGCTCTTATTGCGCTTGATCGGCTGCTCCAGGTTGTGGTGATGTTCGCGGTAATAAGGCGGGTCCGTCGGCGGCTGGAGCAGCCGCACGGTAAACGCGCAGGCTCCTTGCTCAAGGCTTTTCTGCGCACGTGCCTGTTTGGTTTTGCCCTGTGGGGGATGTGCACCCTGCCGCTGATTATCGCGATGCTTAGCCCTCAATCGTCGCTCATGGTCCCGGCGATATTCCTGCTGGTGATCGGGATTGTCTGGAGCTTGCGATACTATTTTTATTCGCTTCCCTCGGCCCTTCTCGGCGCAAGCCTAAAGGGGTCGGCAGCGCAGGCCTACTGCATGAGCAAGAAAGCGCCCAGGGCAGCCCTTGGGTCAATTGCCGGCCCGCTCGCCATCATGCTCCTTCTTGTTGCGCTATGTTCGGTCCCCTATCCGGATGGTCGCTCGCTCCTATGGTCGGCGCTGAGCTCGGGATGCGAAGGAGCCTTTTGGCTCCTGGCGACCTATACGACTCTCGGCTTTGGCCTGGGCCTTGTCGATGAACATGATTGGCGCGAAGCGGGCCTTGACCCGTATCGCACGGAGCGGCTCGACACTTTGCGGGTCCAGGGCGGGGGCTTTCTCAGCAAGATGATCATGCCCCGAGCTGCTCTCCAGATCTTCTTTGTCTCGGTTCTGGTATTTCTTGCCAACCTTGCGAGAGACTTCCAGGAGCCGCCGGCGGCTCGAGTGGCCGTGAAAAGCGTGGCTGTTGATGGGGAGGTGCTCAAAGTGACTCTTGAGGTTTCTGATCCAGAGTTCCGCCTTCGGGGATTCGTGCCCGTTGCGTTCTCCGTGGCGACGCAGACGGGGAGCCCAATCTCCAAGGAGCTGCTCTCTGTCTCACGCGATCCCTCGGCGCAGAAGATGGAGGCGGCGCTTCCGCTGAACGCGGAGCCAGTGATTCTGTACCTTCAGTTCAGGACGGCAAAGACGCCGGAGGTTCTTCAGGGGCTTGATAACATGTGGCTCTGGTATAAGTTCGCGCCAGTTGCGGCCATTCTCCCGACGGCTCCACCAGAGTCCCCCCATGCACAGGCTATGCCGACGGCCTAGCGTTGCTCACGGTTTTTGGGACCATCAGCTGCTGCGAAAGCTGCTGAGGTCCCGGCTGCAGCTTCTTCCTTGCGGTCGACCATCCTGGGCATTACTCTGCTTCTTGAAGAGCATGAAGCCCTATCGGTCCCGTATTTGGGTGCCAGGCCAGTGCACAGCTGAGGTTCATGAAGACGCTCCTGTTCATTCCGGTATACAACCAAATCGATGAGTTTCCTCTCGTGCTGCAGGAGCTGCGCGCGCAGCCGCAATCGGGCATCACTGTGCTTCTGGTCAACAACGGATCGTCGGACGGCTCAGAGAGGCTCGTCAGGGAAAGTGGTTTCGACTACATCGATCTCGCGAAAAATCTGGGAATTGGCCATAGCTTCATGAAAGCGACTGAATGGGCGATGGAGCGCGGATTTGAGGTTTTCTCCGTTATAGCAAGCAACGGTAAGATGCTGCCGGCAGAGCTCCCTCGTGTTCTTGAGCCGATCGCAGACGGTCGCGCAGACTATGTGACGGGCAGCAGGTTCCTTCCCGGCGGGGACTCTCCAAACCTGCCAAGCTTTAGGAAGCACAGCATTCCGATGGTCAATGTGTTTGTCGGGCTGATGTACGGAATCAAGCTTACTGACGCCACCTGCGGGTATAAGGCGTATCGCCTCGACCTGCTCAAGCGCGCCGAGTTTAACTGGAAAGCAAGTTGGCTCAACACGTACGGGTTTGAATACTACCTCTACGGAAAAGTTCTTCGCGATCCGGGTGTCCGCCACGTTGAGGTGCCGATCACCATGAGGTATCCCGGCGGTGGTCGGCGATACTCGAAAATTAAGCCTTTTAAGGGGTGGTACGAAATGCTAAAGCCATGGGTGTTGGCGCGCATCGATGGTAAAGGATTCAATCCGGCGCCGTGACGCGCACCGTTCGGCGCAGCTGAAGGTACTGTGCCCATTGTTGCTCAATCGTAAGGTCTTTGCGTATGGGTGCCCCCCGCCTACTTCATGTCGGAATTAAGGACGTCTCCTTCGGGGAGGGGATAACGGTTATAGAGCCTGCCAACCTGTACGGCTGCACGATAGGCGATGGGGCCTTTATTGGGCCATTCGTTGAGATTCAGAGGGGCGCCACGATCGGCAAGGGTACGAGGGTCCAGTCCCACACCTTTGTATGCGAAGGGGTCTCGATAGGCGATGAGTGCTTTATCGCCCATGGCGTTATGTTCGTGAATGACCTGTTTAAGGCCGGCGGCGCCTCGCGAGATCCCGCCGACTGGAACAAGACTACCATCGGCTCTAGGGTCTCCATCGGCTCCGGCGCGACGATCCTACCGGTTACTATTTGCGACGATGTTGTTATTGGCGCCGGCGCGGTTGTCACACGGAATATTACGAAGCCCGGGATCTACATGGGCTCGCCAGCCCGCTTTCACCGCGCGGTGAGGCCGTGACGCCTTAAGAGTACAGCGACGAGGGCGCTTGCCGGCACTATTGATTCGGGCCGCGTATGCGGCACCCACCAGTGGCCCCAAGCATTATGATACCTTAGGCCCGCTCGAGGACGGCCTGGCTCCTATTGAGAAAAACCGCTTTCTTTCCTTTGGTTCAAGGGCCTGGCAGCCGATACCCACTAATGGAAGGGGAAAGGGCCGCTGCACAAGGGGGCTCATCGGCTAAGCAGATGGACCTGATCTTTTATTTGGGGGACAACGACCAGAAGCTGCCTCGATTCCTTGAGAGGCTTGGCTATGCCGTGCTCGGCGCATCGAACAACGTGGCCCTTCCGGATCTCCTCACCCGCACCAACGTGGACCTTATCCTGATCGACGGCCGCGCTATGGGAGACGTTGGAGATCTCTGCGCGTTCTTTCGCTCGCAGGACAATACCCGCGGTATCCCCATCGTCTGTATCTCTCCAGAGAACAACTCAGAGCTGTATGAGCCGGATATCATCGAAAAAGTAGATATCGTCCAGTCGCCCTTCTCTGTGGGAACCCTCGCTGGCCGCATCGCGACTCAGCTGCGGCTCAGAAAACAGGCTGGGGGTGATGGGCTTGAGGGAACCTTGGCCGAGATCAACGCCGCGCTTCGGGACCACAACGAACGATTCAAGAAAGAGCTCGATGAGGCTCGCGAAATTCAGTTGAGCCTGCTTCCTCGACAGCTTCCGGCGGATGAGCGCTTTGAGCTGGCGGTGTCGTACGAGCCGCTTGAGGAGGTTGGTGGGGACTGGTATTTCGCCAGCGTCGATGTTGTGGGGAAGCTCGCGCTGCAGATCGCTGATGTCTCGGGGCACGGCCTCTCTGCAGCGTTCATTGGCAGCATGACAAAGCTCGCCATGACGGCCTCAGACCGGAATAAACCCAACGAGCTGCTGGCCCAAATGAACCGGCTCTTGCAGGCCCAAGTCCCTTCCGGCCGCTTCGTGACCATGGGGGCGTGCCTTTATGACCCGAAGTCAGGCAAGGTGCAGTGGTCACGCGCCGGGCATCCGCCAGCGCTCGTGCTTTCACGAAACCCGCTTGAGGTCCGGCAGCTGATGGGGGATGGGTTTCCCATCGGATTCGACGAGGCAGGCCGATTCTCGCTGGAGGAGGACCAGCTTCAGCCTGGTGATGCTCTACTGCTGTTCACAGATGGCATCAGTGAGGCCCAAAACCGCGCCATGGCTTCCTATGGCATCCACCGCATTGCTAGTGCCCTGTCCAGGACAAGCCCGTCAAGCTCAGCGTCTGAAATGCTGCGGTTTATCCTCGATGACTTTAACGCCTTCCGCCAAGAGCGCCTTCTTCGGGATGACGTGACCCTAGTGCTGGTGAAGAGACAGCGGTGACCGTAGCCTAATTCCCAAAAGACCGTTATGGTGGCCGCGTATGGTGCAGCTTCACCCGCCAATCAGCGGCATGCCGTTGGCCTTTATCGTCATGCTCTGCGTGGTTGAGGCTCTGCAGCGCGTTCCGGCAATCGCGCGAGCGCACGCGCCGCTCAGAAGCGCCCTCGTTTCTGCTGTCGTGCTCAGCACGGTTGGCGCCTTCCTTTCGGGGTACCAAGCAAGCAGTGGGCTGTCCGAACTTGGGCAAGCGGCAGAGCAGCACCTGGGTCGGCACCATGCCGCTGGCCGCTTTCTTCTTATCAACGCGCTCTTGCTCGGCACGTTTCACTGGGTGAGCCGCATAGCGCGGCAAGGCAAGGCTCTGTTTGCCGCGCTCTATTGGGCGTTTCTTCTCGTGCAGCTTGGGCTGACCCTCTGGGTGGGGACGATGGGGGGAAAGCTTGTGTTCTCGTACGCACTCGGCGTGGACATGCCGACCGCGGCCCATTAAACGAGAGGGTGAGGTGCTCTAGCTGGCCTTCGTTCCGCCGTTGCGCGGCTGCGGCCGAGAGCCGCCTGGTACCCAGAGAAATTCCTGTGCTCCCACGGCCTGCGCCGCAGCTCGGCTCATAACGAAGAGGAGATCGCTCAATCGGTTGACATACTGGATCACATGGCCCGAGACCTGCTCGATGTCGTTAAGCGAGATTATGGCGCGTTCTGCCCTGCGGCATACGGCCCGCGCGAGGTGAAGTTGCCCATTGAGGGCAGTGCCGCCGGGAAGCACGAAAGACTTCAGGTCCGACAATGGCCCGTTGAGCTCGTCAATCCAGGACTCAAGCCGGTTAACATGCGAAGCCTCTGTCTTCGGCATCCCCTCCCAGCCCGCGCCGAATGGGGTGGCGAGCTCCGAGCCCAGGTCAAAGAGCTCGTTTTGGATAAGGATGAGCCTATCGCGGATGTGCGCCTCGGTAGCGTTGTTCGCAATCGTAACGCAGATGCCGATATGGCAGTTCAGCTCGTCCACATCTCCGTACGCATCAACCCGCGGGTCGTTCTTGCGAATGCGGGCGCCGCCAACCAGGCCGGTTGAGCCGTCGTCGCCGGTTCGAGTGTAGATCCGATTGAGGGTAACCATACCTATCGCCTGTTTGTTAGTCGCTCCAGCAACACTCACACCGCTCAGCTGAGAGTTCAACCCAGAGGACTTATTTATCCTTTATTTACTCAACAACTGCTCTATCTCTGAGAGGCCGGAGGAGGCCTTTGCCTCCTCCCCTTCTGGGGAGCCACTATCACCACGCCGCTCCGGCTCCTGTGCAGTAACTGGTTCGGCCATAGGGGCAGATTGGGGGCTGGGCGTGACCTGTTCGCCCGGCGGACGCGAGGTGAGGAGGTGGCAGCCTGCGTAGGGAGCGAGGATGATGACCGATGCAACCGCAAAAATGACAAAGGCGGTCGACACGTTAGAACGCTGGCTCAGAGCTAACCTCCACAGTTTGGGCTAAAAAATACGGACCGTAACACCTAGGAATGTTAGCCGGTTCGGGGGGCCACCAACAGCTGGAAATCTCCTACAGCGGATCTCTAGCCACCCCTCGGCACACCTCTTAGGGAATTGAATCTGTTGGGAATAGTCGGTTTTTAAGAGTTTGTGTCGGCCGACAAGATCTTTCTGACGTCCGGGAATACAAGGAATGAACCGAGCGGCATCAAAAAAGAGAGGGACTATTCAGGATTTAGGGGCTCTTGCCGAGACTTGAGATGGAGGCTTTGGGAAGCGGAGGAATGCCCGACTACGAATAGTCGTGGCAGACGCGCCGTACATTTTCCAAGCCTCACGCAGGGAGGATAGGCGCGTTATATGCTTCGAGGACAGGAGCCAAAGGAGTCACGGGGGCGCCGCACAGAGCGGCACGCAGTGGACGAAGCTTACTCGCTTTCCGACATCGGCTGTGACCGAGACCTAAACGAGGATCGGGTCGAAACAGTTCAGGATGGTGAAGCGACAACGTGGGTCGTGTGCGACGGCATGGGGGGAGCTGCGGGCGGAGAGTTTGCAGCCCAGCTGGCCGTTGATGCGATTGTGCGCCACCTCTCACAATCCCATGAGGGGTTTTCGGGCGACGAGATTCTGTTGGGCGCGCTCCGGGAGGCCAACCGGATCATCGTGCTGCGCAGGCACAATCCCGATTTCGCCGGCATGGGAACGACAGTGGCTGCGCTGAGATTTGATGGGCATGAGGCCATCGTCGGCAGCATTGGAGATACGAGAGCTTACCTCGTAAGAGACGGAGCAGTGCAGCAGCTTACCGTTGACCACACATTTGTGCAGAGGCTGGTCGATGAAGGGGAGCTCCGCCCTGAAGATGCCCTCAACCATCCGGAGGCGCACGTGCTGACGAGGTGCCTCGGCTCGGAGCAGAACGCCCAGATCGAAGCCCAGAAGCTGTACCTGTGGCCATCCGAGAATGGAGATGACGGAGACATCGTCATCCTTTGTACGGACGGCCTCTATAGCCTCGTGCCCGACGTGGAGCTTGGGCAGATCGCATGCTCGCTTTCGCCGCAGGAGGCTTGCGAGAAGCTGGTGGAGCTCGCCCGGGAGCGTGGGGGATACGACAATATTTCAGTCAGTATCATCCCGTTCACGGGGATGCTTAAGCCGCATGCGCCTGAGACGGCGCGCGCCAAGGCCAAGAGGGAGATTTCGACGGCTCAAGCAAAGCCCAGGGTGGCAGGCGGCTTCTTGAGGCACGTCTTTTTCCTTGCGCTGATGAGCGGGCTTGCCGCGGTTGCCACGATCGCCGGGTTCTTTTTGATGAAATTTTTGAGGTGATGGAGTTGCCCTATGCAGGACACTAATGAAAAGGGACCGAGGGGCCAGGCGGGCCGTGCAAGGGTTGGATCGGGAGTTCGCGCCCGAAACCACACGGTGATCCTTAACTCGGAGGCGACGGGCGGAGTTCGCGCCCGAATCGGCGGCCAGTTTGGCGGGACATCGCCGTCCGGACGGGTCGGCGGTCTGGAAGACCCAGCAGTAGATGCTGATCCGCACTGGGAAACTCCTCCGGTCAGCAGCGAAATGCTTGTCAAAAAGCAGCCGCCTCCGGCGGATGACGAGTATGGGCAGAATTCGCATGCGGAGGAGGGTGCTTTTGGCCATGAAGCTGTTGAGCCGCTTGCCCCTATCGCCGAGGATGGAGTGTTCGAGCCTCAGCAGGCCATGGACGAGGAGGTCCCGCATTTTCGCCAGGCTCAGCCGTTTGGCATAGAGCTTGAGGATCCGCTCGGCCTCCTTTCAGATGAACCGCTCGGGCAGCCGGAGTCGCTCGATGAGGCGGCTGAAGGGGGATTTGAGAATCAGGTCGAGGAAGAGCCGCTGCCCGCAGCCAGGTTCATAAAGACAGCCGGGAGGCCCGTCGAGGAGCCGGAATTTAGGCCCGACCCAATGCCGCGATTTGTTCACGTCGAGGAGGAAACTATGGATGCCCACGCGGAGCAGAGGCATGAGGAGATCGCCTGGAAGTCAGTGACCCCGCTGGTTGGATTCCTCGTGTCGTTCGATCACGATGAGAACGGCTCGTATCTTGAGCTGCGCACGGGCCGCCTGATCGTCACCTGCCAGCGGGAGGGCTCGGGAAGCTGCCTAGTGCTTCACGACGAGTCGGTTTCGCCAATGCATGCGGTGATGCGGGTTGCGGCAGGGGGTTCTATCCAGATTCTGGACCAGCTTTCAGAGAGCGGGACGCGGATCAGGAAGTTCTCAACAGGGGAGGAGATCCTCCTCTCGGGCGAGAAGGCGGAGCTCAACCACGGGGATATTGTGGGGTTCGGGGAGCGCACCTTTCATGTTTGCCTCGTCATGAGCGGAGCGAATTCCTAAAGGGAGATAGCATTCAGTGACCATGACAGATGAACACCTGATCAGCCTACAGCCCGGCACCGTCATCGGCGGCAAGTACGAGGTTGTGAAGTGCCTCGGCTCGGGGAGCATGGGGCTGGTGTACGCGTGCCGTCACCGGGAGCTGCAGGGGCAGATGGTGGCGGTGAAGGTCCTCTTTCCGGAGGTGGCGCAGGATAAGATTGCGTCGGCGCGCTTCCGGAATGAGATCCTCGCATCCTATGGGGTTTCTCACCCGAATGTCGTGCGCGCGTATGAGTACCTCCGAGACGGCGACCTTGTGGCGTACACGATGGAGTTCGTGGGCGGCGGCGACCTCGCGGAGCGACTGAGCCAAACCGAGCGCATGGCACTTCCCGAGATCATTCGGCTCTTGAGCCAGATGGCTGCGGGCGTGCAGGCCATTCACGACGCCGGCATAGTGCACCGGGATTTGAAGCCAGAGAACATCCTTCTCACCAATGAGGGAAACGTGAAGATCGCCGACTTCGGCATCGCCCGCAATCGGCACGGCCCCAAGCTCACCGAGCATGGCGGCGTGGTCGGCACGATTGACTATGTTGCGCCCGAGTACATGCTGCGCTCGCAGGTCGATTGGCGCTCGGACATCTACGCTATCGGCATACTTGCGTACGAGATGGTCACAGGAGAGTCGCCCTTCCGCGGCGATAGCGTGTACGCAACGATGACCAAGCGCCTCAAGACAGACCCTGAGCCACCGAGCACGCATCGCTCCGAGTGCTCACCGCAGCTCGACGCAATTATCCTCAAGGCCATGCAGCGCGAGCCGGAAAACCGCTACCAGGCTGGCATGGAGATGTTCTTCGATCTGCAGCGCTTGGCGTCGGAGCTCGGCATGCGTTCCGCCATCACCGGGGGGCTCTTTCTTCCAAACGACGCCTCGGGCGAGATGTCGAAGTACGTGGGGCCCAAGCTGTCCGACAATCTCCCGCCGCCAGGCAACGGAGCAGCGCATCTTGCCCAGCAAACCAACATCGCCGTGTCGGACGGCCCGATAGACACCCCGGCGTCTGCGGGGCGAGCCCGGGCAGGAACGATCAAGGATAGTGTCGGCATGGAGGCAACCGAGGTGCTCACGGCTGCCTTCGTTGACTATGCGGTTGAGACGCAGGTCGAGAAGGCCGCCTCTCGTGCCTCCAAGTCGCCGAGAGTTGAGCCTGCCGCCGATGTCGCTTCCGAAGGTTGGGGATCGGCGAAATCTTCCAACCCGTTGCGGGCCAAGGGGCGCGGACAGATTACGGACCTGTCGAAAAAGTATGCCAGCCCGGCGAAGGAGGGGCGGTCGATTGTTGCGGATGCCGTCGCTCTTGGCGTGGCTGCGCTCGTGGGAATCGGTTTCGGGGTTTTCTTCCTGAAACTATTTGCGCCCGGGCTTTTAGAGAAGCTTCAATTTTAGGGGATGATGCCATGAAACTACTCATCGTTGACAGCACGAACGAGTCGCAGGCCTTCTGTGCCCGAAGAGTCGAATCGTTCAGCCGCAGTGACATGGAGATGCTTGACCTGAAGGTCAAGCTTGTGAACGAGCAGGACTTTGCCGAGCGGGTTGTCGAGGCCGACGTGCTGGTCATCGGATCGGGAGTTGGAGAGCGAGCTATTGCCATAGCGCGGCAGGCACATGCTGTTGCGCCGTGGATCCAGATAGTGATGTTTGTGAGTGACAGCGCCTACGGCGGCGGGGCGTTTCGCTCGGCGCACTCGGTCGGTGTGCGGAAGGTCTTCCCCGATAGCGCATCTCCGCTCGATTTCCTCCAGGAGCTCGTCGCGGTTCACTCCGATTTCCGCAAGGACGGCCGCACGCACGAGGGGCTTGTTGTTGCCGTGGTTCAGGCCAAGGGCGGGGTCGGCGCAACATCGGCCACCGCAGCGCTCGCCGAGGTGTGCAGCGCCTACAATCGCCGCACGATGCTGTGGGACCTCGATGTCGAGACCCGGGATCTCAGCCGCTCGCTGACGGTCAATGGCGCTGAAGCCAAAGTGGTGAGCGGGTGGATCAACGGCAGTCGCGAAATCTCGCGCGAGTCGATGCGTGATGCGCTCGTGCCTATCTCAAGTGAGGTATCGGTGCTGATGGCGCCGGACAAGTTCGCCGAGTCGATGGACCTCGCCTGCCACGCCGACGGCATTGAGATTGCGCAGCGCATCCTTGAGCTCTCGCGGGTGTTGTTCGACGTCATCCTCGTAGACACCGGCGGGAGGATCGGCCCAACGACCGGTTCCATCATCCGGAGCGCTGACGTGGTCCTCGTTGTTCTTGACGACACGATCCTCGGGCTCACGGCAGTTGACCGCTACCTTTCGTTCATCAAGGGGCTCCTAGGCAGCTCCGACCGGCTGTGCTTCCTGGTGAACCCCTCCTCGGGAGCCCTCATGACCGTGCAGCAGGCTGCCGCCGAGCTTGAGCCGACTCACCGGCTCGGTGACAAGCCGTGGCGGCTTCCGGCGCTTCCGTTTGAGGCTCGCGCAGCCCTGTGGCCTGGAAGCGGCCAAACGCTCTACAGCATGGGGAGCAAGTCCATGAAGCAGGCCTTCGACAAGATCGCCCGGGAGCTGGGATTAGTGGGGGCCCAAGATGTTGCGGGCGAGGCGGCGCAGGGCCCTGAAAACGGCGCAGGAGCGGGCTCTTCTGGGCGGAGGAGAGCGCGCAGCGGCACTGCGGGCTGGCTGGCTCGCATGTTTGGGAGAAAGCAGGAGATTTCAACCCGCTAGCTGAGTTTTCGTTTTGCGGTAAGAATCTTTGGGGGCAGAGCAAAAAAATTTGGCTTGCCCATAAGCTTCGGTCACGACTACCCTAAAAGAGGTGTCAATGAACGTCCGGATGGTTAGTGGTTGGATGCTGTCGCTAGTCCGATGGTCGGAGGGGACCGCAAGGCCACTCGAGTTTTTATGAAAGGAGTAAATAGTATGGTTAAGCAAGAAGTAATAGCCAAGGATTCACGTTCGGAGAGGGGAGCCTCGATGGTTGAGTATGCTCTGTTGGTGGCGCTCATTGCCGTGGTGGCGATCGGCGCAGTGCAGCTGCTCGGCCAAAACACTACTGCGCAGCTCAATGCCGCGGCGGGTGCAATCGGCGGCAACTAGGCCGTAGCCGACGTTACTGCCGACAGCCGCTCTGACCTGATGTCTCTGCCCTTGCTTCGGTGGGGATAAGGAGTTAGAGGGGGTGTCGGCATATCTTTTTTATGGTGTCAGCTCAGCCGAAACGCCCCGGTCCCGGGGCGGGACATAACAGCATCTCTACCATCGCCATAGTGGCGCTGTTGCTCCTGTGTTTAGGGACGGTGGCGTATTATCTAGTGGCAGCCAAACCGCCGCAAGCGGGCCAAGTTGCCTTGGCCACAGTGCCGCAAAACCCCTCAGAAACACTGGATGTCCTCGTCCCGATTGAGAAGATCGAGGTCGGCACGCAGCTCGATCCCTCGCTATTCCGCAAAGAGACGCGGGCTATTATCGGTGGCAGCGCAAACGTCATCACGGGCTTTGAGCAACTGAAG